>JAGRKN010000287.1 GCA_020442275.1 Rhodoblastus sp. | reverse complement strand
CGCCCGATGTTTAAGCTGATCGACTTCCTCTACAAGCTGATCGGCAATTTCGGCCTCGCGATCCTGGCCGTCACCGTCATCGTCAAGCTCGCCTTCTTCCCGCTCGCCAACAAGTCGTATCTGTCGATGGCGAAGATGAAGGCGCTGCAGCCGCAGCTCAAGGAACTGCAGGCCAAATACCCCGACGACAAGGTGAAGCAGCAGCAGGAGCAGATGGAGCTGTTCAAGCGCGAGAAGGTCAATCCGGTCGCCGGCTGCCTTCCGATGCTGATCCAGATCCCGGTCTTCTTCTCGCTCTACAAGGTCCTGTTCGTCACCATCGAAATGCGCCAGGCGCCCTTCTATGGCTGGGTGAAGGACCTGTCACAGCCCGATCCCACCAATGTCTTCAACCTGTTCGGTCTGCTGCCGTTCGACCCGACCCATGTTCCGGTCTTCGGCTCGTTCCTGTGGCTCGGCGTCTGGCCGCTTCTGATGGGCGTGTCGATGTGGGTGCAGATGAAGATGAACCCGGAGGCGACCGATCCGGTGCAGCGCCAGATGTTCGCCTGGATGCCGGTCATCTTCACCTTCATGATGGGCTCCTTCCCGGCCGGCCTCGTCATCTACTGGNNGGACCTGGAACAACCTCCTGTCGGTGGCGCAGCAGGGCTTCATCATGAAGCGCGCCGGCGTGCCCTTCGAGCTCTGGGACAATCTGGCAAAGACCTTCCGCCGCAAGGCGGCGTAGAGTTCAAAGCCGTCATGGCCGGGCTCGTCCCGGCCATCCACGCCACTCCGCCGACGCAGCGCTCCCGGCATTTCCGCGCGGCCCGGCGTGGATGCCCGTGACAAGCACGGGCATGACGCGGAGAGAAGACCGCCCGTGACCGAAGTGATCGAACCCGACTACGCCGAACAGGGCCGCAAGCTCTTCGCCGGCGCCTGTGACTTCATCTGGGCGGCGGCCAAGCAGGGCGACCTGCCGCCCGGCGGCCCCGCCGAATTCGCCTTCGCCGGCCGCTCCAACGTCGGCAAGTCCTCGCTCGTCAATGCGCTCACCGGCCGCAAGACGCTCGCGCGCGTCTCGCATACGCCCGGCCGCACGCAGCAGCTCAATTTCTTCGCGCTCGGCCGAAAGAATCCGGATGACGTCGAACGCGCGCGTCTCGTCGATATGCCGGGCTACGGCTATGCGGCTGTCTCCAAGACCAAGATTTCGTCATGGGACGGCCTCATGAAGGATTATTTGCGCGGCAGGGCGAAGTTGCTGCGCGTCTATGTGCTGATCGACGGCCGGCGCGGCGTGATGAAGGTGGACGAGGAGATGCTAGACGCGCTCGACGCCGCCGCCGTTTCCTACGCCCTCGTGCTGACCAAGAAGGACGAAGTGAAGAAGGGCGACATCGAGCGGATCATCGCGGAGACGCAGACCAGGATCGCCAAGCGACCGGCGGCCTACCCGCACGTGATTTTCACCTCCAGCCAGACCGGCGAGGGCGTGCCCGATCTTCGTGCGGCGATCGCGCAATTGCTGGCCGAACGCGGCGCGTAATAGTCTGCGCGCGGGAGGACATCGCGCCATGAATCTGCCAGCCGACATCAAGGGATTGTGGACGCCGCCGCCGGTCTCGCGCCGCGGCTTCATGCGTGTGTCGAGCGCCGCCGCCGCGGGCTACGCGCTCTCCGCCGGCCCCGTGCGCGCTGACGCCATCCGCACCGACGCAGTGGGGCTGACGACCGGCGAAGGCAAGGTCGCGGTCGCGGGCGGCCAGATGCCGGTCTATTTCGCCCGGCCGGAGAAGGCGACGAACCCTCCCGTGATCCTCGTCGCCATGGAGGCGCTCGGCCTGCACGAATATATCCGCGACGTCGTGCGCCGGCTGGCGAAGCAGGGTGCCTTCGCTGTCGCGCCGGACTATTATTTCCGCGCCGGCGTCGACCTGCCGAGCCAGACGGATTTCTCGAAGGTCTTCGCGATCGTCAACGCCAAGCCCGACGCCGAACTGATCGTCGATCTCGATGCGACGGTCGCCTGGGCGAAGGGCCAGGGCGGCGACACGGGTCGGCTCGGCATGGTCGGCTTCTGCCGCGGCGGCCGCGCGGTCTGGCAATATTCCGCCTCCGCCCATCCGCCCAAGGCGGGCGTCGCCTTCTACGGGCCGATCGAGGACCCGCCGGAACAGAAGGCGATCTGGCCGAAAAGCGTGCTTGAGCAAGCCGCCGACATGAAGGCGCCGGTGCTCGGCCTCTACGGCGAGGCCGACCAGGGCATTCTCGTCATGCAGGTCGAGGAGATGGAGGAAAAGCTCAAGGCCGCCGGGAAGACCGCCGAGTTTCACGTCTACCCCGGCGCGCCGCACGGCTTCCACGCCGATTTCCGGTCGAGCTACCGCAAGGAGGCGGCCGAGGACGGCTGGGCGCGCGCGCTGGCGTGGTTCAGGAAATATGGCGTGCTCTGACTTTCCGCCTCGCGACCTCCTGCATTGAGATCGTCACGCCGAGCCGCTAGATAAGCCCGCCCTGTTCTTCGCATCGATCGGCGATGCGCATCTCCGCGATGCCGCCGATCTCACCGGACGCCGCCATGACCGACAAGAACCAGTTCGACGCAGCCCATGCCACGGCGCAGACGCTCGTGCGGGCGCTGCCGCACATGCTGCGCTACGACGACGCCATCGTGGTGGTGAAATACGGCGGCCACGCCATGGGCGACGACAAGGTCGCCCGCGATTTCGCCCGGGACATGGTGCTCCTGGAGCAGTCCGGCGTGAATCCGGTGGTGGTGCACGGCGGCGGCCCGCAGATCGGCGCCATGCTGTCGAAGCTCGGCATCAAGTCGGAATTCGCGGCCGGCCTGCGCATCACCGACAAGGCGACCGTCGAGATCGTCGAAATGGTGCTCGCCGGCTCCATCAACAAGCAGATCGTCGGCTTCATCAACGCCGAGGGCGGTCGCGCCATCGGCCTCTGCGGCAAGGACGGCAATATGGTGACGGCGACCAAGGTCGCGCGCACCGTCTACGATCCCGATTCCAACATCGAGAAAGTCGTCGACCTCGGCTTCGTCGGCGAACCCTCCAAGGTCGACACGACCGTGCTGGACCAGGTGCTCGGCCGAGAGCTCATTCCCGTGCTCGCGCCGGTCGGGCAGGGCGCGGACGGCGAGACCTACAACATCAACGCCGACACGTTCGCGGGCGCGATCGCGGGTGCGCTCGGCGCCAAGGGCCTGCTGTTCCTGACCGACGTGCCCGGCGTGCTAGACAAGAACAAGCAG
>JAGRKN010000286.1:675-4642 GCA_020442275.1 Rhodoblastus sp. | reverse complement strand
CATGATCCTTCCGCGCACAGCCCAGCACCCGGGCAGCAGGCAGCGTCCGCCGAAGTGAATAATGAAGGCAGGCGACGCCGCCCGGCGCGCGGCGCGCCAACATTTGCGCTGTGCGCGCAAGGCCGCGTTCGACCGGAATGTGCTGCAGCACGATGTAGCTGTGCACGAGATCGAACGAACCGTCGAGCCGCGTGAGGCCATCGTCGGAGAGGACGAACTCGGCATTGGCGACGCCGGCGTCGCGACAATTTTCGCGGGCTTCCGCGATCATGGCATCCGAAATATCCACGCCGACGACGGCGTCGTAACGCTCCGCGAGCGGAATCGCGAGACGGCCGACCCCACTGCCGAAATCGAGCGCGCGACGATGCGCGACTTCGCCATAATGCGCGAAAATCTCGCGCATGGCCGTGTCGATCTCGCGCCGCCCGGTGGCGAAGAAGCGTTCGCGATTGCCCGCTATGCGTTCGGCCTTGAATTCATCGAAACTGACGACGCCGAAATAGGGATCGATCTCGCCCCATTTGCGCCAGTCGCCGTCCGATACGAAAGACATGCAGGGCTCCATCCGCTGTTGCTCGCGACCCTGCGGGCGCGCTGCGGCATGGTCAACGAATGATGAAGACGATGGATAAAGTTAACCGTTAACCGGCCTCGACCCGCGCGAAAACGATCTGCGTGTCGCCATAGGCGCGGCGGTCGAGCGCGCGCATGCCCGGTGGCAGCGCAACCTCCTCTTCCGCCGCTTCCTCAATGATGCAGAGCGCGCGATCGGCGAGCCAATGACCATCGATCAAGGCGCGCAAGGCGCGCGGCGCGAGACCTTTGCCGTAGGGCGGGTCGAGAAAGGCGAGATCGAATTTTTCGCCCGCGGGCGCATCGCCGAGCTTGGTCGCGTCGCGGCGGAAGATGCGCGTGAGGCCGCCGAGGCCGAGCGCTTCGACATTTTCACGCAACAGGGCGCGGGCTTCCGATCCTTCGTCGACGAACAGCGCGAAGCGGGCGCCGCGCGAAACCGCTTCGAGGCCGAGCGCGCCGGTGCCGGCGAAGAGGTCGATCACGCGCGCGTTCTCGACCGCGTCGTCGTAGCCGTGCGCGAGAATGTTGAAGATTGTTTCGCGCAGGCGGTCCGAGGTCGGCCGCACCGCGTGCGAGGACGGGCCTTTCAGAGTGCGTCCGCGAAAGCGACCGCCAACGATGCGCATTATGTCTTGCCGCGAGGCGGTTTGCGTGGGCCGGCGCCGCGCGGGCGATCGACGCCGGTTCTTGCGCCACCGGGGCGTGGGCCTCTGCGCTCATCGCCGCCGGGCCGTGGTCCCTTGCGCTCGCCGCCCGGCTTGTCAGCGCGTTTGAACGGCCGATCGCCGCCGCGATCGTCGCGGGCAAACCGCTTGGCGCCGTCGCGCTGGCCCTCGCGCGGCGGGCGCGCGGCCTCGTCACGCGATCCTCCAAAGCGCTGCGGACGATCGCCGCCCTCGCGTCGTTGCCTGCTCTCCAACGCGCGCTCACCGCGTCCCTCGCCACGCGGCGACCGCTCGCCGGCGCGCTCGTCGCGGCCCCGCCGCATCGGGCGGTCGCCACCGCGCTCGGCCTTGAAGCGACGTGCGTTGCGCGACTCCTCGCCCGCCTTGGGCGCAGCGGAAACGACGCGCTCGACCTTCACCGCCCTGCCCTTGCGGTCGGCGGTTTCGCCCCGCTCGATCTTCACGCGATCGTCTTCACGCATGCGCTTGTCGCGCTCGACGCGCAGGGTCGAGACATGCTTGCGCGGCCCGCTCTTGGGGCGCTCGCGCTTGGGCTCCAGCTCGGCGCGCTCATCACGGCGCTCGAATTTGTCACGGCCGGGACGGCCCTCGAACGCGCGCGGCGGACGCTCGCGATCCGGGCGATCGCCGCCCCGCCCACGCGGCGCGCGCTCCTCGCGGTCGCGCGAAAATTCGCGCTCGCGGCTCCCCGGTCCGCGCTCGCCATGCTCGCGGCCCTTCAGTCCGCGCTCGCCATGCTCGCGCCTGGGCGGCTTGCGCTGGTCGTCCTCGCGCGCTGGCGCATCGAAATCGGCCTGCGATTGCGCGATCAGGCTCGGGCCAAGTTGGTCGCGCAGCACGCGCGTCTTTACTTCCTCGACCGCGCCTTCGGCGAGTTCGCCGAGCTGGAACGGGCCGTAGGACACGCGAATGAGCCGGTTGACGTCGAGACCGATGGAGCCGAGCACGCGGCGCACTTCTCGGTTCTTGCCTTCGCGCAGGCCGAGCGTCAGCCAGGTGTTGGCGCCTTGCACGCGATCGTGCCTGGCCTCGATCGGCGCATAGTCGACGCCATCGACGCTCACGCCTTTCGCCAGCGTATCGAGCGCGGCCTGATCTGTTTCGCCATGCGCGCGCACGCGGTAGCGGCGCAGCCAGCCGGTCTGCGGCAGTTCCAGCGTGCGGGCGAGGCCGCCGTCATTGGTCAGCAGCAGCAGTCCCTCGGTGTTGATGTCGAGCCGGCCGACGGTCATCAGCCGCGGCAGGTCGGGATGGCGCTGGCTCAGATAATCGAAGATCGTCTCGCGTCCTTCCGGATCGTGATCCGTCGTCACAAAACCGCGCGGCTTGTGGAACAGGAAGAGCCGGGTCTTGTCGCGCGCCGCCATCGGGCGGCCGTCGATGGTGATCTTGTCGGCCGACGTCACGTTGAAAGCCGGGCTTTCCAGCGTGCGGCCGTTGACCGCCACGCGTCCCTCGGCGATCCATTCCTCGGCGTCGCGGCGCGAGCAGGCGCCGGCGCGGGCCATGGCCTTGGCGATGCGCTCGCCTTCATAAGCCTTCGGCTGGCGCGCCTCACGCTCCGGCCTGCCTTTTGCGGGGCCGCGCGGCTTGCCGAACGGCTTCTTGCCCGAAGGTTTTCCGCCGCCGGACTTGAAAGGCCGGCCGCCCTGTCGTTTGTCTTTCTCGGTCATTGGCGCCTGATAGCAGGTTGGACGGCGGATGGTAATTGAAAAGGACGACGCGCACGGCGATGCCAGCGGCGATCCCTGGGACGCCGCCTTCGCGGCGGCGCGGGCCGCGGCGGCTGCGGGCGAGACGCCCGTCGGCGCGGCGCTGGCGCGCGACGGCAAGGTGATCGCGACCGCCGGCAACCGGGTGATCCTGGACCACGACCCGACCGCCCATGCCGAAATTCTCGCCATTCGCCGGGCGGCGGCAGAAATCGGCTCGGAGCGGCTGATCGGCTGCGATCTCTATGTGACGCTCGAGCCCTGCGCCATGTGCGCTGGCGCGATCTCCTTCGCGCGCATCCGTCGCCTCTACTGGGCGGCCGGCGACCCCAAGGGCGGCGCCGTGGAGCACGGCCCGCGCTTCTTCTCGCAGCCGACCTGCCATCACGCGCCGGACCTCTACGGCGGCATTCGCGAGAGCGAGGCTGCGGAAATGCTACGGGATTTTTTTCGGGCTCGGCGGTAGGGGCCCTCCGTCATTGCGAGCCCGACAGAAGTCGGCTGTTGCCGACTTCGTCTGACAGCGAAGCAATCCAGGGCCACGATCCGGCTCTGGATTGTTTCGTCACTTCGCTCCTCGCAATGACGAACCGGCGTTCTTCCGGATCAGCCAGTCCGAGGCGAACAGATGCGCGATGCCGAGCGCGGCGATGGCGCCGCCGACGACGCCGGTCGCCTCGATGCCCCAGCCCTGATAGACCGCGCCCGCCATAGCCGAACCGATGCCGCTGCCGAGATAAATCCCCGCCGCGTTGAGCGCGAGCATCACCCCCTGCGTCGCCGGATCGATCGCCATCAGGCGCGCCTGCTGCGGCACAGTGAAGCCCCATCCCACGAGGCTCCAGACAAAGCTGAGCGCCATGCCGAGCGGCAGGTTGAAGGGAATGACTGTGAGCGCCGGCAGCACAAGCGCCTGGCCGCTCAGGAACAGGATCAGCGCGCCGCTCGGGCCGAGACGATCGACAAGCCTGCCCGAGAGCAGATTGCCGA
>JAGRKN010000286.1:0-563 GCA_020442275.1 Rhodoblastus sp. | reverse complement strand
CGTCACCGTCAGCAGGACGGCGACGAGATGGCGTGGCGAGAGCAAAGTGCGGCCGAGCGTGGCGAGCGACTGCGGCTGGAACTGCACGTCCGCCGGGACGGCTAACGCGATCCAGATCATCATCAGCGCGCCGAGCGCGGCGGCGACGACGAAGGCCGCAGGCACGCCGTAGGTGTAGCCGATGAAGGCCGCGCCGGGCACGCCGAGCACCTGCGCCATGGTCATGCCGACGAAGACGAAGGAGAGCGCGGACCCGCGCGTCTCGGGCCTGGAGATGGCGACGGCGATCGCAGCGGCAACCGGCGTCGTCATGCCCGCGCCGAACGCGACGACGACGCGCGCGGCATAGAGCGTCGCAGCGCCGGTCGCGAAGGCCGAGGCGAGGCTGGCCGCGACGAACAGGCCGAGACCGGTGAGAATGACGGCGCGGCGCCGCCATGCGCCGGTCAGCGCGATCAAGACCGGCGAGGAAATCGCGTAGGCCAGCGCATAGGCCCCCATGACCCAGCCAGCCTGCGCCTTGGACAGCGCCAGCGATTGCGTGAGCGGCGCGAGCAGCGCGA
>JAGRKN010000040.1 GCA_020442275.1 Rhodoblastus sp. | reverse complement strand
TTCGCTCCGCGGACTACACCCATGCGGCGACCGCCATTTCGGCACAGGACAATTTCGTCGCCATCAATTCCGCGATCGAGGTAGACTTGCTCGGCCAGTGCAACGCCGAAATGCTCGGTGGCCGCCAGATCAGCGGGGCCGGCGGCTTTCACGATTTCCAGCGCGGCGCGGCGGGCTCGAAGGGCGGGCGCTCCATCGTCGCGCTTCCCTCTTCCGCAGGCGGCGCAAGTCGTATCGTCGCGCGCCTGCCGGCCGGCGTCGCCACTGGTCCGCGCAACGACGCCGACTATATCGTCACCGAATACGGCATGGCTGCCTTGCGCGATCTCGATCTCGACGCGCGCGCCGAAGCGCTGATCATGATCGCCGCGCCACAATTCCGAAGCGATTTGACCGCCGCATGGAAGGACCTGCGCGCCAAATTCTGAAACTACGCCGCGAGGCGGCGAAACGAACACAAGAACGAGAAGAACATGACCGGAGGAAAGAACGACGGCCTCGTCAGCGGCGACCGCCACATGACGCGCGCCGAACTCGACGAGCGCGCGGCCCGGGCCGCGCACGGCTTTCGCGACATCGGCGTGAAGCCGGGCGATTCCATCGCTCTCTTCCTGCGCAACGATTTCGCGTTCTTCGAGGCCTCGCTCGCCGCCCAACGCATCGGCGCCTATGCGGTGCCGATCAACTGGCACTTCAAGGCGGAAGAGGTCGAGTACATCCTCAACGATTGCGGCGCGCGCGCCTTCATCGTCCATGCCGATCTCTGGCCCCGCGTGGCGCATATCGTTCCGGCGGGCGTGCATGTCTTCATCGCGCCGACGCCGCCGGAACTCGCCGCGGCCTACGGCCTCGGCCCGCAGGATTGCGTCGCGCCTGCGGAAGCGCAGAACTGGAACGTCTGGGTGCATGCGCAGCAGCCCGCCGAAAACCTGCCGCCGCCAGCGACCGACAGCATGATCTACACTTCCGGCACGACCGGAAATCCGAAGGCCGTGCGCCGCAACCCCGCGACGCCTCAGCAGATGGAGAAGGCGGCCTGGGTGCGCCGCACCGTCTATGGATTCACGCCCGACATGGTCGCGGGCCTGCCCGGCCCGCTCTATCATTCCGCGCCGAATTCCTTTGGCCTGCGCGCAGCTCTCACCGGCAAGGGCGTCGTGCTGACGCCCCGCTTCGATCCCGAGGGCCTGCTGGAGCTGATCGAACGGCATCGCATCACGCACATGTTCATGGTGCCGACCATGTTCGTGCGCCTGCTCAAACTGCCAAAGGACGTGCGCGACAAATACGACATATCCTCGCTGCGCTACATCATTCACGCGGCAGCCCCATGCCCGCCCGAGGCCAAGCGCCAGATGATCGAATGGTGGGGGCCGATCATTCACGAATTCTACGGCTCGACAGAATCGAGCGCGGTCACGCTTGCAACCAGCGAAGACGCGCTGAAGAAGCCCGGCACCGTCGGTCGCCCGGTCGAAGGCGCGGAAATCATCATCGTCGGCGAGAACGGCGAGGCGCTCGGACCCAACCAGACCGGCGAGATCTTCACCCGCATCAAAGGCATGCCGGACTTCACCTATTTCAACAAGCCAGAGAAGCGCGCCGAGATCGACCGCAATGGCCTCATCACCTCAGGCGACGTCGGCTATCTCGACGACGACGGCTATCTCTTCACTAACGATCGCAAGCGCGACATGGTGATTTCGGGTGGCGTCAACATCTATCCCGCGGAAATCGAGAGCGTCGCGCTGCATATGCCCGACATCAAGGATTGCGCGGTCTTCGGCATTCCCGACGCCGAATTCGGCGAGAGCCTGATGGCGGTCGTAGAGCCGCAACCCGGCCTCGATCTGAAGATCGACGACGTGCGCGCCTATCTCAAGGCTCATCTCGCCGACTACAAGGTGCCGCGCCACATCGAGATCGGCCACAACTTGCCTCGGGAGGATTCCGGCAAGATATTCAAGCGCCGCCTTCGCGATCCCTATTGGGCGAAAGCGGGCAGGACGATTTGAGCTTCAGGGGCGCAAGGCGAATTCGGCCGCGCGTTCGCCGGAGCGAATTGCGCCCTCGATCGTCGCCGGCAGCCCTGTCTGCGTCCAGTCGCCGGCGAGCCACAGATTGCGCCAGCGTGTCTCAGCCTTTGGACGCAGTGCGTCCTGCATCGGCGTCGCCGCGAAAGTCGCGCGCTTTTCCTTGACGATACGCATCGGCGGAACCTGCGCGACGTCGAGGCCGGCGATCGGGGCGACCTCGCGCCAGATACGCTCGCCGATATCCTCAGGCGCGGCTTCAATGAAGGCGTCCGCGGCGCTGATCGTGACCGACAGGCGGTCGGGAAATGCGAACAACCACTCGCTCATGCCGCCGACGACGCCGGTCAGGAGTGGCGTCTTCTCCGGCGAGCGAACCGCGAAATGCGCGTTGAAGATCGCGCAATGTTCCGTCGGCGCCTGCATATCTGGCACAAGTTCCAGCGCGCTCCACGCCGGCGCGGCGAAGATCGCGCGATCCTCGCTTCCAAGCGTGACCGTCTCCTCGCCGAAATCGAGAGAAATCAAGCGATCTTCGAGAAACCGCAACCCGCGCAGCCGCGCGCCGAAACGAATCTCCGCGCCGCGCGCCGACAGAAAAGCGAGCGCTGGATCGATGAAGGCCGGCCCGAGCCCACGCGCGGGAACGCGCGGCCGCGCCGCCGCGCCGCCGGCGCCGAGGCTTTCGCGCACGACGGCCGCCGCCAGCCGTGCAGACGCGACATCGAGCGGCGTGTTGAGCGCGGAAACGAGTACGGGCTTCCACATCCGCTCCCAAAGCGCGCTCTGACTTTGCAGGACGCTGACGACAGTCGCGTCGGCCGGCGCGGTCAGGAGCCTGACGCCGCCGAGATAGTCGAGCGCTTTCGTGCCCGGAACGCGACGCGAGGCCGCAAGAATCCACCAGGGAAGTCGGCCGGCGTTAGGGCGCAACGTCCAGCGTTCGTCATGCGCGAGATCCACGAAGTCGAACGCGCAGTCCTGCGGCCCCACAAGCGCATCCATCGAGGCAATTCGCGCGAGATAGCCGATCGCCGCATGATTGCAGGCGAGCAGCAGATGATTGCCGTTGTCGATCGTGAGGCCGAGTTGCTGATCGTAGTAGGAGCGGCAACGTCCACCCGCCATGCGCGCGGCCTCGTGCACGATCACGCGCCGTCCCTCGGCGGCAAGCCGCGTCGCCGCCGCCAGACCCGCCAGACCCGCGCCGATCACATGGACGACGCCGCTCACCAGATGCCCCAGCGCAACAGGGCCCAAAGCAGTTTCACCTTGTCCACGCCGACGCGAATGCGCGGGCTGGCGAAGCCACGCCTTTCGAGCCGCGCGAGCACGTCTGCATAGGCCGCCGCCATCAAACGCGGCGCCTTCACGGCGGCGCGCGGCGCGCGATCCATGATCGCCTGCGCCGCCTCGAAATGCGCATGCGCCTGGCCGAGCAGCGGCGCACAGGCTTCCGCCAGGCGCGGATGCGCGACGACGGCCGTCGGCGTAAGTTCGGTCATGCCGGCGGCAACCAGCGCCTCGCGCGGCAGATAGAGGCGGCCGCGCTCCGCATCTTCATCGATGTCGCGCAGGATATTGGTGAGTTGCAACGCACGACCGAGATGATGCGCGAGTTCTACGCCGAGCTTGTCGTCCATGCCGAAGACGCGGACAGACAGACGCCCGACCGCGCTCGCCACCCGGTCGCAATAGAGATCGAGCGTGACCGCGTCCGGCGCGACGATCGGGCCATGCAGATCCATGTCCATACCGTCGATGACCGCGACGAAATCCTCGCGCTTCAGGCCATAATGCTTGACATGCGGCGCAAGATGCGCGGCCTCGCCCGGCGCGCCGCCCGCATAAAGCGCTTCGATCTCGTCGCGCCAGCGCTGCATCGCGCCCGCCGGATCGTCCTGATGCGCATCGCCGTCGGCGATGTCGTCGACCGCGCGGCAGAAGGCGTAGACATCGAACATCGCCTGCCGCTTTTCACGCGGCAGGATGCGCATGCCCGCGTAGAAGGACGAACCGGAAGCGGCCTCCGGCGGTTGATCGACGGGCCCGCTCATGGATCCGTCTCCTTCCGCCTCTGGAAGAAAGCGCGGCGCGCAAGCGTGGCCCCGGCCGCGCCGAGCGCAGTAAGCGCGAACCGCGCCTTGGACGCATGCACCTGTTCCGACAGCGGATCGTGCACGAGCAGACCTTCCGTCAGCTTCTCCGCGAGCTTCTGGATCGCGGCGACATTCATCGCGAGTCTGACATTGCGCACTTGGGACGGAAAGACCGAACTCTCGACCAGCAGCGCCTGTGTGCGGCGTGCGAGATCGACGATCGCGGCGCGCAGTTCCGGCGATGCACGATCCGCGCCCAGCATCTCGACTTGCGCGCCATGCGCGGCCAGCGTGTCGGCTGGAATATAGACACGATCGAGATCGCGAAAATCCCTACCGCAATCCTGCAGGTGATTAATGATCTGCAGAGCCGCGCACAATTTGTCCGAGGCGGCCCATGTGTCACGGCTCTCGCCGTGAAGGTCCAGCACATAGCGCCCGACCGGCATGGCCGAGAGGCGGCAATAGTCGACGAGATCATCGAAATCGCGATAACGATTCTTGGTCACGTCCAGCTTGAAAGCCTCGATCAGATCGAGCGCATGCCGGTCGGTGACGCGCGTCCCGGACAGCGTCTGTTTCAAGGGTTCCGCGACCGGGTCGGAGGGCCCCTGCCCTGTCAGCGCCCGCGCAAGACCATCCAGCAGCGCGAGCTTCCTCTCCGGCGCGAGCGTGGCGTGATCGGCGACATCGTCGGCCGCGCGCACGAAATTGTAGAATGCCAGCACCGGCGCGCGATAGCGGCGCCCGAGCAGCGCGGCGACCGGAAAATTCTCGTCCTGATGGGACTTGCCGGAGCTGGCGGCGGCGACTTCACTCACGGCGACGCACTCCCCGCCGCCTGGTAACGGCCTTTCCATGCGCCGCCGCGGCCGCGCAGATACGCGAGCGCCGACTCGAGCGTAAAAGCCATATAGAAGGCGGCCACGACAGGCAGGAACAGGCCGCGCCAGGCGCCGAGGCCATAAAACCGCAGCATCGGCCGATAGGACAGGACCATCAGTATGTAGGCGGCGAGCGCCAACATGCCTGTCGTGGGATCCGAATGACCTGCGAGCGCGGCAGGCGCGACGAAGGTCAGCGCCATGCCGAGCGTCGCGACGCCAAGCCTCCACAGGGAATAATCGAGTTCGGCGAAGGCCGATCGCACCACCATCCGCCTGATATCAGCAAGATGCGGATAGGGGCGCAGGCTTTTCACGCGCTGCGTCAGGCCGAGGAAGATCGGCCCGGTCTTCTTCATCGCCGCGCCCAGCGCGCAATCGTCGATCAGGGCGTCACGGATGACGTCGAGCCCGCCCGCGCGCGCCAGCGCCTCGCGCCGCACGAGCATGCAGCCGCCGGCCGCCGCCGCCATGCGACGGCGCGGATTGTTCACCCAGGCGAAGGGGTAGAGCATCTGGAAAAAATAGACGAAGGCGGGAACGAGCCAGCGCTCCGCGCGGCTGTCGCAGGCGAGCTTCGCCATCAACGACACGAGCGTCAGGCCGCCGCGCTCCGCGCCGCCGACGAGACGGGCAAGCGTGTCGGGCGCATGTTCGATGTCCGCATCGGTGAACAGGATGTAGTCGGGCCGCGCGTCTGCGCGCGCCTCCACATATGCGAGCCCCGCGCGCATGGCGTTGATCTTGCCCGTCCAGCCGGGCGGCGGATCTTCGCCGCGCAATACAGTCAGCCGATCGCCGGCGCCGACCGCTGCCGCCGCCGCCCGCGCGATTTCGCCAGTCCCGTCGGCGCTCTGGTCGTCGACCACGACGACGTCGAAAGGGACCGCGCAATCCTGTCGCAGCAAGCTCGACACGCAGCGCGCAATCGTGTCGGCTTCGTCGCGCGCCGGAACGATTGCCGTCACACGAATTTCTTGCGCGCCGTCGACGACGATCGGCTCGAGCCGCTCGTCGCTGACGCGCGCCTGCCAAAAAAATCCGCGCGCGAAAATCAGCGACAGCCAGATCGCGAATGTCAGCAGGGCCAGCACGAGGGCGATCATGCGACGTGTCCCGCCTGCCGGAACCACGCGATCGCATCGGCCAACCCCTGCTGATACGGCCGGGTCGCGTAACCCAGCTCGCGTCGCGCCTTGGCGTCGCTGAAGAACATCGTCTTGCGCGCCAGCCGCAATCCCTCGCGCGTCGCGAAGGGCGTTCGTCCGGTTACATGCGCCATCGCCTCCGCGCCGAGCGCGAAGGGATAGATCAACCCGATCGGCAATCGCACGTGCGGCGGCCGGCGGCCGATCAGGTCCGCGATCGCGGCGAGCATGTCCGACAGGGCGACATTCTCGCCGCCCAGAATATAGCGCTCGCCGATGCGCCCACGCTCGAGCGCCGCGACGACGCCCGCCGCGACATCGTCGACATGCGCGAGATTGAGGCCGGTCTCGACATAGGCCGGCATGCGCCCGGACGCCGCTTCGACGATGATGCGCCCCGTCGGCGTCGGCTTGATGTCGCGCGGCCCGATGGGGGTCGAGGGATTGACGATCACGACCGGCAGTCCGTCGTGCGCCGCCATCTGCTCCACCAGCCGCTCGGACAGGATCTTGCTGCGCTTGTAATTGCCCATTTCCGGAAGGACGGCGGCCGGCATGGTCTCGTCGGACAACCCGCCCTCCAAGGGCTGGATCGTCGCGGTCGAGCTGACATGCACGATACGCGATAGGCCGGCCTTGCGCGCGGCGCCCATCACGAGGCGCGTTCCCTCGATATTGGCGCGCAGTATCTCGTCTGGATCGCGCGCCCACAGGCGATAGTCGGCGGCGGCATGGACGATATGGTCGACGTCTTCCAGCGCCATATCGAGCGATTTCGCATCGAGAATGTCGCCGGTGAAGGCCTCGTCCTGCGGATCGAGATTGGCGCGCGCCGACGTCGCGCGCGCCAGCGTGCGCACGCGATACCCCTTCTGTCGCAGGACATGCGCAACGGCCGACCCGAGAAAACCGCTCGCGCCGGTCACGAGCACGCGTGCGCCTGTCCTGGTGTTATCGCTCGACGACACCGCGGGGGCGCCCCCATTATTTCACTTTCGCGAAGCGCGGCGGCGCTCCGTGCTGCCGGGATAGAAGATTTTTGCCGCTTGGCCAAGCGCGGAAGGACGGCGCCGCATTCGACTTTCCATCGGCATCGGCTCGCACTATCTTGTCGGACAATCCGGCGGCGCAACCGTCAGAAACAATCGATCTGGAGGACAACGCATGAAAGCCGTCATCAGCCGCGAGGTCGGCGGTCCCGAAACATTGCGCCTGGAAGACCTGCCGGACCCGCAAGCCCGCCCCGGACAGGTGGTGGTCGATGTGAAGGCCTGCGGCGTCAATTATCCCGACGCGCTCATCATCCGCGACATGTACCAGTTCAAGCCCGAGCGCCCGTTTGCGCCCGGCGGCGAGATTTCCGGCGTGATTTCCGCGGTCGGCGACGGCGTGTCGGGCTTCAAGGCCGGCGACCGCATTCTCTCCTCCTGCGGCTGGGGCGGGATGGCCGAGAAGGTGGCGGTCGACGCGACGCGCGTGGTGAAAATCCCGGATTCCATGCCCTACGATGAGGCCGCCGCGTTTCTCATGACCTACGGCACCTCGCACCACGCGCTGAAGGACCGCGCCAAGCTCAAGGCGGGCGAGACGCTTCTGGTTCTGGGCGCCGCCGGCGGCGTCGGCATCGCCGCCGTAGAACTCGGCAAGGCCATGGGAGCGAGGGTGATCGCCGCCGTCTCGTCTCAGGAAAAAGCCGATTTCTGCAAGAAGCACGGCGCCGATGAAGCCATCGTCTATCCCGCCGGCCCCTTCGACAAGGCCGGGACCAAGGCGCTCGCCGACCTCTTCAAGAAGGCCTGCGGGCCGAACGGCGCGGACGTGATCTACGATCCCGTCGGTGGCGATTACGCCGAAGCCTCGCTGCGCGCCATCGCCTGGGAAGGCCGCTTCCTCGTAGTCGGCTTCCCCGCCGGCATTCCAAAGCTGCCGCTCAATCTCACCCTGCTGAAGGGCTGCGACGTGCTCGGCATCTTCTGGGGCGATTTCGTGCGCCGCTTCCCTGAACGGCACCAGCAGAACCTGCGCGAGATGATGGACCTCTACGCGCACGGCAAGATCCGGCCCTACGTCTCCGAGAGCTTCCCGCTCGAGAAAGCGGGCGCGGCGATCGACTGGCTGTCCAGCCGCAAGGCCATGGGCAAAGTCGTCGTGACCATGGGCTGACGCGAAGTTCGAGGAGCAGACAAATGACCGATCTCGAAACTTTCCGGCGCGAAACGCGCGCCTGGCTGGAGGCCAACTGCCCGGCCGAAATGCGCACGCCGCCGGACGACGAGGAGGACCGCTGCTGGGGCGGCCGCAACTGGAAATTCAAGAACGAGGCGCAGAAGCAATGGCTGGAGGTCATGGCCGCGCGGGGCTGGACCGTGCCGGACTGGCCGAAGGAATTCGGCGGCGGCGGCCTCTCCAAAGACGAGACCAAGATTCTGCGCGAAGAAATGCGCGCGATGAAATGCCGCTCGCCGCTCGACTCGTTCGGCATCTGGATGCTCGGGCCGGCGCTGCTGAAATACGGCAACGAAGCCCAGAAGAAGGAGCATCTGCCGAAAATCGCGCGCGGCGAAATCCGCTGGTGCCAGGGGTATTCGGAGCCGGGCGCCGGCTCCGACCTCGCCTCGCTGCAGACCAAGGCCGAGGACAAGGGCGACCATTATCTCGTCAACGGCCAGAAAATCTGGACGAGCTACGCGAACTACGCCGACTGGATTTTTTGCCTCGTGCGCACTGATCCCAAGGCGAAGAAGCACGAAGGCATTTCCTTCCTGCTGTTCGACATGGCGACGCCCGGCGTCGAGACGCGGCCGATCCTGCTGATTTCGGGCAAGTCGCCCTTCTGCGAGACCTTCTTCACCGACGTGAAGGTGCCGAAGGAAAATCTCGTCTACACGCTCAACAAGGGCTGGGACGTCGCCAAGTATCTGCTCACCCACGAGCGCGACATGATCGGCGGCATGGGGCTCGGCGGCGGCCGTCCGCTCGGCCAGATCGCCGCGCAATCGATCGGCGTGGAAAACGGAACGCTCGCCGATCCCTTGCTGCGCGCCGACATCGCCGAATTCGATGTGGACGCCTTTGCCTTCGCGCTGGCGATGGAGCGCGCCGGGGACATGATGAAAACCAAGCAGGCCCATCCCGCTTATTCCTCCTTCCTCAAGTACTACGGCACCGAACTGAACAAGCGCCGCCACGAGCTCGTCATGTCCTCGCTCGGCTCCGACGGCCTCGAATGGGAAAGCGAGCGCTCGGCCGAGGGCGACGCGCCCCGCGCCTGGCTGCGCACCAAGGCGAATTCGATCGAGGGCGGCACCAGCGAAGTGCAGCTCAACATCATTTCCAAGCGCATTCTGGAATTGCCGGGGGCGTAAGCCCAAACCACACTTGCCGTCATTGCAAGGAGCGAAGCGACGAAGCAATCCATTCCGTAGCCACACCCGTTGGCTGGATTGCTTCGCTTCGCTCGCAATGACGAACTTCTGAACTTTGTGGGAACCTAGAAATGGCCCTCGTCCTCACCGAAGAACAATCCATGCTCCGCGATTCCGCGCGCGGCCTCGTCGCTGATCGCGCGCCGATCGCCCATTTGCGCAAGCTGCGCGACAGTCGCGACGCCGACGGCGTCTCGCGCGAAATCTGGAAGGAATTCGCCGCCATGGGCTTCGCCGGCATTCTCGCCCCTGAAGACCACGGCGGCTCGGGCCTCGGCCATGTCGAGGCCGGCGTCGTCATGGAAGAGATTGGCCGCAACCTCACGCCATCGCCGTTTCTCTCGACCGCCATTCTCGGCGCGACCGCGCTGAAGCGCGCAGGCGGCGTGCGGTCCGGCGATCTCCTGTCGAAACTCTCGGCCGGCGACCTCCTGCTGGCGCTCGCCCTCGACGAGAAGCCGAAGCACACGCCAAAACACATCGAGACCAAGGCGGCGCGATCCGGCAACGGCTTCACGCTTTCAGGCGCCAAGACCTTCGTCGTCGACGGCCATATCGCGGACCTTCTCATCGTCACCGCGCGCACGGCGGGCGGCGCCGACGACAAGGACGGCGTCACCGTTCTGCTCGTCGATCCCAAGGCCAAGGGCGTTTCGATCGAGCGCACAATCATGGTCGATGCGCACAATGCCGCGCGCATCACCTTCGATAATGTCGCGGTCGATGCCGACGCCGTGCTCGGCGAGATCGACGCTGGCGCGCCGCTGGTCGAAGCCATTCTTGACGCCGGCCGCGCCTGCGTCGCCAGCGAACTCGTCGGCCTCAGCGAGGAGGCCTTCGACCGCACTGTCGCCTATCTCAAGGAGCGCAAGCAGTTCGGCAAGGTCATCGGCGAATTCCAGGGCCTCCAGCACCGCGCCTCGCATCTTTATTGCGAACTCGAGGTCACACGCGCCGCTGTTCTCAAGGCGCTGCAGATGCTGGATACGGATGCCGACAAGGCTCGCCCCTATGTCGCTGTCGCCAAGGCGCGCGCCTGCGGCTCTGCCGATCTCGCCGTGCGCGAAGCCGTGCAGATGCATGGCGGCAACGGCATGACGGACGCCATCGACATCGGCCTTTTCATGAAGCGCGCACGCGTCTGTCAGGAATTGTTCGGCGACGCACGCTTTCACGCGAACCGGATCGCGAAGATCCGGGGGTATTGAGAAACCTCGCCGCTGCCCTTCTCCCCGTTTACGGGGAGAAGGTGGCCGAAGGCCGGATGAGGGGCAAGGCCGATACATCCATACCGGTCGCAGGCCCCCTCACCCCCAACCCTCTCCCCGCAAGCGGCGAGAGGGAGCAAAACTACTTCCGCGGCTTCGCGAAGGGATGCGTCGACGACAATCCGCCGTCGACCGGAAATGCCTGGCCGTTGACATAGGACGCATCGTCGCTTGCCAGGAACAAAGCCATGGCGGCGATTTCTTCGGGCCGTCCTGCGCGCTGCATCGCGTTCAACTGGCCGACCTTGCCCTCCGTGCCGCGCGCGCGCGCGTGATCGAACAGCGGCTTGGTCATGCCCGTCTCGATCAGGCCCGGACAGATGGCGTTGACGCGTACGCCAGTGCCTATCAGCGCATTGGCCGTTGTCTGCGCGAGGCTGATGACGGCCGCCTTGCTCGCGCTGTAGGGCACGTTGCCGGCATTCGCGCGCATGCCGCCGACCGACGCCGTGGCGATGATCGAGCCGCCGCCCTGCGCGATCATGACCGGCGCTGCATGTTTGATCGCCAGAAACACGCCGATCACGTTTACCCGCAGGATTTCCTGGAAATTCTCGACGGTCACGTCCTGCAGCGTCGTCATGCCCCCGGTGATGCCGGCGTTCGCATAGATGACGTCGAGCCGCCCGAATTCCTTCACCGCGGTCGCGACGAGCTTCTTCACATCCTCTTCATTGCCGGCGTCCATCGCCAGTCCACTCGCGGCATGGCCCGCCTTCTGGATCATTTCGAGCGTCTGGTTGAGGCCCTCTTCCGCGCGATCGGCGATCAGCAGCCGCGCGCCTTCCTTGGCGAAGCGCAGTGCGGTCGCGCGGCCGATGCCGCTCCCCGCTCCCGTCACGATCGCCGCCTTGCCCGCAATTCGTCCTGTCATCGCTTCCTCCTGATTTTCGTGCAGGATAGCGGCGCGTGCGGCCCCGCGATAGCTTGCGCGCTGCTCGCCCCGCGCATAGACCGGATGCTGTCCAGAGGGAGATAGACGTGACGCAGCCGACAGGAACCGCCTTCAGTTCGACGCACAAGCCGCTCGGCCTGGACGATTTCACCGCGACGCGCTTCTGGTGGGTGCGCCATGCGCCCGTGCGCGACGACGGCGGCTGCATCTACGGCCAGCGCGACCTGCCCTGCGACTGCAGCGAGACCCACGTGTTCGAGGCGCTCGCGCGCGTCCTCCCGCGCGACGCGGTCTGGGTGACGAGCAATCTCGGCCGCGCCAAGCAGACCGCCGCCGCCATTTTCGCCGCCGGCCATCCCGACGCGCAACTGCAACCCGCAGCGATGGCCGAATTCGCCGAGCAGCATCTCGGCGACTGGCAGGGTCTCAACCGCGCGGAATTCTTCCGCAACGTGAAACCTTCGCCATCAGGCCATTGGTTCAACGCGCCGGAAGAACGCGCGCCGAACGGCGAAAGTTTCGTCGATCTCATCGATCGCACCCGCGCCGGCATCGACAAGCTGACGGCCTCGCATGCCGGGCGCGACGTCGTGGTCGTCGCGCATGGCGGCACGATACGCGCGGCGATCGGCATCGCGCTCGGCATCGCGCCCTCGCGCATGATGGCGTTCACGACCGACAATTGCTCGGTCACGCGCCTCGACATCCTGCAGAACGCGGCCGAGAGCGGCTGGCGCGTGCTGATGGTCAATCACCAGCCGTGGGTCGGCGCGACTACAGAGAGCAAGCTGGCGTGATATCCGTCATTGCGAGAAGCGAACCGACAAAGCAATCCAGAGCCACGACGCGGTTCTGGATTGCTTCGCTTCGCTCGCAATGACGACGCCTCACTCCACCGCCGCATAAACCAGCGTGCGGAACAGCATGCGATAATAATCGCGCTGGCCCGGCCCCTGGATCATCATCATCGCGAACAGCTCTTCCTGCGGATCGATCCAGAAGGTCGTACCCGCGATGCCGCCCCAGTAGAACAGGCCTTCCGAGCCGGGTACGGAGGCCATGCCCGTCGCCGTACGCACCGCGAAGCCAAGGCCAAAGCCGTGACCCGGCGGCAAGAGATCCGAGCCTCGCCGCACCTCCGGCCCCAGGTGATCGCTCGCCATGAATTCCAGCGTCATCGGGCCGATGATCCGCTCCTTGCCGAGCGTGCCGCCGCTGGCCAGCATCGCGCAGAAACGCGCATAATCCGGCGCGGTCGACATCAGGCCGCCGCCGCCGGATTCGAATTGCGCGAGGCGTTTGGCGTTGAACAGTTTCACTGGCTGCTGCGTGTCGGGATCGATCGGCAGCGGTTCGGCGATACGGTCGAAATTCTTCTCCGCGACGCTGAACGCCGTGTCCTTCATGCCGAGCGGCCCGAGGATTTGTTCTTCCAACGCGACGCCTAGAGTCTTGCCGGTGACGATCTCGACGATACGGCCTAGCACATCCGTCGAGCGGCTGTAGTCCCAGGTCGTGCCCGGCTGGTTCATCAGCGGCAGCTTCGCCAGCGCATCCACCTGGTCGGCGTTGGTCTGGTCGGGCCGCGCGAGATTGGCCTGAGCGTAGAGCTTCTGCACGGGGTGCTCGCCGCCGCCGACGAAATCGTAGGTGAGGCCGGAGGTGTGGCGCAGCAGGTCCTGGATCGTGACCGACCTGACGGGCGCGACCAGCGTGAGCTCGCCCTCGCGCACGACGCCGACCTTCGTGTCGGCGAAGGCGGGAATGTATTTGGAAAGCGGATCAGCGAGCAAAATCCGGCCCTGCTCGACCAGCTGCATGATCGCCATCGAGACGATCGGCTTGGTCATGGAGAAGATGCGGAAGATCGAATCTTCCTGCATGTCGTCCGACGACGCCGGATCGCGCTTGCCGAAGGCCTTGAAATAGCCGACCTGTCCGCCGCGCGCGATCATGGCGACAGCGCCCGGCACGCGGCCCTCGCCGATCTCGCGCTTCAGCACGTCGCCCAGCCGGTCCAGCGCGTCCGTGTTCAACCCGACCTTGCCGGGCTTCGCCCGGTCCAGCCCCAAATTCTTGCTCATTTCCTGCATTCCTCTTGTGCGGGCGCCGTGCTTGCCGGCCTATCGGCGCTCATCTAACGTCGCCGCCAATATCGGCGCAACCGCCGTTTCGGGAGGATTCTTGAAGATGAACAATGTCGAGGCGCTGGATAAGGAATTCGGGCTGGTCGCCGATCTGGTGAAGCTGACTGCCCGCGACCTGCCCGACCAAACCGCCTTCATTCTCGACGGCCGCCGCCAGTCATACGCCGAGACGGTCAAGCTGATGGCTCGGGTCGCGGCAAGCCTGCAGCGCGACGGCGTCAAGCAGCGCGAGGCTATTTCCGTCTGCGCATCGACTTCAATTGAATACGCCACGCTCTTCCTTGGCGCGCTGTCGATTGGCGTGGTGACCGCACCGCTCGCCCCCTCCTCCACGCCGGAACAGCTCGAAGGCATGGTCGCCGACTCCGGCGCAAAACTCCTGTTCCTTGACGCGACGACCGCCGACAGCCTGAAGAATGCGGGCGACGCCAGCACGATCCGCATCTCCCTCGACGGGTCGGATTGCGGCAAACCCTATGCCGAATGGCTGGCGCCGGAAGGCGCCGCGGTCGCCCCGGTAATGATCGATCCCGCCGATCCCTTCAACATCATCTATTCCTCGGGCACGACGGGCATTCCGAAAGGTATCGTGCAGTCGCACCGCATGCGCTGGGCCCATGTGCAGCGCGCCAACGCCTTCCAGTACGACCGCACCGCGACCACGCTGCTGTCGACGCCGCTCTATTCCAACACGACGCTCGTGTCTTTCTTCCCCACGCTTGCCGGAGGCGGCACGGTCGCGCTGATGAAGAAATTCGACGCGCACAAGTTCCTCGAACTCGCCTCCTCGCTGCACGCCACCCACGCCATGCTGGTGCCCGTGCAATATCATCGCATCATGTCGCAGCCGGATTTCGATAGTTACGATCTCTCGAGCTTCCGCATGAAATTCTGCACGTCCGCGCCCTTCTCCGGCGCGCTGAAGACCGACATTTTGAAGCGCTGGCCGGGCGGCCTCGTCGAATATTACGGCATGACCGAGGGCGGCGGGTCCTGCGTGCTCGTCGCGCACGAATTCCCCGACAAGGTCGACACGGTCGGCAAGCCCGGCGAGGGCCATGACGTCCGTCTGATCGACGAGAATGGCGTCGAGGTCGGGCCCGGCGAAATCGGCGAGATCGTCGGCTGGTCCGGCGCGATCATGAACGGCTACCACAATCAGCCCGGCAAGACGCGCGAAGCGCAATGGATCGCGCCCGACGGTCGCGTCTTCATCCGCACCGGCGACGTCGGCCGTTTCGACGAAGACGGGTTCATGAAGCTGATGGACCGCCGCAAGGACATGATCATTTCCGGCGGCTTCAACATCTATCCGAGCGATCTCGAAGGCATCCTCGCCAAGCACCCTGCGATCCTCGAATGCGCAGTGGTCGGCATCAAGTCGGTGGAATGGGGCGAGACGCCGCTGGCCTTCGCCGTGCTGCGGCCGGGCATGAGCGCAACTGCCGAGGAGCTGCGCGAATTCGCCAATTCAAAACTCGGCAAGACGCAACGGATTTCGAAGATCGAGATCGTCGAAAGCCTCCCCCGCTCCGCAATCGGCAAAATTCTGAAGCGCGAATTGCGGGATGAGTACGAGGCGAAGCGGGCGTTGTGATCGCGTTTCCCGCCCCCGTCATGCCCGACCTTGTGCCGGGCATCCACGCGGCGCGCGCAAATCCGTTCGGCGTGGATGGCCGGAACTAGCCCGGCCATGACGGACAAAGACTGGCATCATCAATGACAGAAGTCTTCGAACACCACACTGACGTCGGCTGGTTCGACCTCGACGCCAACCGGCACATGAAGAACGTCGCCTATATGGAAAAGGCGGTCGACTGCCGGCTGCGCTTCTTCAATTCGCTCGGCGTAACGCCCGAGGTCTTCGCGAAATGGAAGGTTGCCTTTGTCGTCGTCAGCGACCACACGACCTATTCCCGAGAACTGTTTCTCGGCGACAAGATGCGCGTTCAGATGCTGTGCGGCGGCGTGAACGCCAAGGGCACGCGCTATCTGATCGTCAACCGAATTCTCACGCCCGAAGGCGAGCGCGTCTATGAGATCCGCTCGATGATCGTCTGGCTCGACACGGAAACGCGCAAGGTGACCACGCCGCCGCCGGAGCTCGCGACGATCCTCGAAAACATGGCGCGGACCGAGGATTACGCGGCGCTCTGACATGAAAAAGCCCCCGCCACGACAGCGGGGGCTTCCTTCCGGAAAATCGACGCCTTACTTCTGCTTGGCGATGATCTTGTCCTTGATGTCGTCGTAGACATTCTGCGGCACGATGTTCTTCTGCACGAGCTCGTCCTTGCCCTTGTAAGGCCGGCCTTTGACGATGGCGGCGGCGCGCGCCTTGCCGACGCCCTTGAGCGTCTCGAGCTGGTCGGCGGTCGCACTGTTGATATCCATCAGCTCGACCTTCGCCGCTGGGGCGGCAGCCGGCTTGGCGGCGGCAGGCGCCGCGGCTTTGGGCGCGGTCGCAGGCGGAGGTGCGGCCTTGGAAGGCGTCGCGGGCTGCGTCGCCTGTGCGAAGGCGAGGCCCGGCGCGAGGCCGAGAGCGGCGGTCAGAACGAGCGCGCGAAGTGCAGTGCGCATGAAAAACTCCCCTGAAATTCCGGCCGCCGTTCCGGCTCCGGACCACCCGAAGCTCGCCGAACGCGGCCGAAAGTCAACTGCGATGTCGTCGCAGTGTCCCCTCGTGCCACCCTCAACCTGTACCGGACGTGAACGGCGCGCGCTCGGGCCTGCGGACGGAGCCCGCCATGCGAAGCCGCAATTCTGGCATGCGAAACACGATTTAATCGCGCGATTGACCCGCGCGGAGGCCGGGTGCAATGTCCCGCCCAATCAAGACAACGGGAAATCGCAAGGAGCTGGAATGTCCGAGGGCAACTGCCTTACCGATAAGGTCGTGGTCGTCACAGGCGCGGGGCGCGGCATCGGCCGCGCCATTGCAGAGCTTTGCGCGGCTCAAGGCGCCAAGGTCGTCGTCAATGATCTCGGCGGCTCCGCCGACGGCGAAGGCAGCGGCGACGCACACCCGGCCGAAGAGGTCGTCGAGGCAATCCGCAAGGCCGGCGGCCAGGCTGTCGCCAATTTCGATTCGGTGGCGGATGCGGCGCCAGCCGCCAATATCATCAAGACCGCGATCGATTCCTTCGGCCGCATCGACTGCGTCATCAACAATGCCGGCATCCTGCGCGACCGCATCTTCCATCGCATGTCGATCGTCGACTTCGAGACGGTCATCAAGGTCCATCTGCTCGGCTCGTTCTACACCTCGCGCGCGGCGGCCAATTATTTCAAGGAGCAGAATTCCGGCTCCTTCGTGCATTTTACCTCGACCTCGGGCCTCGTCGGCAATTTCGGTCAGGCGAATTACGCCGCCGCCAAGCTCGGCATCGTCGGCCTGTCCAAGTCGATCGCACTCGACATGCAGCGCTTCAATGTTCGCTCCAACTGCGTCTCGCCTTTCGCCTGGAGCCGCCTGATCGGCACGATCCCGACCGAGACCGAGGCGGAGAAGGCGCGCGTCGCCAAGATCCAGGCGATGGGGCCCGAAAAGATCGCGCCGCTCTGCGCCTATCTCGCCTCGGATCTTTCCGCCGACGTCACCGGCCAGATCTTCGCCGTGCGCATGAACGAAATCTACCTGATGAGCCAGTCCCGACCGATCCGCTCCGTGCAGCGCTCCGACGGCTGGACGCCGCAGACAATCGCCGAACACGCCATGCCCGCCATGAAGGGCAGCTTCTACAAGCTCGACCGTTCGGCTGACATCTTCACCTGGGACCCGGTGTAAAGCCATGGCCAAGGGCATTCTCAGATACGGCGCCTATGTGCCAATGCGTCGCCTGCAACGCAAAGCGATGGTGGCGGCCAATTCCTGGTTCAACGGCTCGCTGAAGTCGCAGGGTAAGGGCGAGCGCGCCATGGCCAATTGGGACGAGGATTCCGTCACAATGGCGGTCGCCGCCGCGCGTGACTGCCTTGGCGATTTCGACCGCGATCAGCTCTCGGCCGTGCATCTCGCCTCGACCACCCTGCCCTTCGCGGACCGGCTCAATGCCGGCATCGTCGCAGGCGCGCTCAATCTCGCCGAAGGCGTCGGCGGACATGACCATTCCGCGAGCCAGCGCGCCGGCTTGTCCGCACTCGCCGATGCGCTGAATGCGGGCGGCGGACCGATCCTGGTGACGGCGGCCGAAAAGCGCCGCACCAAGGCGGCGAGCCCGCTCGAATTGTCGTCAGGCGACGGCGCGGCGGCCCTGCTCGTCGGCGAAGGCGACGTGATCGCCGAACTCGTCGCGCACGCCACGCGCACGGTCGATTTCGTCGATCACTATCGCGGCGACGGCGTCGCCTATGACTACACCTGGGAAGAGCGCTGGATCCGCGACGAGGGTTACAACAAGATCGTGCCCGCGACGCTGAAGGACCTGTTCGCCAAGGCCGGCGTGACAGGCGCCGACATCGCCCATTTCGTCATGCCCTGCACGCTCGCCAAGGTCGCAGGCCCCATCGCCAAGAAGGCCGGCATTGCCGACACGGCGCTGCGCGACACTCTCGCGATGGTCTGCGGCGACACAGGCGCGGCTCACGCGCTCGTCATGTTCGCTCATGCGCTGGAAATCGCGAAGCCCGGCGAGCTCATTCTCGTCGTCGCCTTCGGCCAGGGCTGCGACGCCCTTCTGTTCCGCGCCACCGACGAGATCGGCTCCATCAGGCCCGCGCGCGGCGTCTCCGGCTTTCTCGCGCGCCGCCGCGAGGAGACGAACTACCAGAAGTTCCTGGCCTTCAACGACACGATCGAAATGGAGCGCGGCATGCGCTCCGAACTCGACAAGGCGACGGCGCTCTCCTCGCTCTACCGCAACCGCAACACCATCACCGGTTTTGTCGGCGGCAAGTGCAATGTCTGCGGCACGCTGCAATTCCCGAGGACCAACATCTGCGTCAATCCGAACTGCAATGCGTTTCACTCGCAGGAGCCGCAACCCTTCAGCGATCTCGAAGGCCGCATCATGAGCTATACGGCCGACAATCTCACCTATTCCGCCGATCCGCCGGCCTGCTACGGCATGGTGCAGTTCGACGCCGGCGGGCGCGTGATGATCGATTTCACCGACGTCACGCCCGACGACATCGACGTCGGAAAGAAAATGGACATGGTGTTCCGCATCAAGGACTACGATGGGCAGCGCGGTTTCACGCGCTACTTTTGGAAAGCGACGCCGGCGGCGGACGCCGCGCAACAGGGAGGCTGACATGGCCCGCGGCATCAAGGACAAGGTCGCCATCCTCGGCATGGGCTGCTCGAAATTCGGCGAGCGCTGGGACAAGGAAGCCGACGACCTCATGGTCGAGGCCTTCGAGGAAGCGCTGAAGGACGCCGGCATCGAGAAGAACCAGATCGACGCGGCGTGGTTCTCCACGGCAATCGAGGAACAGCATGTCGGCAAGTCCGGCACGCCGCTCGCCGTCGCGCTGCGCCTGCCGCAGATCGCGGTCACGCGCGTCGAGAATTTCTGCGCCTCCGGCACCGACGCGTTTCGCGGCGCCGTCTATGCGGTCGCTTCTGGCGCGGCTGACATCGCGCTG
This sequence comes from Rhodoblastus sp., assembly GCA_020442275.1. GTDB lineage: Bacteria > Pseudomonadota > Alphaproteobacteria > Rhizobiales > Beijerinckiaceae > JAJXWB01. Next base: position 1,050 of record JAGRKN010000040.1, on the reverse strand, counting down.
GCGCTCGGCGTCGAAAAGTTGAAGGACACCGGCTACGGCGGCCTGCCGCAGCGCGGTCGTGGCGTGCTGAATTCGCAATGGTGGGCCAACGCCTCGGCGCCGGGCAATTTCGCGCAGCTCGCCGCCGCCTATCGCGCCAAGCACGGCGTCTCGAAAGAGGACCTCAAGCGCGCCATCGCGCATATCTCGGTCAAGAGCCACGACAACGGTTCGCGCAATCCCAAGGCGCATCTGCAAAACAAGGTGACGATGGAGCAGGTGCTGGGCGCGCCGATCGTCGCCGAGCCGCTCGGTCTGTTCGACTGCTGCGGCGTGTCGGACGGATCGGCTTGCGCCATCGTCACGACGCCGGAAATCGCACGTTCGCTCGGCAAGACCGACATCATCAGCGTCAAGGCGCTGCAATTGTCCGTGTCGAACGGCGTCGAGGCGCAGCACAATTCCTGGGACGGCTCCTATTTCGCGACCGCCCGCGTCGCCTCGAAAAAGGCCTATCAAGAAGCAGGCGTCACGAATCCGCGTGAAGAAATCGACCTCATCGAGGTGCACGACTGTTTCTCGGTGACCGAACTCGTCACGATGGAAGACATCCACATTTCGGCGGAGGGCCGCGCCATCTACGACGTGATGGACGGCTTCTACGATGCGGACGGCAAGATCCCCTGCCAGATCGACGGCGGCCTCAAGTGCTTCGGCCACCCGATCGGCGCGTCCGGCATGCGGATGATCTACGAAATGTACCTGCAATTGCAGGGCAAGGCCGGCCCGCGCCAGCGCAAGGAACTGCCGCGCCTCGGCCTCACGCACAATCTCGGCGGCTTTCCGCACCAGAACGTCTGCTCAATCTCGATCGTGGGGCGCTACGAGGGCTGACGCGTCGCAAGGCGCGTCCCAAAACTCGCGCTCGAACGTCATATGAGGGCGCTTGAGCACCATCGACGACCAGACGTCACGACCGGACGCAGCGCCAAAGTCGCGAAAACCGATTCCTGTCTTCACGCAGGGATCGACGCTGCGTCACGTGTTGGCGATGACGGCGTCGGGCTCCGT
>JAGRKN010000285.1 GCA_020442275.1 Rhodoblastus sp. | reverse complement strand
TGATGATGGCATCGGCGGGCTTGGCGCGCGAAGGTTTTCAGCCCTGGGCGACGACTTACGCCGTCTTCGCTTCGCGCCGCGCGTATGACTTCATCTGTCTCGCGATCGCCGAAGAAAATCTCGACGTGAAAATCTGCTGCGCGCTACCCGGCCTCACCACCGGCTACGGTCCAAGCCATCAGGCGACCGAAGATCTCGCGATCTTTCGCGGCATGCCGAACCTGACGATCGTCGATCCCTGCGACGCGCACGAGATCGAGCAGGTCGTGCCGGCGATCGCGGCGCACAAGGGCCCTGTGTACATGCGCCTGTTGCGCGGCAACGTGCCGCTCGTGCTCGACGAATACGGCTACCGGTTCGAACTCGGCAAAGCGAAACTGTTGCGCGACGGCGCCGATACGCTGGTCATTTCCTCCGGCCTGATGACGATGCGCGCGCTCGAAGCCGCGGACATCCTCGAGAAAGACAATCTGTCGATCGCCGTCCTGCATGTGCCGACCATCAAGCCGCTCGACGAGGCGACGATCCTGCAGGAAGCGGGCAAGACCGGCCGTCCCGTCGTCGTCGCCGAAAATCACACGATCATCGGCGGCCTCGGCGAGGCCGTGGCGGGTGTGCTGCTGCGCGGCGGCGTCATGCCGGCGGGCTTCCGCCAGATCGCGCTGCCGGACAGGTTCCTGGAAGCCGGAGCGCTCCCGACGTTGCACGATCTCTACGGTCTGTCCTCGCAGGCGGTCGCCGCGTCGGTCAAGTCATGGTTGTAAGGTCGCAAGCCGTGCGTGACCGCGCCGCCAGAGCGGCGTAAAGCCGATCTGCCTTACACCTCCCCGATCAGCTTCTTCAGATACGCGCCATAACCGCTCTTGGCGAATTTGTCGGCGGCGGCGCGCAATTGCGCCGCGTCGATCGAGCCGTTGGCGAAGGCCATTTCCTCGAGGCAGGCTATGCGCTGCCCCTGTCGTTGCTCGACGACGCGCACATATTCCGACGCTTCCACCATGGACGCCGGCGTTCCCGTATCGAGCTACGCGAAACCGCGTCCGAGCTTCTCGACATTCAACTCGCCAATATCGAGATAGGCGCGGTTGAGGTCGGTGATCTCCAGCTCTCCGCGCGGCGACGGCGTGAGTGCCGCCGCGATGTCCGGCGCGCGCGCGTCGCAGAAATAGAGGCCCGTAACCGCCCAGTTCGATTGCGGCCTGATGGGCTTTTCTTCCAGCGCCACCGCCCGGCCGGACGCGTCGAAGGAGACGACGCCGTAACGTTCGGGGTCGCTGACGCGATAGGCGAAGATCGTCGCGCCGGTTTCGCGGGCGGCGGCCCGTCGAAGATTTTCGGTCAGGCCGTGGCAATAGAATATATTGTCGCCGAGCACGAGCGCGGAATTGTGACCCTCCACGAATTCCGCACCGATTACATAGGCCTGCGCCAGACCTTCTGGCTGCGGCTGCTCGGCGTAAGATAGCGAAATACCCCATTGCGCTCCGCTGCCGAGCAGCCGCTTGAAGGACGGCGCGTCTTCAGGCGTCGTGATGACGAGGATTTTGCAAATGCCCGCGAGCATGGCGGCGCTCAGCGGATAATAGATCATCGGCTTGTCGTAGATGGGCAGCAATTGCTCCGACATGGCCAGCGTCATCGGATGCAACCGCGTCCCCGAACCTCCGGGGCCGGAAGTGTTCGTGCCTACGGGCGCCGGACGGGCGGAGCCGCAATCCCGACCAGCCGCGCCGCCCGCGTTGGTCCCGTGGCCGTCAATGAACTAACATTGCTGACGGACCACTTATACCAAAGGTCATAATGCCTGACCGACGTGCGCCCATTTGCGCATTCCGAGTGATGTGATCGGCTCCGGTTGAGCGGCGAGCTTGCGCCATGCCTCGCAGGCGGCGTCGATGGTCGCGTCGTAGGTATCGAAGACACAGTTCGAAAGCCAGTTGGCGCGCAGATGCGCCAGATGTTCTCTACCGGGTTCAGCTCCGGCGCGCGAAGGCAGGAAGATCGCCTGACGCAGCTTGGCGACGATCTCCTCCGGTTTGTGGCGGTTCCTGGCATTCTGATCCTCATTCTCCATGTCCAAAGACATACTTCAAGGTGGACCAATTCAATGGGGGTGGATCAGTGAGCCCAGTCGCGCAGCGTCTGGCGGTCCATCCCGCCGATGGTAGCAGCCTCGGCGCGGCTCTTGCCGTCGGTGACGGCGGCCAGCGACAGCAATCGCCGGCTCTGGTCAGAGTCCTTGGCCTTTCTAGCCAAACGCCGAAGCTCCGTGGCTGAAAAATCCGTCCGCAATCTCACCGGCGCATGGCGCGAATCTCCCCGCGCCAAGGGGATCAGCACCGCGCCCGATAGGGAATTCCTCATGAGTCAGACGAAAGCGCCGTTGGTATCAGTGGGGGCCGATCAGTTCTGGCATCTGTTCTCTCAATCCGAGACGCCCGCAGGCACGAAACACTGGTTGGGATCTGTTACGTCAAACTTTGCAGGAAGCGCGATACGGTTTGAAGGTAAGCCCCCGGCTCAACCGGCCGATGTTCGGCCGTTCGAACGCGTGCTTCAACGAGCGTCGAGGCCTTCAGCGCGTAGGCTTCAATGGCATCCACCCAATCGTCCACGCACCCTGGATCGAGATAGAGCGGAGCTTTCCCGCCCTGCTCTCTATGAGACGGGATATCAGAAACGATTGTCGGGATTCCCGCAGCGAGCGCTTCGGCGACGGGCAGGCCAAAACCTTCAGCAAAGCTGGGGGAGAGTAGTGCGCAGGCGCTTGCCAACGACGCCCGATATGCGCCCGTCGATAACCCGCGCGCTTCCACGACGGCGCCCCGCAGTACGGGATCATGCATGGCGGTGACGATCTCGTCGCAATGCCAGCCGCGCTTACCTACAACCAAAAGTTTTGGCGACCTTCGTCCGTGTCGCGCGACCAGCCGACGCCATGCCTCGAAGAGCAACATATGGTTCTTCCGAGGCTCGATCGTTCCGCAAACGACGAAATAGGTGGAATTGTTGAGCCGCGGGTCTTTCGAGATATCTATCCGGAAGGCTGGAACAACCGGAGGCGTGGCCGTGAGGATTGGCAGGTCTTCCCGCCCGCTGCCTCTCAAATTCTCCAGAAGCTGTTCGGCAACCAGCCAGCTGGTGACGATCGCGCCTGCGCCGCGCCTGGCCAGAAGCTCAAGCCGCCTGGCATGCCTTTCGGGTTCGGCGCTCCAAAAAAGCTCTGGCCGCAAGACCGGCAACAAATCGTGGATGAAAAATACGGGCCTGATATCTGGTCGGCGCTCGAGCCATGCGACATGGCGCGACTGTTCCAGGGGGAAATGCGACGCGTTGAGATATGCCGCTCCACGGGGCGCAGAGGTTGAAGGGTCTGACCCGGCTGCAAAGGCGTATGATCGCAGCGAATGGGCGACGTTGATCAAACGTCTGATTTTGCTGTTCGATGCGGTCCGCGGGCCCTCTTTCTTGTACCCATTGCTGTCATCGCCGCGCAGCGCAGCGGCAAGCCAGTCCGGCACGGCTATTGTCGACAAACCTGGGTCTCGACCCCAAGCGCGGTCAAGCCGGGGTACAGGATTGTATAGAGCGCGCGGCTCAAACAGACGCGGCCTCCGGAACCCGAAAAGCAGGGAATAGGACGGGCCGCCTGCCCCTGAAATGAAATAGTCTGCCAGAAGCGAATCGATCCAGTCGATACCGTTCGGCGTCAAATTCAGCGTGCGTGTCGAGAGCCTCGACACATCGTAGATCAAATCCAACTTCAAAGCCCCAGAGGAAGCCACGTTTGAACCGCCCCGGGTTCGTCGGAGGCCGTTTGGTTTGAGTCACGCCGCCATGGCGGTTTCCTCGATGAGCGCATAGTAGCGCGCTTCGGCTTCGGCCGGCGGAATATTCCCGATCGGCTCCAGCAGTCTTCGATTGTTGAACCAGTCGACCCATTCGAGCGTGGCGAACTCGACGGCCTCGAAGCTGCGCCACGGCCCACGCCAGTGAATGACCTCGGCCTTGTAGAGGCCGTTGATCGTTTCGGCGAGCGCATTGTCGTAAGAATCCCCGACGCTGCCAACCGACGGTTCGACGCCGGCCTCCGCCAGGCGCTCGGTATACTTGATCGACACGTATTGGGCGGATTCAACGGGTCGTCGCAACACCATCATTCCTACTCCGAGGCGAGGAACTGGTCGAGCATTTCTGCTGTGGTCTTCCAACCCAGCGTCTGGCGGGGTCGAGTGTTCATCGCATGAGCAACGGCATCGAGAGAGCTGGCTCCGCCAATTCGGACA
>JAGRKN010000039.1:7339-13286 GCA_020442275.1 Rhodoblastus sp. | reverse complement strand
TGCAGGCGGAAATGGCCAATCCCGAGGGCGTGTTCCTGCTGCGCGCCGAACCCGCCGCGATCGCGCGCCAGCTCGATCCGGCCTATCCGGTTCCGCCCGGCGCGCAGACGGTCAATGTCGTCTACCGCATCAACCTCAAGGACACGGCGACCTATTTCCTGGCGCGCGGCTTTGCGGTGCGCAACAAGGACGTGATCTACGTGGCGGCCGCCCCCTCGACCGAGCTCAACCAGGCGATGAAACTGTTCGCCACCATCGCCCAGCCGGCCATGAGCGGCGCCACAATGGCAATCGCAATCTGCAGATCGGGGAAGTGCTGACGCAGCGCTCGACGTTCGGCGCGATTGCAAGCATCGTGTCGTCATGTCACCTCTTGCCGGCAAGCGGAGCCGGGGCGGCATGACTGAAATGAGCGACATCGCGGTGCGCGACTTTCGCCAGATCCTGATCTGGCCGCTCCAGCTCATGCCTTTGCCGCAGGGATGCGGCCTGCTGAACCACTGGGACTATCTCGACCGCGACCCCAACCGGACCTGGGTCGAGCTCGACGACGAATTTCCCGAACGACCGGAAGATTTTCAGGAACGGCACTATCGCGAATTCGCGGCCTTTCTGCCGCATGTGCAGCGCTTTCTCTACGGCGAGCGCGCGTCGCGCACGGGGCGCACGACTTACGGCGAATCGCCGATCCGCATCTTTCGCCGCGCCGATGTGAAGAAGGCGCGACTGCGCTTTCATGGACAGGCGGCGGCGACCGAAGTCGATGTCGTGCACACCGATCTCTATTTCTTCTTCGATGTCGATGTCGCGATCCTCGTGGTCGAGATCGCCGCGCGCGACATTCATCTGTCGCGCGCGCAAGAGATCATCTACCGCTTCGGCCGCGCCTATCCTGCCGGCTGGAGCGAGAGCGGCGCGGCGCTCAATTGTCCCGAAAGCGTGGAATGGCTGGGCGCCGACGGCGCGGTGCTGGCCGCCTCCGACTATCAGGCGCGCACGAAATATCTCGCCTCGGTGTGCAAGGATCAGGCTTCGGCGATTTCCTTCCATTGGGAATATCTGCTCGCGCCGATGATGCTGAACCAGCGCGCGCAAGTCGCGCCGGTGCGATATCGCCAGCTCGAATTCCATCGCATGCCGACGATGGCCTGGCTCGCCGTCGACGATCCGCGCGCATTGACGCGCGCCGACTTCATGCGGCTCGCCTTCGCCTCGGCGCCGGGCGGCGCGACCGAGACGCCCTATGCGCCAGGCTTTCTCGCCGATTTCGAGCAGCGCTATTGCTACGACAGGTTCTACGATCCGTTGCGCGGCGACGGCTGGACCAATACGCGCGTTCTGTGCAGCGGCCAGAGTTTCGTCGCGATCGGGCCGGCCGGGCATGCGCTGTTCATCGATCCCGAGCGTGGCTTTCTCTCGCAGTTCCGCCACCAGTATTTCCTGCTCGGGCTGATCGCACATTTCCATCGGGCGGCGATCCTGATGCTGTCGGACCGGCTCGTCGCCACCGTCAGCCGGCTCGACATTGAGAGCAACGCCTCCGTCAGCCAGTTCCGGCACGACATCAGGCTGACGCTCGAGACCTTCCTGCGCTTCACGCACCGCTATTATTTCTCGGAAGTCTCGGACCAATTGCCGATGCGCGACCTGTTCCGCATGTGGGTCGGCCATCTGGGCACGGATCGGCTATTCGCTGAATTGCGCGACGAACTCGGCGACATGTCATCCTATCTCGAGACCGATCTGCTGCGCCGGCAGGCGAAGACGATTCTCACGCTGACGATCACGACACTGCTCAGCCTGATCGGCACGGTGACGACGGGCTTCCTCGGCATGAACCTGTTTTCACATGCCGACATGAGCGCGATCGACCGGACGCTGATCTTCTTCGCCGTCCTGATCCCGACGACGCTTCTGCTACTCTACACGGTGATGGTCTCGCGCCGTTTCGCGGAATTCCTCGACGCGCTCGCAGACGAGGGCGCGAGCTGGCGCGAGCGATGGAGCGCCTTCGCCACCGTCTGGCGTCGGTCGCGACGCTGATCAACGACTTCGACGTCGCAGGCGCCGGGCAGGAACCCCAATCGCGGGCGCTGGACTAGAAACCGTATTTCCGGCGCGCTTCCTCGACTTCCGCTTCGTCCCAGTATCCGATGATAATGCCGTTCTTCAGCTGCTGCGCGCCGCTGTAGGCCTCGATCTTGGCGTCCGGCGTGGTGATGCGGCTATGGTCGGTCAGCGCCCAGTCCATCAAGGCCTCGCGCATGCGCGCGCATACGTCGGCGCTGGCAGGATCGGCCCCAAGATCGCGCAATTCCTTCGGATCGTTTTCGAGATCGAACAGCATGGGACGGAAGCCCGGCGCGTGGATGTATTTCCAGCGACCGTCGAAGCACATGAAGAGGTGGCATTTGTCGACAGGCAGGCCGAGCGCGGTGCGTACGTCCTGCATGGAATAATCGTATTCCGAGAAAACATGCGTCCGCCAGTCGGCAGGCGTTTCGCCGCGCAGGAAAGGCGCGATCGAGCGGCCCTCGACAATGTGACGCGGCGACGTTCCGCCGAAGTATTCGATGAAGGTCGGCGTGAGATCGATACCTTCCATCAGCGCGTCGCACACCGTGCCGCGCGTAGAATCCGCCGATGGCGAGGGATCGACCACGATCATGGGCACCTTCACGGAGACTTCGTGGAACAGGTCCTTCTCGCCCATCCAGTGGTCGCCGAGATAATCGCCATGGTCCGAGGTGAAGACGATCAGCGTGTTGTCTTCGATCCCCTTGTCCTTGAGATATTTGAACAGCAACCCGAGCTGATCGTCGATCTGCTTGATCAGGCCCATGTAGGTGGGGATGACGTGTTCGCGCACTTCGTCGCGCGAGAAATTGCGCGCGACGCGCTGGTCCATGAAGGCGCGATAGACGGGGTGCGCGTCATTGCCGCGCTCGCTCTCGGCGCGCACGGCCGGCAGGACCTGCGACTTGTCGAACATGTCGTGATAGGGCGCGGGCGCGATATAGGGCCAGTGCGGCTTGATGTAGGAGAGGTGCAGGCACCAGTTTTCGCCCTTGCTCTCGGCGTCCTCGATGAAGCGCATCGCCTCGCGCGTCGTCCAGGGCGTCTCGGTGTCTTCCTCAGGCGCGCGCGTCGGCTTGTCAGCGTGGACGAGCAGCCAGCCGTTCTGCTGAGAACCATCTTCGGCGACGCCCGAGTTGGCGTGCGTCTCCCAGGGGTTTTCGCCTTCGTAGCCCTTCGCCTTGAGATAGGCGTTGAATGGCGCGCTCTTGTGCTTGCGGCCGCGCGGATGCAGGCCATCGTCGCGATCGAAGGGTTCGAAGCCGCATTCCGACGCCAACACGCCGATCGTCGAACCGGGATCGATGCCGAGGCGCTGCATGCCCTCGTCGTCGGACGTCATATGCGTCTTGCCGACCAGCGCCGTGCGCACGCCGAGCTTGCGCAGGTGATCGCCGAGCGTCGGCTCGCCGATGCGCAGCGGAAAGCCGTTCCAGTTGGCGCCATGCGAGCGCATGTAGCGGCCGGTGTAATAGCTCATGCGCGAGGGGCCGCAGACCGGCGACTGCACATAGGCGCGCGTGAACCGCACGCCGCGCGCCGCCAGCGCGTCGATGTTCGGGGTCTTCAGATACGGATGGCCGGCGCAGCTCAGATAGTCGAACCTCAGCTGGTCGCACATGATGAAGAGCACGTTGCGCTTGGTCACGCCTGAAACCTCCCGTCGTCCGTGCATCGTACGCGCGCGGCCGCGTCGGCGCATCTTGACTCGCTTCGACATTATGAGAAAATCAATTATTGATAATGTCAAGTTCATGAGAGCCGATGCCCTCACGCCCGCAGGCTGCGCCGCCGAAGCGCCCGTGCGACATCCGCGACATGCTGATGTACCGGATCGCGCGTCTGGCCACGATGGGCGATCGAACCGGGCAGATGGTCATTTCCCGCAAGTTCGGCCTGAATGTCGGCGACTGGCGCGTCTTCGGCGCCGTACATGCGCTGGCCCCGGTGACACTCGCCGGGCTCGCGCGCGAACTCTATATCGACAAGGGCCAGCTCAGCCGCACGGTGTCGGGACTGATCGAGGCCGGCCTCGTGTCGCATCGTGAAAGCCCAAGCGACCGTCGTCAGAATTTCTTCGAGGCGACCGCAAAGGGGCGCAAGCTGCACGACGAGGTGCTCGCTTACATCACCCGCCGCAATGTCGAATTGCTGGCCGATCTCGATGCGTCGGAGCAGGCGGAATTCTTCCGGCTGCTCGACAAGGTCTCAGAGACTTTTGCCCGGTCTTATGACGAATTGTTTGCAGCGCCGTCGCGCCAGGGCGTGGAGGGCAGCGGCGCTGCAAGACGTTCGCAGGTCGAGAAGAAGGGCGGCGGCGCGTCGAAACCAACAGCACGTCGAAACAGCGTCACGCGCGCAACCGCTGGCGCTGTCGGCTCCTGAACGACGGAGCCTTCATTCGTTCGACCGGCCAGGAGGAGACAAGAGCCGGACGAGCGCAACGGTAAAGAGGGAGGACAAGATGGACAGACGGCATTTCATGGCTGGCGTCGCGAGCGCGGCGGCCGGCGGCGTACTCGGCGGGCAGGCCCATGCGGCCGATCTCCTGAAGATCGTGTACCCCTATGCGCCCGGCAGCGGCGGCGACATTCTGGTGCGGCTGCTCGCCGACGAACTGCAGAAGAAGCTCGGCATGTCCGCGATCGTGGAGAACAAGCCTGGCGCCAGCGGCCGCATCGGCGTTCGCGATGTCGCCCATGCCGCGCCCGACGGCAATACGCTGCTGTTCACGCCCTTCGGCACGATGGTGCTGTTCCCGACTGCGTTCAAGGACGTGCCCTACGACGCCTTCAAGGACTTCAAGCCGGTCACGCAGGCGGTCGCCTACGATTTCGGCCTTGCGGCCGGGCCGATGTCGGGCGCCAAGACGCTCAAGGACATGGTCGAATGGCTCAAGAAGAATCCGGACAAGGGCAATTACGGCGTGCCGGGGCTCGGCGCGCTGCCTGACCTCCTGCCGCGCAAGTTCGCGGCCGAGGCTGGCGTCAAGCTGCAGCCCATCGCCTACAAGGGCACGGCGCCGGCGCTGACGGCCGCCATGGGCGGCCAGCTCCCGCTGGTCTGCGGTGTGCTCGGCGATCTGATCGTGCAGCACAAGGCCGGCGCGCTTCAGTTGCTGGCGGTGTCCGGCGCCGAACGTTCGCCCTATGCGCCCGACGTGCCGACCTTCAAGGAATTGGGCTACGACGTGGTCGGCTCCGGCTGGTACGGCATTTTCGCGCCGGCCAAGACGCCCGACGAAGCGGTTGCGAAAATGAACAAGGCGCTGGTCGAGGCCATTCGCTCGGAGGAGTTCCAGCAACGCGCGAAGACCGTCTACCTGCAGCCGACGGGAACGAGCGCCGCCGAGCTCGGCAAGATCCAGAGGACCGACTACGAGAAATGGAAGCCGGTGATCGAGGCCGCAGGCCTCGCCGGCAAGTAAGTCCCGGGATACGTTTCTCCCGGCCGGGATGGCTCCTGCGCCTGACCGGCCGGACTTCCTACGTCCGATCGACAGAAGCGCGACCATGCAGAAACAGCTTGTCCGGCAACGCGACTACTACGGCGGCGCGCTGATGATACTCGTCGGCTGCCTCGCGGGCTATATTGCGAGCACCTACGATCTCGGCAACCTCAGCGACATTGGACCGGGCTTCTTCCCGCTCGTGCTCAGCGTGCTGCTGGTCGGTCTCGGCGTCGGCATCGTGGCTTCCGCCGGCAAGGCGGATGGCGAGGCTTACGGCCCGATGGCGCACGGCCATCGCGTTGGCGTCGATCTGCGCGGCTGGGCGGCGATCTTCGCCGGCGTCGTCGCTTTCATCGTGCTCGGCGCCTATGCCGGGATGGCGCCGGCCACCTTCGGCTGCGTGTTTCTCTCGGCCATCGG
>JAGRKN010000039.1:0-7244 GCA_020442275.1 Rhodoblastus sp. | reverse complement strand
ATCATCAAGGGATTTTGAGCCATGTTCTGGACGAGCCTGGTTGATCTCGCGCATGGCTTCGAGGTCGCGCTTCAGCCGCACAATCTGCTCTACTGCTTCATCGGCGTTCTCATCGGCAATCTCGTCGGCGTATTGCCTGGCATGGGGGTTCTGTCCGCCGTTTCCATCCTGTTGCCGCTGACTTTCGGCATGAAGCCGATCGCAACCATCCTGATGATCTCGGGCATTTTCTACGGCGCGCAATATGGCGGCGCGATCTGCTCGATCCTCCTGAATTTGCCCTCGCATCCTCCGCACGCCGTCACTTGTCTCGATGGATACCCTTTGACGCAGCAGGGCAAGGGCGGCGTGGCGCTCGGCGTCACCATGATGGGCGCCGTGTTCGGCGCGGCCTTCGGCATCCTGCAGATGATGTTCCTCGCGCCCTTCATCGCGCGCATCGCCCTGTCTTTCGGCTCGGCGGAAATCTGTTCGTTGATGCTGGTCGGCCTGCTCGCGGGCTCCACTCTCGCCAAGGGGTCTCCGCTCAAGGGCGTCGCCATGACGACATTCGGCATGCTGCTCGGTCTCGTCGGCACGGACACGGCGACAAGCATCGAACGCTACACGTTCGGCCATTACGAACTCGCTGACGGCATCGAACTCGTCGCACTCGCGCTCGGCCTTTTCGGCATCGCGGAGTTCTTGCGCAGCGTGAACAATGTGGCGCCGGTCAACACGGCCTACACGAAACTCAAGTTCCGCGACATGCGCCCCTCGAAGGCGGAGGCGAAAGAGGCGGCGATGCCGATCCTGCGCGGCACGCTCGTTGGCTCGCTCTGCTCGCTCATACCGGGCACAGGCCCTGTCATCGCCTCCTTCATCGCCTATGCGACGGAAAAGAAGGTGTCGAAAAACCCGGAGAAATTCGGGACCGGCGCCATCGCCGGCGTCGCGGCGCCGGAGGCCTCGACACATTCGTCGATCCAGGGCGATTTCATCCCCACCATGTCGCTCGGCATTCCCGGCGACGCGGCGATGGCGCTGCTGCTCGGCGCGCTCGTCATCCACAACATCACGCCCGGCCCGCGCCTCATCGTCGAACATCCGGATGTTTTCTGGGGGCTCGTGGCCAGCTTCTGGATCGGCAATCTGATCCTCGTCTTCCTCAACGTGCCGATGATCGGCGTCTGGGTCCGGCTGCTGACGGTTCCCTATCGCTACCTCTACCCGTCGGCGCTGTTTTTCATCTGCATCGGCGTCTTTGCCACGCGCAATTCGCTGTTCGACGTCGGCGTCACGCTGGTCATCGGCGTTTTCGGCTATCTCCTGCTGCTGCTGCGTTTCGAGCCCGCGCCGATGCTGCTCGGCTTCGTGCTCGGCCCGCGCTTCGAGGAGAATTTCCGGCGCGCGCTCAATATCGCGCACGGCGATCTCGGCACATTCGTCGAACGCCCGATCAGCGCCTTCTTCCTGGCGATCTGCGCCGGTCTCATCGGCCTGCAGATTTACGCGCGCATCAAGAAGGCGCGCGCGCCGGTCAAGCTCGCCTCGACCGCCTTCGATTGAGCGGTGCGCGCGCCTTGATGTCGCGCAACGACGGGAGGATCGCGCGCGATAGGCTCATTTCTCGCGCGCGGCGCCATTTTGGCTGACGCGTAGAGGTGGAAACTCGCCATGTGCATGGGAACGCCGATGACGGTCGTCGACGGCGATGAAATGTCGGCCCTGTGCCGTCGCGGGGACGAGACGCGCCGGATCAGCATGGCGCTCGTGGGCGCCCAACCGGCCGGCGCGATCGTGCTGGCCCATCTCGACACGGCGGTGCGGGTGCTGGAAGCCGAGGAGGCCCGGCAGATCGACCAGGCGCTCGAAGGCCTCGCCGCCGCCTTGCGCGGCGAGCCTTTCGAGCAGCATTTTGAGGGCCTGTCGGGCGGCATGCCCGTGCCGCCGGGGAGCGCCGCAAACTCCTGACAGCCGCCACCGACGTCCCGACGCCGACATTGACCAGCATCAAGGCGAACAGGCGGCGCTTCCCCGATTTTTCAAAGGATTGACGCAAGCTGTGGCAGCCATCGAAGGATTGGCGTTCCGCTGTGGTCGTCAGGCGTGAGGGAGCGGCAGGCGCGACATCCGATGAGCTTCGCCCCGACGATCCGTGTCCGTTTGACCGTGGAGTCCGGCCGCGTCCGCGATGTCACGCTCGGACCGCACGGCCCCTCGCCCGCACAAGCGCTTTTTGTCGGCGTTTCCGCGCGCGAGATTCCGGCGCGCGCGGCGACGGTGTTTGCGCTTTGCCCGATCGCGCAAAGCGTGGCGGCCGAGCTGGCGATCAGCGCCGCACATGGCGCGACGACTGCGCTCGACCGCTCACGGCAGGCAGCGCTTGCCTGCGAACATCTTGCCGAGAACCTTCGCTCCCTCGTGCTGGCCTGGCCGGGCGCCCAGCCTGACGCCGAGACGCTCAAGAACCTGCGAAGCGCGCTCGACGCGCTACGCGGTCTTGCCGACAGCGCTGCCGCCGACAGGCAAAGCCGGATGCTTGTCCTGCGTGACGCCGCAGCCGCCCTCGGCTTCGGCCTCGACGACCGGGCCGAGCGCTGGTTCCCGCGTCTCCTGCATACGACATCCAGCGATCCGCTGCTCGGCTCGTGCGCCATCCCGGCGCCCGACGCCCTCGGCGCCGGCGACGACGAAGCCATTTTCGGCTCTTTGGCGTCCGGCGTTCGCGCGGCGTCACGCCCCGAAGTTTCCGTCTCGATCCCCGCCCTTCTGCGCGCCCGCGGCGCGGCGATTGCCGCGACAATCGACCGTCTGGCGTCGATCGCCGCCGAAGAAAGCCCGAATGGATCGGCGCGCTCGCAATCGCTCGGCGCAAACAAGGGTGCGGCGGCGGTGGATTCGCCGCGCGGGCGCCTGTTCCACACCGTCGAGCTGGACGACGAGGATCGTGTCGTCGCCTATCGGACGCTGTCGCCCACAGATCGCAATTTTGCGCCCGGTGGTCCGTTCGAACGGGCGCTGCTCTCGCGCGACATCGGCGCGGGCCCGGATGCAGAACTGGCTGTCGCGCGGATTGCCGCCCTTTACGACCCTTGCGTCGCTTTCGAGCTGAAGATCGCGGAGGGCGCCGATGCATGAGATGGCGCTGACCGAAAGCATCGTCGACATTCTGCAGGAAGAGGCGCGCCGTCGCGCTTTTTCACGCGTGACGCTCGTACGGCTGGAAATCGGCGCGCTGGGCCATGTCGATCCACGCGCGCTCGCCTTCTGCTTCGACGCTGTTTCACGCGGCACCATTGCCGATGGCGCGGCGCTTGATATCGTCAGCGTGCCCGGCCAGGGCTGGTGCTTCGACTGTGAAAAAGCCACACCGCTGGAGGAACGTTTCGGCGCCTGCGCGCATTGCGGCGGACGGCGGGTGCAGATGACCAGCGGCGACGAGATGCGGGTCAAGGAAATGGAGGTCGAGTGATGTGCTCGGTTTGCGGTTGCGGAACGGCCACCATCGAAACGACGCGAAAGGCGGGAACGCCCGATCATGGCCACCATCACGGCCATGGGCATGATCACACGCATGACCACGATCACGATCATGATCATGCGCATTCGCACGATCACGACCATGTCCACACGCCTCACGGCGCGCTGGATTATGGCGCGGGCGCCGCGGGGGCGCATGCGCCCGGGCTCACGCAGGAGCGGATGGTCTCGATCGAGCGCGACATCCTCTCCAAGAACGACGGATATGCGCGCGAAAACCGCGCGCGGCTCGCCGACCGGCATGTCCTCGCGCTGAATTTCGTCTCCAGCCCGGGCTCGGGCAAGACGACGCTGCTCGTCCGCGCGATCGAGGATCTCAAGGACAAGTTCGACATCGCCGTCATCGAAGGCGACCAGCAGACGTCGAACGACGCGGCCCGTATTCGCGCGACTGGAGCGCCGGCCATCCAGATCAACACCGGCAAAGGCTGCCATCTCGACGCGCATATGGTCGGGCATGCGCTCGACGATCTGCCGCGACAGGAAGGCGGCCTGTTGTTCATCGAGAATGTCGGCAATCTCGTCTGCCCCGCCGCTTTCGATCTCGGCGAGGCGCACAAGGTTGTCGTCCTCTCCGTCACCGAGGGCGAGGACAAGCCCGCCAAATATCCGGACATGTTCGCCGCCGCCGATCTCATGCTGCTCAACAAGTCCGACCTCCTGCCGCATCTCGATTTCGACGTCGGCGCGTGCCTGGCCGCAGCGTTGCGCGTCAATCCGCGTCTGCAGACACTGGTCGTCTCCGCCCGCAGCGGCGAGGGTCTCGCCGCCTTCTATGCGTGGATCGAGGCGCGCGCGAACGGCGCCAAGGCGCCCTGAGATGGCGGCGCCGCAAGCCACGGAACCTGAATCCGGCTTGCGCCTGCGCCTGCGCGTGCGCGGCGCGGTGCAGGGCGTCGGCTTCCGGCCGTTCGCCTACGGCGTCGCCCGCCGCCTGTCGCTCGGCGGCTTCGTGCGCAATGATTCAGAGGGCGTGCTGATCGAAGTCGAGGGGCGCAACGCGACGCAATTCGTCGCCGCGCTGCGCGCGGATGCGCCGCCGCTCGCGCGGATCGATGCGGTCGACGTCCAGGACGTTTCGCCGCTCGGCACAGAGCAATTCGAGATCGAAGCGTCGGCGGGCGGCGCGGTTCTGACGCGCATTCCTCCGGATGCCGCGACCTGCGAGGAATGCCTCGACGATCTCTTCGAGCCGCGCGGCCGCTTCTTTCGCTATCCTTTCGTCAATTGCACGCATTGCGGGCCGCGCTTCACGCTCACGCGCTCCCTGCCCTACGATCGCGCGCAGACCTCGATGGCGAAATTCGCGATGTGCGCGGCCTGCGCAGCCGAATATGCCGACCCGACCAATCGTCGTTTTCACGCCGAGCCGATCGCCTGCCCGAATTGCGGGCCACGTCTATCTCACTCGATCGCGGATATCGTCGCAGCGCTGTGCGCCGGCAAGATCGTCGCGTTGAAGGGGGTCGGCGGCTACCACCTGATGTGCGATGCACGCAATGCGGCGAGCGTCGCGGAGCTACGGCGACGCAAGGCGCGCGATGCAAAACCCTTCGCGTTGATGGTGGCGAATGCAGCCTCCGCCGCTCTGTACGTACGCCCGAGCGCGACGGAACTGGCGCTGGCGCAGACGCCGGCGCATCCGATCGTTCTCATGCGATCGCGCCACAATCTCCCGCAGGCGATCGCGCCCGGTCTCGCGCGCATCGGGATCATGCTGGCCTATGCGCCGCTGCACCACCTGCTGTTCGCGGAGACGGCGCCACACTCGTCGCGCGAAAGCGCCAATGCTTTCGCTCTGGTCGCAACCAGCGCCAAT
Organism: Rhodoblastus sp.; assembly: GCA_020442275.1. Taxonomy (GTDB): domain Bacteria; phylum Pseudomonadota; class Alphaproteobacteria; order Rhizobiales; family Beijerinckiaceae; genus JAJXWB01. The sequence goes on along the minus strand of JAGRKN010000039.1, from coordinate 1,903 downwards.
CCTGGCGGCGAGCCCCTGATCACCGACGACGTGGAAGCGCATGCCAGGTTGCGCGGCATAGCCGATCTGATCGTGTCGCATGATCGCGAGATCGTCGTGCGCGCGGACGATTCCGTTGTGCAGATTCTCGACGGCGCGCCAGCCTTCATTCGACGCGCGCGGGGCTACACGCCGGAACCGATCGATCTCGGCGCAGACGGTCCGTGCGTGCTCGCCTGCGGCGGGCATCTGAAGGCGACGGTGACGATCACGCGCGGGCGCGAAGCCTTTGTCGCCCAACATGCCGGCGATCTCTCGGATGCGGAAACGCTACGCTTCTACCGCGAGACCATCGCTCATTTGAGCCGGCTGCTCGGCGTCGCGCCAGAAGCTGTCGCCTGCGACATGCACCCCGACTATCTGTCGACGCGCTATGCGGAGGAGACCGGTCTGCCGCTCGTGCGCGTACAGCACCATGTCGCGCATGTCGCGTCGGTCGCGGCCGAACACGGCACGGTCGGCCCCATCGTCGGCGTCGCGCTCGACGGCCATGGCTACGGCGCCGATGGCGAGGCCTGGGGCGGCGAACTGCTGCGCGTTGATGGCGCCCAATGGCGCCGGGTTGGCCATCTCGCGCCGCTGGCTCTGATCGGCGGCGACCGCGCGGCGCGCGAACCTTGGCGCATGGCGCTCGCGGCTTGCGTAGTAACGGGCCGCCTCTCCGCAGCCTTGGATAGATTGCGCGAGCGGCCACAAGCTTCAGCGCTGATCCGCATGGCGCGCGACAAACAGGCCTGGCCCACGACGACAAGCCTCGGCCGCCTGTTCGACGCGGCTGCGGGGCTGCTTCTGCCCGATGCGCGACAGGACTACGAAGGTCAGGCGGCAATGCAGCTCGAGGCGCTCGTCGAGGCGCCCCGCGTGCTCGAGAACGGTTGGCGCGTCGAACATGACGTTCTCGATTTTTCTCCGCTGCTCGCCTTTCTGATCGACGAAGCGCCTGATACGCGCGCGGGCGCGGAGTTTTTCCACGGCACGCTCGCCGCCGGCCTCGCGGCGTGGATCGCGGCTGATCCGACAGCAATCGTCGGCGAAAGAATTGCGCTCGGCGGCGGTTGCATGATGAATCGCATTCTCGCCGAGGATCTGTCGGAACGCTTGCGTGCGGATGGATTCGAAGCGCTTCACGCGCGCGCGGTTCCCGCCAACGACGGCGGGCTGTCGCTTGGCCAGGCGGCCGTCGCCCGCGCCACGCTCGCCGCCAATTGAGGGATCGCCATGTGCCTCGCCATTCCCGTGAAAATTGTCGAACTGCTCGAAGACGGCATGGCGCGCGTCACCATCGAGGGCATCTCGAAGGTCGTATCCATTGCGCTCGTCGACAATCTCGAGGTCGGCGACTATGTGGTCCTGCATGTCGGCTATGCGCTGAGCCGGATATCGCCCGAGGAAGCCGAACGCACGCTGGCGCTGCTTCGCGAAGCGGGCGCTCTCGGCGCGGAGGCGGCGCCATGAAATATGTCGACGAATATCGCGACGGCGAACTCGCGCGCGCCATTGCCACGGCGATCGCCGCCGAAGCGCGGCCCGAGCGCATCTATCGGTTCATGGAGTTCTGCGGCGGCCATACGCATGCGATCTCGCGCTACGGCGTCGAGGATCTGCTGCCGCCGAATGTGCGCATGATCCATGGGCCCGGCTGCCCCGTCTGCGTCCTGCCGGTCGGGCGTATCGACGAGGCGATCGCGCTCGCGCGCCTTCCCGACGTCACGCTTTGCACCTATGGCGATCTGATGCGCGTGCCAGCGTCCGGCGGCATGAGCCTGACCAAGGCGAAGGCCGGCGGCGCGGACATACGCATGGTCTATTCGACGCTGGACGCAGTTCGGATCGCGGAGAACGAACCCGACCGCAAGGTCGTCTT
>JAGRKN010000284.1 GCA_020442275.1 Rhodoblastus sp. | reverse complement strand
CCAATATCGTCGAAAATCGGCCCATGAAGTCCCTGAAAAACCAGACGTCGGCGCATTGCGCCGAACTTGGCGCGCGCCGACGGAATCCACGCAAGTTGTGAACGGAGTCTAGTTTCACCGGGATATCAAAACTATGGCGAGACGGTCGTTCTCGTCGCGGAGCCGCGCAATTCCATCAGCTGCGGCAGGTTTGCCACAGTCTCAATTCGCCTCTGCCGTCGCCGCGACCGGCGACGCTTCCGCCGCCTGCGTCGGCGCTCGCGCCCGCCCGGCCTTGCTCCACGGCGGCGCCTTGAACCAGGCGACAATCGCGGCGGCGGCGACCAAAATCGCGAAGCCGGCGATATTCACCGCCGAGCTCGCGATGAAGCCGCGCCCGACGAAGTCGAGGACCATGCCGAGCGCCTGCGCCGCCACGAGCCCGGTGAGGAAGACGGCGAGCGTCTGCTGCCCGACGCGGCGAATTCGTTCCGCGAGGAAGCCGTGCAGGTTGCGGCCCTGCGGCCCGACCGCCAGGAAGGCCAGATAGGCCGTCGCCATGAAATGCAGGTAGCGCAGCGCGCCGATATTGGTCTTGTCGATCGCCGGCGCCAGCCATTGATGGATCGCGCCAAGCGAGGGCATATAGCCCCAGCCGGCATGGCAGGAGAAACTGTCCTGACAGGAGACCGGCGCGGCGATCGCCACGAATGCGACGGCGAGAATCGCCAGCCGCGTGTCCCTCGGCGGCGACGGCAACCAACCGCGCATGAACCCGAAGCCGGTGAAGAAGATCAATTGCCAGCCGAACGGGTTGAAGAACCATGCGCGGCCCGTGGCCGCGTCCGCGGTCAGTTCGAGATAGCCGAACTGTGCGGCGAGCCACAGCGCGAGCGAGGCGGCGATCGGGAGCAGGCGATGAAGGCGCTCCAGCGCCATCATGGCGGGGATCATGGCCAGGATCGCGAGATACATCGGCAGGATGTCGAAATAGTTCGGGATGAAGCGCAGGCTCATGATCGGCCCGATGTAGCTCTTGAAATCCGCGAGCACGGGCGCGATCAGCAATGCCTCCGCGTAGCGGCTCGTCCCCAGCCACTGGTCGGCGCTCGCCACCAGGCCGAGCACGACGAAAAAACCGCCAATATGCGCCCAATAGACCTGCCAGACGCGATGCAGGATCCGCAGCGCGCCGATAAGCAACCCGTTCCTGTCGAATACGGCGGCGAAGGCGAGGGCGGAGGCCATGCCCGAGCAGAAGACGAAGAGATCGGCGGCGTCGCTGAAGCCAAACCGCGCCGGTATCCAGTTCGTCCACGGATTCCACGGAATATGCGCGACGAGGATGATGAACATCCCCAGTCCGCGGAAGAAATCGAGACGCGGGTCGCGCGGCGCGCGAGCGCCTTCGCCGATCTGCTTCATCCGCTCCTCCACCTCAGGCCACTTCCAGGGTCCGGGCTTGCCGCTCGGCCCTCGCGCGCGTCATCTGCTCGAATCGATCGGCGCGCAGCCGGCCTCGCCCCTTGATTACGCGTTCCATCTCGTGCTGCGAACCGCCTTCGGCCGCCATCAGCGCCAGCGTCCGCAGGAATACGTCGCGCTGCGCGTTGCTGCCGCCGAGGCGCCGAACCCGGTCGATCTCCGTTCGATGCGTCGCGCGGCGCGCGTCCTTGTCGAGCAAGCCTGCAAAACGCGAAGCAAGTTCCACGCCGATCAGCCCGGCGACCCGGTCCTGATCGCGCGCGCTGGATCGCGCGCTTCGCTCGATCGTTGCGACGATCGCGCCCATGGTCGCCCGGTCGCCGACAGCCACCGCCGTGAGCAGATGATGCAGCAAGGCGAAGACCAGCGAAGAATCGCCGGAGCGTCGCCGTGCGATCACGGCGAGCTCGTCCCAGCGGTCGCCGACAGCGATCCCCTCCTGCCGCAGACGCCAGAGCAGGGACACGGCATTGGCGATATCCCGGAAGTCGTCGGTCTTCTGCGGGCGCACGTGCCGGTCGTAAAGCTCGAGCGCGGCCTCCGTGCGACCCTGCGCCAAGTGGCAGAGCGCGAGATGCCAGGCCATGTGGAAGGCGAAATTGTTGCAGCCGCTCCACATGCCGCGCGTCTGTTCGAGCCAGGCGACGCCGGTTTCCGCCTGTCCCGTGGTTTCGAAGACATGGCCGACTGCATGGGCGCCCCACGCGTCGAAAGGCTCGAGCTCGACAGCCTGCCGGCCGACGCGCTCGGCCTCGACGAGGTCTCCGTTCTCTTCCAGCGCAAAGGCATGGCAACCGAGCGCGAAACCAAAGCCCGGCGCAGCCGGCGACAAGCGCGCGACGGCTCCTCTGGTCGTGCGCAGCATTCCAGCCGCGTCGCCGCTCATGAAGCGCAGCCCATGGCTGAGCTTCAACGCGAGCAGGTCGCGCGGCTGCTCTGCAAGGTGCGCGTCGAGGCAATCGGCTGCGCGCAGCAGCTGGCCCGCCGCCGCATGTTCGGCGGCGCAGACCAGCGCCCGTTCGCCGGCGGTTGCGGCCTTCGCCTCAAGCGCGGCGCGCGCCGCCTCGGCGTGCCCCCTCGCCGCCTCGACCGTCTCGGATCGCGCGAGAGACACGCAGCACAGGGCGCGCAGGGCGTGCGCGGCGACGAAGTCCGGTTCCGCCGCCAGCGTCGCCTCGATCGCCGTCGCCGCATCGGGACGATGCGCGAACACGTTCCACACGGCGCGCTCGAAAGATTCGATCGCGCGGCGCGAGACACCCGAATGCTCGCCGGAATAGATGTCGATCGCCATGATTTTGATTCCCGCGCTGGCTAGAGTTTCATCGCCAAACTACGCGTGATTTTCGTGCGGCGAGTTCACGATGCCGCGACAGAAGTCACGAAGCGCGCACGATTGCGTGAACGCGCGTTGGGCCCGTGGACGGAGCGGCGCCGATATGAGGAGATTGTGCGTGACGAAACTTCGCGCCCTTCGCTGCATTCTCGTCGGTCTCGCCGCATTTGCCGCCGGGAGCGCCAGGGCCTGCGACGCGACGACCCCCTGCGAAGTTGCAACGGGTCGTTATTTCGTGCGACCGCCTGCTGATTGGGACGGCTTGCGCGCCCTGCCAGTCGCCGTCTTCTTTCACGGCTATCGAAGTTCCGCGTCCGACGCGATGGCCGATCAGGCGCTCGGCGATTCGCTGTCGAAGGCGGGCGTCCTGCTGGTCGCCCCGGATGGGCGCAACGGCGCCTGGTCCATGGCGGGCAAGCTCTCCACCGGACGCGACGAGATCGCCTTCGTCCGCGACGTCCTCGCCGATCTGCGGCGACGCTATCCGGTGGACGACAGGAGGCTGGTCGCGACAGGATTTTCCGCCGGAGGCTTCATGGTCTGGCGGATCGCCTGCGCGGCGGGCGATCTCTTTGCCGCCTATGCCCCGATCTCGGGCGCCTTTCTGGATCCTATCCCCGAGAGCTGCCTGACCGGGCCGGTTTCACTCCGACATGTGCACGGATCGGCGGATACGGTCGTGCCGATGTCGGGCCGCTGGATCGCTGGCGGGCGGGTGCGCCAGTCTGATGTACGCGAAAGCGTCGCGCGCTTGCGCGAAATCGACGGCTGCCCCGATTCGCCGCAGCGGGAAGAGCGTCGCGGCGAACTCTCGTGCCAGGTCTGGCCGACCGGATACTGCACGACTGGCCGCGAGCTCGAACTCTGCCTGCATTCCGGCGGGCACGGATTCGATCCGGCCTGGATCGTCGACGCCATGGACTGGGCGGGACGCCTCCCGCCGCGCCCGTGAAGGTCAAGCGCGCGCTTCGAGACGCTCGAAGATCACGACCGCGACATAGCCGAACAGAACGTGGCCCGCCCAGCTCATGAAGGACAGGAGCAAGGCGCCGTCCAGCAGCAGGAATGGCAGTCCAGCCAGCGGCGCCATGATGCCGAGCGCATTGAACCAGGTGAACGAGCCCCAGCTCAGCGCGTCGCGGTGCAGCTCGGACGGATTGAACAGGCGCGTCGCGGTCGTCGCGGCGACGATAGCCCAGAAAATGGCGGCGTCTTTCTCGAAGCCCGAGTGCGCGAAGCGCCAGGCGAGATAGGCCGAGAATATGCCGAGAACGCCGAGGTCGAGCGCCGGGCCCCAGCGGCGGAAGCTGCGGGAGATCACAAAATAGGCGATTGGATAGCCGAAGATGCCGACCGCGTAGTGAAGGAAGGTGGCGGTCGCGAGCGACAGTTCGGCGCCGGTCCAATGCTGCACGAGCGAGCGAACGAGTTCCGGCGGTTCGAGCGGTCCGCCGACGACCCATGCGGTAATCGTGCGCGCCCAGATCTCCCAGGCCATCAGCGCGCAATAGCCGCCGATGAACAGATTGCGCAGCGTGCGCGTCGAGGGCAGTGCGATCGTCGGCGCGACAGTCGAGGTTTGAGTTGTCATGTGAGCCTCCCGAATTTTTCGTCTGGAGAGGTCTCACACCGCGCATTCAATGCGTAATGAATTGTCCGTGAGCTCGTCCGTGATCTAGCCGCGGGACCGCACCAGCACGAAGGCCGTCATCAGCAGGAAGATTGCGGCCAGCAGGGCGGGGGCCGCCAGGGCCTCGAGCTTGGCGCGCATCGCTCCGCGCGAATCCGCCATGAAGCCGCTGTGATGCTTGACGGCGCGGGGGATAAAAGGAGCGAGCACGGGACGCCTCGAACAACAACGCGACAGGAACGCCCTGTCACGGGAGAGGCTAGCCCAGCATGGTTCGTGCAAGGTTAACGATTGTCGCCTGTGGAAGTTAATTTCCACAGGCATTTAGGTCAGAAGCGGGTCGTCAGCGCGGTCAGCCAGGCCGGCGACCACTCGACCAGCGCGCTTTCGATCTGCTTGTCCGCGCCGGTGAGAATGACGAGGCCGATTGCGACCAGCAGGGCGCCCAGAGCGATCTTGGCGCCTTTCCCACCCGAGATCAGCCGGTCGCGCCAGCGCGTCATGGCGGGGCGCGACAACGAGCCGAGCAGGGCGAGCGGCAGGCCTGCGCCGATGCCGAAGGCCGCCATCGTGGCCGCGACCAGCGGCAGCGATTCGCCGCGCGCCGCGAGCGCGGAGGCCGCGCCCAGCGTTGGCCCGACGCAGGGGCTCCACACCGCGCCGAGCAGCAGGCCGACGCCGAACTGGCCGGAAAGCCCGCCGGTCGAAAAACCGCCAAATGTGCGCTCTGCCCAGTCGCTGACCGGGCCGCCGGCCGCCGCCAGCCGCACCTGCAACGGCGGCGCCGCCAGCAGGAGGCCGAGCGCGATCAGCAGGACAGCGCCAGCCGCGCGAAACCGCTCGCCGTCGAGCCCGATCGAAAAGCCGATCGTGGCGACGAACAGGCCGATGAGCGTGAAAGACAGCGCGACGCCGCTCGCTAGCGCCAGTGGGCCGCGCCTGTGTTCGCCGGCCGCTGCGCCGAGCACGAGGGGCGTGAGCGGCAGGACGCAGGGCGACAGGATGGAGAGCACGCCCGCGAGAAAGGCGAGACCGATGGAGCCGAAAGTCATGATCGCCTCAGAGCGACTTTTCGAGCAGCTCCTCGATCGACAGCGGATCCGTCGCGCCGACCGAACGACCTGTTTCGTTCACGCCCTTGAACACGATCAGGGTGCTCTGCTTCTGGGCGTTGAATTTCCGGAGCGCATCCTTCTGCGTGTCGAAATCGACGTGGAACACGGCGAGATCGGCGAAACGGGGCTCGGCTTCCAGCTTCGACAGGATCGGTGTCTGCGCCTTGCACGTCGGGCACCAGGTCGCATGGACTTCGACGAGGATAGACTTGCCGGCTTGCTGCGCGGCCTCGAAAGCGGCGGGCGTGTAATCGGCCCGCTGCCCGGCCACGGCCGGCGCAATGGCGAAAGCTGCAATCGCGACGCCCACGACCAAAATATGTCTGCGTGAAATCATCATGTCCTCCCCGCGACGCACCGCGCCGCGCCCGTCACTGATGCCGGGCCGATTGGACACGAGCCATTCACGAAACCGCGAGCGCGATCACGAACGCGTCAGGGGCGCATCGAGACTTTCGGCGCTCCGGGCGTCAGTGCGCGATAGGCGAGCTCCCCGAAATCGCACAGCAGCTTGCGGGTCTCGCGCGGGTCGACGATGTCCTCCACCCAGAACGTCTCGGCCGTGCGGAACGGCGTGCGCAGCTTCGCCAGTCTCTCCTCGATCTCGGCGAGCTTCGCCTTCGGATCGGGCGAGGCCTCGAGATCGGCGCGATAGGCGGCCTCGATCCCGCCTTCCAGCGGCAGCGAGCCCCAGCGCGCCGAGAGCCACGCATAACGGAGCGACAGCCGCCCCGCCGGCTGGTGCGCGGCGCCGGCGACGCCGAAGCAATTGCGCACGATGATCGTGCACCACGGGATGTTCGTCTGGTTGAGCGCGGCCATGGCGCGCACGCCGTGCCGGATAGTCGCCGTCTGCTCGGCCTGCAGGCCGATCATGAAGCCCGGGCAATCGCAGAGATAGACCACCGGCAGATGGAATGTCTGCGCCATGTCGACGAAGCGCACGATCTTCTGGCAGGCCTCCGACGTCCAGGCGCCGCCATAGTGATAGGGGTCGCTCGCCAGAAGCGCGATCGGCCTGCCTTGCAGTCGCGCGAAGCCGGTGATGATCGAGCGGCCGAACATCTGGCCCATTTCGAAGAACGAGCCTTCGTCGACGACCGTCTCGATGATCGGCCGCATCTTGTAGACCTGCCGCTGGTTGCGCGGGATGGCCTTCATCAGCTTTTCGACCGGCCGGTCGACCGGATCGGTCGCCGGCAGGACCGGTGGCAGTTCATGCACGGAGGAGGGCAGGTAGGACAGGAACTTTCGCGCGCAATCGAAGGCTTCTTCCTCCGTGTCGACGGCGTGGTCGATCGCGCCGGACTTGGTCTGGATTTCCCAGCCGCCGAGGTCCTGCTTGGAAAGGGGTTGACCGAGCCGCGCCACGACCGGCGGCCCCGCGACGAACATGGCGGAGGTCTTCGTCATGACAGAATAGTGGCTCGACGTCAGCCGCGCCGCGCCCAGCCCCGCGACCGAGCCGAGACCGAGGCCGACGACCGGCACATGGCCGAGCGCATCCGTCATCAGATGATAGGCGCGCGTCTCGCCGACCTGTCCCGGCAAGTTGGAGCGGCCCTTGGTCTCGATCGTCTTGACCGAGCCGCCGCCGCCCGACCCTTCGATCACACGGATGACGGGCATGCGGAAGGTCTTGGCCATTTCCTCCGCCATCATCGGCTTTTCGCGGATCGACGCGTCGGCCGAGCCGCCCCGCACCGTGAAATCGTCGCCGACGATCACGACCGGCCGGCCGTCGACCTTCGCGCGACCGAACACGCAATTGGCTGGCGTCAGATCCTTCAGGTCGCCCTTCTCGTCATACTCGCCGACGCCGGCGATCGCGCCGACCTCATGAAAGGTCCTCGCGTCGGAAATCCGGTCGATGCGCTCGCGGATGGTCAGTCTGCCGCCGTCGTGCTGGCGCTTGACGCGCTCCGGCCCGCCCATGCGCGCCGTCATCGCCTTGCGCTTTTCCAGTTCCTGCAGTTCCGGCGTCCAGGCCATCGAATCTCGCTCCCTTGTCTCGCCGTCTCGGCGGCTTGTGGCGGCAGTCTATCCAAGTCCCGGCGGGCGCACACGTGCGTTCACGCGAGGACTTGCTATGATCGGCGCGCAGACGAGGAACCGCCATGCAGGCCGATATCATCACTCATTCGCTGGAACTGGCCGCCGCGCGCGCCGGCGATCTGACGCCGCTGGTCTATGCGCGGCTCTTTGCCGAGCGGCCGGAACTGGCGCAGTCCTTCGGACACAATGCGAAGTCCGTGCATGGCGAGATGCTGGCGCGGGCGCTGGAGACGATTCTCGATTTCATCGGCGACAGCGCCTATGCCGCCAACCTCGTGGCGGCGGAATCGGCGGCGCATGCGACCTACGACGTGCCGCCGGAAACCTTCGTGACCTTCTTCCGCGTGATCGCCGAAACATTGCGCGACGTGCTCGGCGCCGACTGGACCGCCGAGACCGATACGGCCTGGCGCGAACTCGTCGCCGCCATGTCCGCCTGCGCGCATCAGGACGAAGGAGCTTTGGCGTGACGAACGTCTACGATTTTTCCGCGGATGACATCGACGGCAAGAAGGTCCCGCTCGAGAAATACAAAGGCAAGGCGCTGCTGATCGTCAACACGGCGAGCCAGTGCGGCTTCACGCCGCAATACGCCGGCCTCGAAAAGCTGCATCGCGACCTCGCCGACCGCGGCTTCGAAGTGCTGGGCTTTCCCTGCAATCAGTTCGGCGCGCAGGAGCCGGGCGATGCGGAGGAGATCAAGAATTTCTGTTCGCTGAAATACGACGTGACCTTTCCGATGTTCGCCAAGGTCGACGTGAACGGCGGCAATACGCATCCGCTGTTCGAATATCTCAAGAAGGCCAAGCCCGGGCTGCTAGGCTCACAGAACGTGAAGTGGAATTTCACGAAATTTTTGGTCGACAGCGACGGCAATCCTGTCGCGCGCTACGCGCCGCAGGAAAGTCCGGAATCGATCCGCAGGGATATTGAGAAATTGTTGGGGTAATAAGTGTCCTCATGCTGAGGAGCGATGCGCGGCATCGCGTCTCGAAGCATGTTCGATGCGGCCATCCTTCGAGACGCGGCGCTTCGCGCCGCTCCTCAGGATGAAGATTTTGGTTACCCCTGCGTCCGCCCGCGCGCCTGAATGCCGGCGCGGCGCTGCTCCACCGATTCCGGCGTCACGCTGCGGTTGTGTGCGCTCGAGCGGCGATGCTCGACGGCGAGACCTTCGCCGAGGTTCGCCGCATAGCCCTCGTCGATGATCGACTTGTAGAGGCACAGCGTATCGGCCGGGATCGACGCCATATCCTCCGCGAGTTTCATCGCGGTCGGCATCAGGTCTTCAGGCGAAACGACGCGATTGACGAGACCCCACTCCAACGCCGTCTGCGCGTCCAGAAAATTGCCGGTCAGCGACAATTCCTTCGCGCGATAGACGCCAATGACTCGCGACAGTTTCTGCGACAGGCCCCAACCCGGCATGATGCCGACGCGCGCATGCGTATCGGCGAAACGCGCGTTCGAGGAGGCGATCAGCACGTCGCAGGCAAGCGCCAGTTCGAAGCCGCCGGTGATCGCCACGCCGTTGATCGCGCCGATCACGGGCTTCGGGCATTGCTGGATCGCGAGCACCGGATTTTCCGCCGCGCCCGTGGCGTTGGCGTCGCCGAGCGCGTCGGTCGAGCCGCCGAGTTCCTTGAGATCGAGGCCCGCCGTGAAGGCGCGGTTGCCCGCGCCCGTCAGGATCACGACGCTGACGCTGTCATCGGCCGCTATCTTGCGGATGGCTTCGTCGAGCGCCCGGCGCAGGGCGCGCGACAGGGCGTTCATGGCTTCGGGGCGATCGAGCGTGACGACGGCGATCGCGCCTGTCTGTTCGACTTTCAGCATGTCGCGTCAGGCCGCCAGAAAGCCTTCGAGGCGCTTGCGGATGATCGATTCCGCCTCCGCCATGATCCGGTCGATCAGCTCTTTCACCGTCGGAATGTCGTTGATCAGGCCGGCCACCATGCCGCAGGACCAGGCGCCGACGTCCATGTCGCCGTTCTGCATCACCTTCGGATAGACGCCGGCGACCTCGTTGATGATGTCCTCGAACTTGATGGACGAGCCCAGTTCCTTTTCTTTCGCGATCAGCCGGTCGACGGCGGCGTTGCGCAGCACGCGCTCGGTATTGCGCAGCGGACGCATCACGAGGCGGGTGTCGAGTTCGCTCGCCGCGACGATCGCCGCCTTCACGTTCTCGTGCACGGGGGCTTCCTTCGTGCAGATGAAGCGCGTGCCCATGTTCATGCCTTCCGCGCCCATCGCCATGGCGGCGACCAGCGAGCGCCCATCGGCCATGCCGCCCGAGGCGATGAAGGGGATCTTCAGTTCATCCGCCGCGCGCGGCAGCAGGATCATGTTCGGCACGTCGTCTTCGCCGGGATGGCCGCCGCATTCGAAGCCGTCGACGCTGACCGCGTCGCAGCCGATGGCTTCCGCCTTCAACGCATGGCGCACGGAGGTGCATTTGTGGATGACCGCAACGCCCGCCTTCTTGAAGAAGGGCATGACCTGCGAGGGATTATTGCCGGCCGTCTCCACCGCCTTGATGCCGTTCTCGATGATGACGCGCACGAGGCCGGGATAATCCGGCGCATTGACGGTCGGCAGGAAGGTCAGGTTCACGCCGAACGGCTTGTCGGTCATGGACCGGCACTTCTTGATTTCGGCGTCGAGCTTTTCCGGCGTGCCGAGGGTGAGCGCGGTGATGATGCCGAGTCCGCCCGCGTTGGAAACCGCGGCGGCCAGAGGCGCGAGGCCGACATAATGCATGCCGCCCTGCACGATCGGGTGCTGGATGCCGAGCATTTCGGTGATGCGGGTTTTCATGGGCTTTCCTCCTGACGTCCGCCGGCGGCCGGCTTATTCGGAGGCGAGCCTAGTTCAAAGCCGCGCGGGAATCGAGATCGTCGGACAAAAAGACGTGACGAAGGGGAGGCGCCTTACAGAAACCTTCATGCTGAGGAGGCGCGAAGCGCCGTCTCGAAGCATGGCCACGCCTGCGATTGCGGCCACCCTTCGAGACGCCGCCTGCGGCGGCTCCTCAGGGTCAGGACTCGCTAGGAGGGCGCTTACGGCTGCCCGTCGCCCGCCCGGCGCGGGGCCGGCGTCTCGTCGCGGCGGCGGAAGCGCACGACCGCGCCCGGACCGCGGGTGCGGGCCGTGATCCGGCTGCGGCCGGTTCCGGTCAGGACGTAGCGGCCGCGCATGTCGTCCCAGCGCATCAGGTCGTCCTGGATGGCGCGCTGGCGCAGCACCATCGTCATGGGGTCCTGGACATGGGCGGGAGCGACATCGCCGAGCGCATCGACTTTCTTCAGCGCTTCGATGAGGAAGTTTTCCTGGGCGTCGTGCATTGCGGAATCAAGATGGCCCCGCCGCGCGCATTCGACAAGAGAAAAGGCGCCACACTCCGCGCCTTTTCAAAAATTCGTGCAATTTCAAATAATAAGTGACGGATCAGGCCAGCACGATCACCCGGGTTTTGACTGAAGCGCGGGTGTAGAGGTGCACGATGTCCTGATTTACCATGCGAATGCAGCCCGACGACA
>JAGRKN010000283.1:3501-4452 GCA_020442275.1 Rhodoblastus sp. | reverse complement strand
AGCGCGACGAGATCGAGCTGATCGCATCGGAAAACATCGTGTCCCGCGCCGTTCTGGAAGCGCAGGGCTCGATCATGACCAACAAGTACGCGGAGGGCTATCCGGGCAAGCGCTACTACGGCGGCTGCCAGTACGTGGATATCGCCGAGAAGCTCGCCATCGAGCGCGCCTGCCGCCTGTTCGACTGCAAGTTCGCCAATGTTCAGCCGAACTCGGGCTCGCAAATGAACCAGGCGGTCTTCCTGGCGCTGCTGCAGCCGGGCGACACATTCATGGGCCTCGACCTGAATTCCGGCGGCCATCTGACCCACGGTTCGCCGGTCAACATGTCGGGCAAGTGGTTCAAGGTCGCGAGCTACGGCGTGCGCAAGGACAACCAGCAGCTGGACATGGACGAGATCGCCGAGACGGCGCGAAAAGTCCGGCCAAAGCTGATCATCGCCGGCGGCACCGCGTATTCGCGCGTGTGGGACTGGGCGCGCTTCCGCGAGATCGCCGATGAAGTCGGCGCCTATCTGATGGTCGACATGGCGCATATCGCGGGTCTGGTGGCCGGCGGCGCGCATCCCTCGCCGCTGCCGCACGCCCATGTGGTGACGACGACGACCCACAAGTCGCTGCGCGGCCCGCGCGGCGGCATGGTGCTGACCAACGACGAGGACATTGCCAAGAAGATCAACAGCGCGGTCTTCCCCGGCCTGCAGGGGGGGCCGCTGATGCATGTGATCGCGGCAAAAGCGGTCGCTTTCCAGGAGGCGCTGCGGCCGGAGTTCAAGCTCTACGCGCACGCCGTGGTCGAGAACGCCCGCGCGCTGGCGGCCTCGGTCAAGGCCGGCGGCTGCGACATCGTCACCGGCGGCACCGACAACCACCTGATGCTGGTCGACCTTCAGCCGAAGAAGCTGACCGGCAAGGCGGCGGAAGCCGCGCTCGGCCGCGCCCACATCACCT
>JAGRKN010000283.1:0-3495 GCA_020442275.1 Rhodoblastus sp. | reverse complement strand
TCACCTGCAACAAGAACGGCGTGCCCTTCGATCCGCAGTCGCCCTTCGTGACCTCGGGCATCCGCCTCGGCACGCCCGCCGCAACTTCGCGCGGCTTTGGGGTCGCCGAGTTCAAGAAGGTCGGCGAGCTGATCGTGGAAGTTCTGGACGGGCTTGCCGCCAACGGCGAGGCCGGTAATGCGGCCGTGGAAGCCGCGGTGCGCGAGAAGGTCACGGAACTGACCAAGCGCTTCCCGATATACTGAGGCCGCCGGAGCTCCCGAATCGGCCTGTTGCGATTTACGAAACGCGCGTCGGAGCTCCTGGCGCGCGTTTTTGTGTTTTCTGTTGCGTCAATCGCAACAAGTTCCTATCCTGCTTCCGACTGATGAGGCTGTCATGCGCTGCCCCTATTGCGGCTCCCTCGATACGCAGGTGAAGGATTCCCGACCGACGGACGATTCCGCCGCCATCCGGCGCCGGCGCGTGTGCCCGGATTGCGGCGGGCGGTTCACGACCTTCGAGCGGGTGCAGCTGCGCGACCTCATCATCGTCAAGAAATCCGGCCGCCGCGTGCCGTTTGAGCGGGAAAAGCTGATGCGCTCGCTGTCGATCGCGCTGCGTAAGCGCCCGGTCGACCCCGACCGGATCGAGCGCATGGTCAATGGCGTGGTGCGCCAGCTCGAAAGCGAGGGCGAGGCGGAAATCCCGAGCGCGCGGATCGGCGAACTGGTGATGCAGGGCCTCAAATCGCTCGACGATGTCGCCTACGTGCGCTTCGCCTCGGTCTACCGCGATTTTCGCGAGGCGGCCGATTTCAGCGCGGTCATCGACGAGCTTTCCGTGGAAGACGAGCCGCCGAAGGCGAAAGCGAAGGCGCCGAAGGGATGAGTTTGTTGCGCAAAATCAGGCCGTCATTGCGAGGAGCGCAGGCCCAGTCGCCGCAGGCGAACGACGCCGGAGCGACGTGGCAATCCATCTCCGGGCGCTGGGCGCGGCGCGTGGATGGATTGCTTCGTCGCTTCGCTCCTCGCAATGACGGCGGAGATTTTGCGCGATGAGCGTGGACTTCTGGAAAGCCCCAACTCCCCTGCGCACCGACGCCGACTATATGCGCGCCGCGCTCGCGCTCGCGCGCCGGGGCCTCGGCCGCACCGCCGAAAACCCGGCGGTCGGCGCGCTGATCGTGCGCGACGGCGTGGTGGTCGGGCAGGGCTGGACCCAGGACGGCGGACGCCCGCACGCCGAGCGGGTAGCGCTGGACGCCGCCGGCGAACTTTCTCGCGGCGCCACGATGTATGTGACGCTCGAACCGTGCAGCCATCACGGCAAGACGCCGCCCTGCGCCGACGGCATCGTTGCGGCCGGTATTTCACGCGTCGTCTCGGCGATGGAAGATCCCGATCCGCGCGTGGCGGGCAAGGGCCACGATATTCTGCGCCGCGCGGGCGTCGAGGTCGTCACCGGCGTCTGCGTGGGAGAAGCATTACGCACGACGCTCGGCCACGTGTTGCGCGTGCGCGAAAACCGGCCGCTGGTGACGCTGAAGCTGGCCGAGACCTTCGACGGCTATGCCGCTGGCGACGGGCACGATCCGCGCCTGACCATCACCTCCGCGCCTGCCAATGCGCGCACACATGTTCTTCGCGCGCAACACGCCGCGATCATGGTGGGGATCGGGACCGCGCAGGCCGACGACCCCCTGATGACGGTGCGCGCGCCGGGACTGGAAGACCGCCGCCCGCTGCGCGTCGTGCTCGACGCCAAGCTCTCGCTGTCGCCGCGCTCGCGGCTCGCCGCGTCCGCGCACGAGACGCCCGTGCTGGTTCTCTCCGATGTCAGGGCGGACGTTTCACGCGCGAATGCCCTGCGCGAGGCCGGCGTCGATGTCGCTCCCACGCCGCTCGATGCGAACGGGCGCATCGACCTGAAGGCGGCGCTCGCGATTCTCGCGCATCGCGGGATCACGCGCGTGTTCAGTGAGGGCGGGCCGCGCGTCGGCGCCGCGCTGATCGCGCAGGGGCTCGCTGACGAGGTCGTGCTGTTTACCGGGCCGAAGCCGCACGGGCGCGGCGTTCAGGCGCTGTCGCAAGAAGCGCGCGCGATCCTCGTCGACCCCAAGCGCTACACGCTGGTCGAGGACACGAAACTCGGGCCGGACCGCATGCGGCGGTATGAAAGGGTTCCTTGATGTTCACGGGCCTCGTCACCGATGTCGGCGAAATTCTCTCCGTCGAGGCGCGCGGCGATCTTCGACGCCTGCGTATCGCCTGTTCCTATGATCCCGCGACGATCGCGCTCGGCGCCTCGATCGCCTGTTCGGGCGTGTGCATGACGGCGGTCGACATCGGCAATGACGGGACGCGCAACTGGTACGAGGTGGACGCCGCCGCCGAGACGCTGGCGAAGACCACGGTCGGCCTGTGGACGGTGGGGCGGCGCATCAACCTCGAACGCTCGCTCAAGATCGGCGACGAGCTCGGCGGGCATATCGTGACCGGCCATGTCGATGGCGTCGCCCGCATCGTCGCGCGCAAGGATTTCGACGGCATGGCGCATTTCGATATTCAGGCGCCGCACAACCTCGCGAAATTCGTCGCGGCGAAGGGTTCCGTCGCGCTCGACGGCACGTCGCTGACGGTGAACGAAGTCGACGGCGACCGTTTCACCATCCTGCTGATCCCGCATACGCTGGCCGTGACGACCTGGGGCGAGAAGGGCGATGGCGATCCGCTCAACATCGAGGTCGATCTGATGGCGCGCTATGCGGCGCGCCTGATCGAGGCGCGATAGGGCGAAAAAGCGACGGCCGTGCGCTGCGGCACATGCGCGTTGCGCGCGGCGCACTAATCCTCCTCCATCGAATTTGCCGGAGGGGGCCATGACCAGATTTTTGCGGACGACCTTGCTGTGCGGGCTCGCGATCGGCGCGAGCCTTCCGGCGCTCGCCGAGGACAAGCCGACGCCGATCGGACCGAAACTGCAGCCCTATATCGGCTGCATCAACCGGCTGTCGGAGCGCTCCTATTCCTCGCGCGCGCGCTATCTCTCGTGGTCGAAGCCGAGCGGCCCGACCGGGCGCGAGCGCATCATCTACGGGCTCTACACGATCTACGACACGGCCGACTGCCGGAAGAATGTCGAGAAGGCCGCTGAAATGGCGCCCAAGAACGAGGAACTTGAAAAGGCCGGCGCGGCCTTCGCCGCCGCCGTCGGGGCGCTCGAGCCGATGCTGAAAGAGGCCGACGACTATTACAGCCAGCAGAACTACAAGGACGACAAGATGGCCAAGGGCAAGGCCATGCATCCCAAGCTGATGGCGGCCTGGGCGGCCTTCGCGTCGGCCGATCAGGAATTGCGCGGCGTCGTGCAGAAGCTGAACGACGTCTCGCAGGCGGAAGAGATGGCGGAGGTCGAGCAGCGCGAGGGCCGCAAGGCGCGCTGGCACATCATGGACACGATGCTGAAGGCCAAGGCGCTGAACCGCATCGAAGGCGGCGATCCCGCCAAGATGGA
>JAGRKN010000282.1:4009-6280 GCA_020442275.1 Rhodoblastus sp. | reverse complement strand
GGCCGCTGGCGATCGCGCTCGCCGGGCTCGAGGCCGCCGCGCTGCTGCGGACTTCGCTGCTGTGGATCCCCAAATCCAACGCCGGCGGCGACGCCTATGATTTTGCGCCCGGCCTGCGCGGCGCGACGATCGACGAATCCGCCTCCAAGCTCGACGCCGACGCCCTGATCGCCCGCGCGCTGGCGGAAGAGAGCGCGCGCGCCGCCGATTCCGCGACAAGCGCGGCTGCGGGCGCGCCGACGCCGCGCTCGCAATCCTTCGGCTCGGGCGGCCCGCGAAAAACATTCGGCGCGCGCAAGTCGGCCTGAGCGTCAGGCAGCGACCGTCGGTCCGAAAATCTCCTCGAAGGCTCGGCGCATCGCCACGTCCACATCGTGCATCGTCACGGGCAGGCCGAGGTCGGCGAGGCTGGTGACGCCGTAATGGCGGTCTCGCACGCCGCAGGGCGTTATCCCCGAGAAATGCGTGAGATCGGGCTCGACGTTGAGCGAAATGCCGTGAAACGTCACCCATTGGCGGACGCGGATGCCGATGGCGGCGATCTTGTCCTCGGCCATCTCGCCCGACAGCCCCGCGGGCTTGTCGGGGCGGCGCGTCCAGACTCCGACTCGGTCCTCGCGCCGCTCGCCCCTCACGTTGAAGGCGGCGAGCGCTTCCATGATCCAGGCCTCCAGCGCCGCTACGAAGGCGCGCACGTCCTGTTTGCGGCGCTTCAGGTCGAGTATCACGTAGGCGATGCGCTGGCCCGGCCCGTGATAGGTGAATTGCCCGCCGCGCCCGGTCTCGAAGACGGGAAAGCGCGCGTCCAGCAGATCGCCCGGCTTGGCCGACGTGCCGGCGGTATAGAGCGGAGGGTGTTCGAGCAGCCAGACGCGCTCTGCCGCCTCGCCACGCGCGATCTGCGCGGCGCGCGTCTCCATTTCGGCCAGCGCCTGTTCGTAGGGCACGAGCGCGTCCGAGACCGCCCATTCGACCGGCGGCGAGCCGGGGCGGGCGAGAAAGCGCGCGGAAAGCGCGCTGCGGGAAAGCTGCAGTGTCACCAGACTGCAATAGCGCGGCTTTCAGGCCTTGTCAGTCTCTTGGGCGTTTGCTAGACGACACGCGCCGATGCGGAGCGCTTCAGCGCGCTGCGTCCGGGCGGCCATGGCGGAATTGGTAGACGCGCTAGCTTGAGGTGCTAGTTGGGCAACCAGTGGAGGTTCGAGTCCTCTTGGCCGCACCAAGCGCCTCACCAGCGCAGATGACAAAAGCCCGGTTCGCGAGAACCGGGCTTTGTTTTTTGCAGTTGTCTGGCCGGGACGACAGTCCTCAATTCGATGCGAAACAATACAGCAGCGCGCCGCCGCCGGTCGCGTTCAGCGCCGGAAGGCTGCAGCCTCGGCTCGGATGCGACGAGTTCCAGGAGTGCGAGGGGACGTCGTCGCGCAGGCCCATGCGGTCGGAATGGCCGACCATGGCCGAACCCTCGCCGCCCTTGGTCCAGTTGCCGCAGGTCATGTCCTTGTCGGCGGGCAGGGCCTTGCCCTCCATGTCCGAGCCGGTGAGCACATCGTGATTGTTGTTGTTGAAGCCGGCGCCGGCGATCTTGCGGCCGCCCTCTGTCAGGGCGTTGTCGATCGAGAGTTTGGCGTCCTTGTGCAGCTCGTCGAGATTGGCGGCAATCTGGACGCCCTTGGCGTTCTTCCACGGGCCCTTGCCGATGCGGTCGCGCGCGTTCACGGCGCCTGCGCCCTGCGTGGACAGATAGGCCTTCCAGGTCTTGGCGCCTGCGCCGGCCGTCGTGGCCAGCGTCTGGCAATGCTTGTCGGCGCCTTCCAGGCCGCCGAGATTGGCGCCGTCGGGGCCGGGCTTGGACGTGACGAAGAAGGTCATGTCCGGAAACTGCGGCGGGCCTTGCTGGGCGACCGCGGCGCCAGCCCAGACCGCGCCGGCAAGAATGGCCGACAGCCCGATGATTTTGCGATTTTGCATGTTTGTCCTTCCTCCCTGTCTACATGCAGGGATCTCAGGGCGATGCGCGGCGGCGGTCAAAACACGATGTCGTGAGGATGTCCGCGCTGGCGCCAGCGGCGCCTTGCCATGTTGCAAACGCGCTTGTCGGGCGCACTCGGGCTGCGCCACTATGCTGGCAAACCAACGCAAACGAGGAATCGCCCGTCATGAGTTCTTCATCCCGTCCCGTGGCCGTCGTCACGGGGTCGTCGACCGGCATAGGCGCGGCCACCGCGATCAAGTTCGCCGAGAGCGGCTACAACGTGGTCATCAATTATT
>JAGRKN010000282.1:3194-3972 GCA_020442275.1 Rhodoblastus sp. | reverse complement strand
ACCGCCTGCCGCAAGGCCGGCGCGGAGGTCGAGACGATCAAGGCCGACGTCTCGTCGGACGCCGACTGCAAGATGATGGCCGAGATGGTCGAGAAGCGCTGGGGCGGCGCGCGGCATCTCGTGAATAATGCGGGCCGCACCAAATTCGTGGCGCAGCGCGATCTCGACGGGCTGAGCGCGGAAGACTTCCAGTCGATCTACGCCGTCAACGTGATCGGCGCCTTCCAGATGTCGCGCGCCTTCGCGCCGCTGCTGCGCAAGGAGACGGGCGCGGCGATCGTCAACGTATCGTCGATCGCCGCCGTCATGGCGCGGGGCTCGTCGATCGCCTACATGGCCTCCAAAGGCGCGCTCAACACGCTGACCATGGCGCTCGCGCGCGCACTGGGGCCGGAAATTCGGGTCAACGGCGTCGGCCCCGGCATGATCGAATCGGACTGGCTGAAGAACGGCTACGGCGCGGACGCCTACGAGGCGATGGGCAAGATGTATCGCGGCACGGCCGCGCTCAACGCGACCATCTCGCCGGAGGACGTAGCCCAAACGATCTATGCGCTGTGCACGGCTTTCCCGAAGACGACGGGCGAAACCGTGCTAGTGGATGCAGGTTTCCGCATCCAGAAGGCATAGTCATTTGAGCAATCAGAACGGCGGCGATCTCGCCGGAACGCAGACGACCGTCGGCGATGGGGTCGCGCGGCGCGGCAACGGCTTTTCGCAATGGCTGGGTCGCGCCATGCTGCGGCTCATGGGCTGGACCGTGCAGGGGCCGATCGCC
>JAGRKN010000282.1:1856-3039 GCA_020442275.1 Rhodoblastus sp. | reverse complement strand
GCGCCATTCCGATCAATCGTCGCGCTGCAGGCGGCGTCGTGGGCGCCAGCGTCGGCGCCTTTCGCGACAACGAGAAACTGATCCTGCTGATCGCGCCGGAGGGGACGCGCAGCAACGCCGAGGAATGGAAGCGCGGATTCCATCTGATCGCCGCGTCGGCCGGCGTGCCCATCCTACCTGCGGCGATCGACTACGTGCGCAAGCGCATCACCTTCTGCCCGCCGGTCTACACGACCGACGATTACGAAAGCGATCTGGCGCGCATTCTCGAATTCTATCGGCTCTATGGTTCGCCGCGTCATCCGGAGCGCGCCTCGGCGCCGATCTGTCGGGTGCTCGGCCTGCCGATCAAGACGACGACCCCGCAGCCGACTGCGTGACAACAAGTTGGGAGAGGTTTCGCGCATGAGCAATGTCACGACGACCCACGGCGCCGGACACAATGAAGTCCTCTACGAGATCGAGGACGGCAATATCGCGCTGATCACGCTCAACGCGCCAGAGCGGATGAACACGATCTCCCGGGACATGCTCGGCGAACTGACGCGCCTGCTGGTGAAAGCCAACGAGGATCCGGCCGTGCGCTGCGTGATTCTCACCGGCGTCGGCCGCGCTTTTTGCGCGGGCCTTGATCTGCGCGAGGCGCGCGACGGGGGCGGCATTTCGGCGGCTTCCAGCTCCACCAATCTGGACCTGCGCAACACGCCGCCGACCGTGATGTTCGAGATGGACAAGCCGACGATCTGCGCCGTCAACGGGGGCGCGGCGGGCTATGGCATGGATACTGCGCTCGGCTGCGACATCCGCATCATGGCGGAAAGCGCGAAAATGGCGGCGGCCTTCGTCAAGCGCGGCGTGGTGCCGGAATCCGGCGGCACATGGTTCCTGCCGCGCATGATCGGCTGGGCGAAGGCCTCCGAACTCATCTTCACCGGCCGCACGCTGTCGGCGCGCGAGTGCCTGGAATGGGGCCTGGCGAACGAAGTGGTTCCCGATGCGGAGCTGATGGGTCGTGCGCGAAAAATGGCGCGCGAGATCGCCGCCAATGCCCCGCTCGCCGTGCAGGCGGCCAAGCGCATGATGCGCATGGGGATGAACGAGACGTTCAAGGACCATGTGCACCACGTCTATCTGCAATTGCTGCCGCTGTTCCGGTCGGAGGACATGAAGGAGGGCGTGCGCG
>JAGRKN010000282.1:0-1845 GCA_020442275.1 Rhodoblastus sp. | reverse complement strand
AGCGGGAGCCGAAATTCTCGGGCAAATGAGGAGGAGCAGGTGATCTACATCGCGATGATCGCGGCCGCCGGCATCCTTCTCCTGCAATTTACCGATTCGATTCCGATGGCGAGCGTCGGCGGATCGATGACGATTGCGCTCGTTTACATCGGCGCCGCGCTTGCGGTCGGGATACAGGAAGCGTGGGCGAAGAAGCGGGGCGCGCTCGGCTGGATCGTCAACATCGTCGTGTCGTTCGTCGGCGCGCTGGTGGCGGCGCCGGTCGGCGGCGGGTTGCTGGCGATGCTGCTCAGCGACGGCTCGGGGTCGCTGGCGGCGGCTGGTGGAGCGCGTTTTTCCATCGCGCTCGTCGGCGGGATGCTGGTCACGTTGCTGGGCGCGTGGTGCGCGCTGTGGATCGTGAACCGCTGGCGGTCGTGATTCTCGCGCAATAGCGCGGGATCAGCCGGATTTCGCCTGCTGCAGCACGAAGACGCGCAGCGCCGACGACAGGTTTGCTTCGCCGCGCGCAGCATCGATTTCCGCGACGAGCGCCGCCACGGATTGCGCGCGCCGTTCGGCGATCGCGCGCAATTCGCTCCAGAAGATTTCCTCGAGAGATACGCTGGTGCGGTGGCCCGCAATCGACAGCGAGCGTTTGACGACGCGCTGCGGCGCGGCCTCATTCATCGCCGGGTTTGTCGAGGCGATGGCCATCGAGACGGCGGGCGTCGAGAGCGCGCTGCGCCTCGGTTTCCTGACGTTCGGACCTGGTTCGGCCGAAAGCGACGCGATTGTCGGCGGCTTTCGTCTCCGCCTCCTTGCGCGCGCGATCTTTTCGCGCGCGTCGGAGGTTCACGAGGTCGCCCATCGGTTCAGGTGTTCTTCTTGCGGAAGGCGTCGATTGAGACGACCTTCGGCGAATCCTCAGGGACTTCGGCCGGCGGTTCGACGGCGGGTTCCGAAGCGCTGCCGCGCGTCGGACGGGCGGCAGGGACAGGGGCAGGGGCCTTCTCGGGCTGCGCCTCGGCGACCGGCTCGCTGGGCACGGCGGCGAGCACGGGCGCGGGCTCCGACTTCCCTTCGCCTGCGACCGCGTCGGGATCGTCAGCGGTGAATTCCGCGCCGAAATTGACGGAGGGATCGAAGAAGCCGGTCACGGCCGCGAAGGGGATTTCGAGTTTTTCCGGCACGCGGCGGAACGAAAGGCCGACCTCGAAATTCTGGTCGTGCACCTTCAGGTCCCAGAACTGGTGCTGGAGGATGATGGTCATCTGTTCTGGATATTCGGCGCGCAGCCGATCCGACATGACCACGCCCGGCGCACCCGTTTTGAAGGTGATGTAGAAATGATGCTCGCCCGGCAGGCCATGCTGCGCGGCGTCGGTCAGCACCTTGCGGAAGATGCCCCGGAAGGCCTCCTGCACGAGCAGGTCGTATCGGATGTGGTCGGTCGCCATGATGCGGCGTTCGGCTTTCGGTTTGGCGTCCGTCGAGTCGGACGACTGCGTTTTGCGCCCGATTCGCCGGGCGGTTGCGACGCGCACGCTATACCCGAACCGGCGGGACGAGAAAGTGGAGGCTTCTGTTGCCAGGCGCCTCCGAGCCCCGCCTAGAAGGTGCTAACCCCCTAGGGCTTGATTCCCAGTACCTTCACCGCATTACGCGGCGACGGCCACCGGAGCATAGTTGTCGTTGGCAACTATAGGTTTGACCCGATAACGGCGGTATCATGCCGGGCAAAAGATCTTCCTTTACGCCCCCGTCGATCCTGTTTCGCCCCCGCCGCAACCCAGATGCGCGTAAATCGCGGTCTGGGCTGGGGTGGAGGCGCCGGGTACCGCCCCCGGGTCCGGATGGTTTATT
>JAGRKN010000281.1 GCA_020442275.1 Rhodoblastus sp. | reverse complement strand
GGCGCCGGAGCGCCTCCGCCTAGATCTTACTTGTTCTTGATGTCCGCGGCCCAGGTCTTGCGGATCATGTCCTTCACGTTGGCGGGCATCGGGATGTAGTCGAGCTCTTCGGCGGTCTTGTCGCCGTTCTTGAAGGCCCAGTCGAAGAATTTCAGGGCTTCGGTCGACGCAGCCTTGTCGCCCGGCTGGGCGTACATGAGGATGAAGGTCGCCGCCGTCATCGGCCACGAGGCGTCGCCCGGCTGGTTCGACAGGATCAGATAGTAGCCCGGCGCATGCGCCCAGTCGGCGTTGGCGGCCGCGGCCTGGAAGGCGGCGGACGTCGGGGAGACGCGCTTTCCGGCGGCGTTGATCATGTCGGTATGCGTCATCTTGTTCTGCTTGGCATAGGCGTATTCGACATAGCCGATCGAGTTCTTCGTCTGACCGACATTGCCGGCCACGCCGTCATTGCCTTTGGCGCCGACGCCGACCGGCCATTCGACCGCCGTGCTCGAACCGACCTTGGACTTCCAGTCGGCCGAAGCTTTCGACAGGTAGTCGGTGAAGTTGAAGGTCGTGCCCGAACCGTCCGAACGGCGCACGACGGCAATTGCCGCGTCGGGCAGCTTGACGCCCGAGTTCAGCTTGGCGATCGCCGGGTCGTTCCACTTGGCGACCTTGCCGAGGTAGATGTCGGCGAGCGTCTGGCCGTCGAGGACGAGCTGGCCTGGCTTCACGCCCTCGATGTTCACGACCGGCACGATGCCGCCCATGACCTGCGGCCACTGGACAAGGGCGTCCTTCTTCAGCTTGTCTTCCTTCAGCGGCGCGTCGGAGGCGCCGAAAGTCACGGTCTTGGCGAGGATCTGCTTGATGCCCGCGCCTGAGCCGATCGACTGGTAGTTGAGGCCGTTGCCCGTCTCTTTCTTGTAGGCGTCCGCCCACTTCGAATAAATCGGATAGGGGAAGGTGGCGCCGGCGCCGGAGATATCGGCGGCGCGGGCCGGCGCGGTCGCGATGGTCGCGACGGCAGCGACGCAGGCGGCGCGCAGGAGGTTGTTCAGAAGCATCTTGCCCTCATAAATGTCGTTCATGTCGACGCTCGAAGCGTCGGAGCGCTCACTATCGGGTGAGCGCTGCGGATTAACGACACTTGGGTGACACTATCGTGACATCGTCGAACGTCCAGCTTTCCGGGCTTTTTTCCTCTGCGTGCAATGCGGCATGATGTGCGCGCGCCGAACGCCGGCGGCCGGGGCTTTTGGGCTCAGTTCGCGAGCCCGTAACCGTATTTCTCGATGATCGCGCGCGATTCCGGGGTCTTCAGGAAGTCGAGGAAGGCCTTTGCTGCGGCGCTGTCGGTGCCCTTTTTCAGGAGCACGGCGTCCTGCAGAATCGGCTTGTAGAGCGCTTGCGGCACGATCCAGCGCGAGCCGGCAGTCGCCTTCGCGAGTTGCGAGAGCGCGACGAAGCCGAGTTCGGCATTCCCCGTGTCTATGAACTGATAGGCCTGCGCGATCGAATTTCCCTGCACGACCTTGGCCTGCAACGAATCGTAGAGGCCGAGCGCCTTCATGGTCTCGACCGCCGCCGCGCCATAGGGGGCCGCGGCTGGGTTGGCGATCGAGATCTTCGAGAACGCATTCGCCTTCAGGACGTCTTCTGCTTTGGAGAGGTCGAGCGATTTGCTCCACAGGACGAGTTTGCCGACCGCGTAGGTGAAGCGGCTGTCGGCGACGGCGAAACCAGCATCGACGGCCTCTTGCGGGCGCTTGGCGTCCGCAGAGAGAAAGACCTGAAAAGGGGCGTCCTGCTGGATCTGCGTATAGATCTGGCCCGACGAACCGAAACTCAGGACCGCCTCGTGGCCGGTCTTCTGCTTGAACAGCGCGGCGATCTCCTTGGCCGGTGCGGTGAAGTTCGCGGCGACGGCGACTTGGGCCGCTTCTGTCGACCTTGCGACATCCGATTGGCCGGCGCCCGACGTCGTCAAAGGCAGAGCGACAAAGGCGGCGGAAACAATGGCCCGGAAAAATTTCGACAAACCCATTCTACCCTCGATCTTCGCGCGACGCCGCGCTTGCCGGCGCATCACTCGCGACACGCGGCGCATTCTTCTCCGTCACATGCGATAATCGCGCCATCACGTGTGAAAATCGCTAGGCCCGATCCTGGGGAAGAAATCGCGGCGGTTTTCCGAGATATAGGCGCGAAAAATCTCCGCCGCTTTGGTCAGCTGACGGTTCGCTCGGTTGAGCAGGAACCATTGGCGCACGAGCGGCAGGCCGACGACGGGCAGGGCGACGAGCTTGCCGTCCTTGAGTTCGGTCATGCAGGTGTGCGCGGAAATGATCGCGATGCCGAGGCCCGCCAACACGGATTGCTTGATGGTTTCGTTCGATCCCATTTCGGTGAGATCGAAAGCGCGCCCGCCGCCGATGCGCTCGAGAAAGCGCTCCATCAGCATGCGTGTACCCGAACCCTGTTCGCGCGCCAGAATGCGCTCCTGCAGCAGGTCCTCGGGCAAGATTTCGGCGTCGCCGACGAGGCGATGGTTCGCGGGCGCGATCAGCACATGGGGATGATCGCCGAGGGGTATGCTCTCCACCTCGATGTGCGCGGGAGGCCGGCCCATCAGGAGAATGTCGTATTCGCTCCGCTCGAGGCCGCGCACGATCTCGCTGCGGTTGCCGATCGCCAGATTGACGCGGATGTCGGGATGGGCCGCGCGAAAGCTCGCGACGATCGAAGGCGCCAGATATTTGGCGGTGGAGACGACGCCGAAGACCACCGAGCCGATGGCCCCGGAGCGCAGCGCGTCCACCCGTTCGCCGGTCTGCTGGACGATGCGCTCGATGTCGCGCGCCGCAGCCAGGAATTCGGCGCCGATCTCGGTCGGCGCGAAACTGGAATTTGCGCGATCAAACAGCGGCGCGCCAGCTTCTATCTCCAATAATTTCAGCTGAGTAGTGATGGCGGGCGGCGTCACGCCCAAGGCCTTGGCCGCGCCGGAGACGGAGCCCGTCTCGACGGTTGCCGCCAAGGCGCGCAGCTGCTTCCAGGTCATTCCGCGAAAGTCGCTCATTCAATCAAACTAAATCACAGTTCGATTTTTTTAAATTTCTTTTTGCATGCGCCCGCTCCAGTGTCCGCCGCAAGCGGTTGGAGCCGCAGGGAGAAACGACATGGCTGGCGCGACGGGGCTGCTGCCGGAAGCAGCGGGGGAAGAACTCGACGCCTATCTCGCGCGCTGGCGACAGGCGGCCGCTGGCCGCGACGCCGTGGCCGAGACGATCGCCGCGCTTGCCCGTGCGACCGCCGAGATTGCCGCTCTCGTCCGCCTCGGCCCGCTTGCCGGCGCGCTGGGGGCGGCAGCAGGCGCCGCGAATGCCGACGGCGACATCCAGAAAAAGCTCGACGTTCTTGCCAATGACGCGGTCCTGAAGGCGCTGCGCGCATGCGAGGCGGTCGCCTATTTCGCGTCCGAAGAAGAAGAGGAAATCCAGAGTCTTCGCGCGGGCGGCGCCTGCGCGGTCGCGGTCGACCCACTCGACGGCTCCTCGAATATCGACGCCAATACGTCTATCGGCACGATCTTTTCGGTCTATCCCGCCTCGCCAGACGGGGCGACGGGGTCCTTCTTCCGTCCGGGATCGGAGCAGGTCGCCGCGGGCTATGCGATCTACGGGCCGTTCTCCGCTCTGGTGCTGACACTGGGCGCGGGCGTCGACATGTTCGTGCTCGATCCCTCCGGCCTCTACCGGCGCGCGGATGCGCATATGTCGATCCCGCGCTCGACGCGCGAATATGCGATCAACGCTTCCAATTATCGCTACTGGCTGGAGCCGGTGCGCGATTTCATCGACGATTGCATCGCCGGCGCCGAAGGGCCGCGCGCCAAGGATTTCAACATGCGCTGGCTCGCCTCGCTGGTGGGCGACACGCATCGCATCCTCTCGCGCGGCGGCGTGTTTCTCTATCCCGCCGACAAACGGCCCGGCTACGAGCGCGGGCGGTTGCGCCTGATGTACGAGGCCGCGCCGATCGCCTTTCTCGTCGAGCAGGCCGGCGGCGACGCCACCGACGGGCTGACACGCATTCTCGACAAGGTTCCCGGCGCGCTGCACGAGCGCACCCCGCTGGTGTTCGGCTCCTCGGACAAGGTGGCGCGCATCGTCGAGCACCACGCCGATTCCTCCCATGCCCGCATCCGCTCGCCGCTGTTCGGCAAGCGCGGGCTGTTTCGCGCCTGAGGCCGCCCATGTCGATCAAGCATCCCATCATCTCGGTCGTCGGTTCCTCGGGGGCCGGCACCAGCACGGTCAAGCACACGTTCGACCAGATTTTCCGTCGCGAGGGCATCAATGCGGCCTCGATCGAGGGCGACGCCTTCCATCGCTTCGACCGCGCCGACATGAAGGCGGAAATGATGAAGCGGCTGGCCGCCAACGACCAGACGTTCAGCCATTTTTCCGAAGACGCGAATCTGCTTGACGAACTCGCCGCGCAATTCAAGGGCTTTGGCGAAACCGGGCGCTGCCGCTCGCGCAATTACGTGCACGATCAGGAGGAGTCGGAGAAATTCGGCGTGCCGCCCGGTCATTTCACGGACTGGCGCGACATTGGCGAGAACTGCGATCTCCTGTTCTACGAGGGCCTTCACGGCGCCGTGCGAACGGAAAAGACCGACATCGCCACGCATGCCGATCTCAAGATCGGCGTCGTGCCTGTCATCAATCTCGAATGGATCCAGAAAATCCACCGCGACCGGGCCTCGCGCGGCTATTCGACCGATGCGGTGACCGACACGATCCTGCGCCGCATGCACTCCTATGTGCACACGATCTGCCCGCAGTTCACCGAGACGGACATCAACTTCCAGCGCGTGCCGATCGTAGACACGTCCAATCCGTTCGTGGCGCGCTGGATACCGACGGCCGGCGAGTCGCTGGTGGTGATCCGCTTCAAGAACCCGCGCGGGATCGACTTCTCCTATCTCGTGGCGATGATCCAGGGCAGCTGGATGACGCGCGCCAATTCGATCGTCATTCCCGGCGACAAGCTCGACCTCGCCATGCAGCTCATCCTGACGCCGATGATCTTCCGGCTGGTTGAACGCGCCCGCGCGGCCAAGTGAATGGTTCGAATGAGGGACATGCCATGACTGAAGCCGCCACGCTTGATCGTCCTGCAACCGACGTCTCCATGCGCGATTGCGCCAACGCTCTTCGCGCGCTGGCCATGGATGCGGTGGAGAAGGCCAAGTCCGGCCATCCCGGCATGCCGATGGGCATGGCCGATGTCGCGGCCGTGCTGTTCACGAAATTCATTGATATCGACCCCGCCGATCCCGCCTGGCCCGACCGCGACCGCTTCGTGCTGTCGGCGGGTCATGGTTCGATGCTGCAATATGCGATCCATCACCTCGTCGGCTATGCCGACATGGGGATCGATCAGATCCAGAAATTCCGGCAGCTCGGTTCGACGACCGCCGGCCATCCGGAATATGGCCATACGCTCGGCGTCGAGACGACCACCGGGCCGCTGGGGCAGGGGATCGCGACGGCGGTCGGCATGGCGCTCGCCGAGCGCATGTTGAATGCGCGCTACGGCGCCGATCTTGTCGACCATCGCACCTTCGTCATCGCTGGCGATGGCTGTCTCGAAGAGGGCGTGAGCCACGAGGCGATCGATCTCGCGGGCCATCTCGGGCTCGGACGCCTGATCGTGCTCTGGGACGACAATCGCATCACCATCGATGGCGCGACGGAGCTCTCCACGTCGATGGACCAGATCGCACGCTTCGAGGCCGCAGGCTGGTTCACGGCGCAGATCGACGGGCACGATCCGCAAGCGATCGAGGCGGCGTTGCGCGCGGCTTGCGACAATGACCGCCGGCCCTGGCTGATCGCCTGCCGCACGACGATCGGCTTCGGCGCGCCGACGCGCGCGGGGACATCCAAGGCGCATGGCGAACCGCTGGGGACAGAGGAAATCGCGGGCGTGCGTGAAAAACTCGGATGGCCGCACGCGCCCTTCGTCATTCCGGACGAAATTCGCGCTGCCTGGCGCGCGGTCGCCGAGCGCGGCGCCAAGGCCAGCGACGCCTGGCGGGCGCGACTGAATGCTTCGCCCGACGGTGCGCGCCTGCTCGCGCAATTGTCTGGCGATGCGCCGGGCGCGGCATGCGCGCTGAACGCGCTGAAGCGTCAATTGTCGGAGAGCGCGCCGAAGATCGCGACGCGCAAGGCCTCCGAGACCGCGCTCGCCGCGATCAACGGCGCGACGGATCTGACGATCGGCGGCTCGGCCGATCTCACCCATTCCAATCTCACGATCACGAAAGGCATGGCGCCGGTCGGACCTAACGCCTTCGCCGGCCGCTACATGCATTACGGCATTCGCGAGCACGGCATGGCGGCGGCGATGAACGGCATCGCGCTGCACGGCGGGTTCATTCCCTACGGCGGCACGTTCATGGTCTTCTCGGATTACGCGCGCGGCGGCATGCGCCTGTCGGCGCTGATGGGCCAGCGTGTCATCTATGTACTGACCCACGATTCCATCGGCCTCGGTGAAGACGGCCCGACCCACCAGCCGG
>JAGRKN010000280.1:3254-9802 GCA_020442275.1 Rhodoblastus sp. | reverse complement strand
TGCTGGCGGTCGCGCCGCCGCCGCTGTGGCAATGCGCCGCCTTCGCGGCCCTGCTCGCGCCGGTCGCCGCCATCTTCGCGCTGTCGCGCGGCGCCTCGCTCGACACGGCGCAGATCGTCTCCGTCGCCGGGTTGCTCGGTTTCGCCGCCGCCATCGCATTCGGCGGCGCCTCATTCGTTGCGCTCGCCTTCGTCGCCACGCTGCTGGCCGTGCTCGAGGCCGCGAGTTCGTCCAACATGCGGCTCGTTCTCGGCGCCGCGGCGGTGGCCGTCGTCGGCGTCGCCGTCGCCGCCTCCGCGGATGTCGCCGCTTCCGGGCCGGCGCTCGCGGGCCCGGCGCTCGCCGCCATTCTCGCCGCCATGATCGCCTATGCCTGCGCGCTCGGCTGGTCCATGGCCTATGTCGGCGCCGTCGCCATGTACGGCGAGCGTCGCGAGACGCTGCGTCACGAGGCGCTCGCCCAGACGATCGGCGATCTCGTCCTGCGTCAGGATCGCGACGGTTCCGTGGTCTACGCCAGCAAGGAGGCGATGGTCCTGTTCGGCCTCACGCCACGCGACCTGATGGGGCGCGGCATGTTCGAACGCATTCACGTGGCCGACCGCCCGACCTTCCTCAGCGCCATCGCCGATGCGCTCGCCGGTAATGCGACAGCCACCTGCCAGGTGCGCCTGCGCCGCGGCGCGCTCGCCGAGCAGGACGCGGCTTTCGCCGAGCCGGAATTCGCATGGATCGAACTGCGCACGCACAACCTGCCGCAGGAGCGCCGCGCCAGCGACCCCAACGATCACGCCGCGGTCGTCACCATCGTGCGGGACGTGACGCGCCAGCGTCAGGCGGAAGAAGACATCGTCCACGCCCGCGAGCACGCGGAGCAGGCGAACGTATGGAAGGATCGCTTCCTCGCCAACGTCAGCCACGAATTGCGCACCCCGCTCAACGCCATCATCGGCTTCGCGGAAATCCTCACCAACGAGGAGATCGTCCCGACCGACGCTGCGCGTCGCAAGGAATATGCGCAGATCATCCATTCATCGGGCCTCCACCTGCTCGAAGTCGTGAACTCGATCCTCGACGTCTCGAAGATCGACGCCGGCTCATTCGACATCGTCACCGAGCCCTTCGCGCTGCCGCCGCTGCTCGATCAGTGCTGCGACATGATCGGCCTGAAGGCGTCGCAGGCCAATGTGCAGATCGTGCGCGACTATCCGCGCAACATGGACGAGCTCGTCGCCGACAAGCGCGCCTGCAAGCAGATCGTCATCAACCTGATGTCGAACGCCGTGAAATTCACACAGGCGGGCGGCAGCGTCACGCTCACGGCGCGGCCGGAAGGCAACAGCTTCGTGCTGAGCGTTTCGGACACTGGCATCGGCATCGCCGCCAAGGATCTCAAGCATCTCGGCGATCCCTTCTTCCAGGCGCACAATTCGACGACGCGCCCCTACGAAGGCACGGGCCTCGGCCTGTCGCTGGTGCGCGGCCTCGTCGGCCTGCACGGCGGCTCCATCTCCGTGGAAAGCGTCGTCGGCCAGGGCACGACGGTCACCATTCGCCTGCCGGCCCATTGCGCGACGGCGCACGGCGGCTCGCGCCTCGCCAGGATCGAGACCTTCGCCCGGCGTGGCGGAGCCCCCGTCCTCGAACAGACACATACGGAAGTGGTGAAGAAAATTGCGTAAGGCTGCGCGTAAGAACCTCGACTTCGATTTCGACTATGACGACGATGCGCCGCGATCGGCCACGCCGAAGAAGCGCGCGCGGATATCGGCGACACAGATCGGCATCTTCGGGCTTGCGACGCTGTCGCTCGCCATCGTCGTGAACGCGGCCTTTCTGCAGGATCAGCGCCGCACGGCGCCTCTGTTCAAGATCACGCTCGCCGAACCCGAGACGAAACCCGCCCCGCAGACGCAAACTTTGCAGCCCTTGCCGCCGCCGCGCGTCGTCGAGGCGCCGCCGCAGCCCGTCCAGAAGACGACACAGCCCGAGGCGCCGCGCACGACGGCGGGCGGCTCGAAAGTCGATCTCATCGCGCGCGAGATCGGTCGCGGCGCCGACCCCATCGCGCGCGTCATCGCCCGCGCCGAAGCGCCGGCTCCGCATGTCGAGAAGCCTGCGCCGGTCGAAACGCAGCGCGTGACGAAGCCGCATCAGGAAAAGCCTCGCGCCGAAAAACCGCAGCGCGCGAAAGCCGCGTCCGCCGAACCGCGCCGCAAGGACGCGATCGCGGGACTGCTCCTGAAATCCGAAACGACGTCGCAAAAGGCGCGCGAACCCGGCTCGACCGACGTGCTCGCCGCGCAGCGCGCGCTGCAGCGCCTCGGCTTCGTGATCCGGCCGAACGGCGTGTTCGATTCCACGACGCGTCAGGCAATCGCGCAATTCGAGCGCGATCGGCACATGCCCGCGCGCGGCGAACTGACGGCCGCGATCAAGCGCGAACTTCTGCGAAGCGCCGAGGCGCAATGACGTGCGTCTGCGCGCCGATATCTTTGTCGCGGCGCTGATCCGCCGCGCGCAGGTCGAGGGCGCCTATTCTACGCTCAGACGACGCGGCGCGCCGGAGGCTGGCGCGATATTCGTCCGCGTCGACCGTCTCGATGGCGTCTCCGCCCTGTTCGGACCCGCGCCGCAGAGCGAGATCAACGAAGACGGCGACCGGCTCTTTCGTCGCATGCACGACGAAGAATGGATCGACAATCTCGCCGTCGAGGAAAGGCTGCGGCGCGAGCTGAAGTTCGATCCCGATTTGTGGATCGTCGACATCGAGGATCGCAAGGGCCGCGACTTTCTCACGCCCGCCTGATCGCCCGCGTCATTCCTCCAATATCGAGCTCCGGCGTTCCCTGTCGCGCGGGCGCGCCATCGCTCGAAGCGGCGTATTCTGTCGTCGCGCGCCGCTGCCGGCCTGGCAGAAGCGCCGCGAGCAAGGCGCTCGCCGCGCGCGGCGGCGCTTGCAGCGCGAAGCGCAGTCCGGACATGGGATCGGCGAGCGCGGCGGCGAGATCGGGGCGTAACGCGATGATCGCCGGCTCGAATTCAGTCGCCGAAAATCCGGTCGCAGCGAAAACGAGGCCGAGCGGCTCGCCGCCCGCATCACGCGCCAGACGCTCGATCGCCGCGCGCGAAACGCGTGCGGCGCGCGCGAGGATCGAGCAGAAACGTGGAAATTCGCCGGCCTTGGCGGCGCTGAAGGCGTCGATGCGCGCGGCGTCGAAGGCGACCGGGAGATGTTCGCGCGCAGCGAGCGATCCGCGCGCGGCGTCGAGCAGAATACGACGCCGCGACGCCGCATCCGCCGACAGGAACAATACGGTTCGGTCGACCGCGTGATCGTCGCGCGCCAGCAGAAGCCGCCCGAGGTCGATGTCGACGCGCGCGCGTTGCGTCAGCGCGATCAACGCGCCGCGATCCAATCTGATCGCCCTGTTCGCCGCGAGCGCGTGCAGCGCTTCCGGCTCCAGTCGTCGCGCGAGCGCGTCGATGGTCGCGGCGTCCAGGTCTTCTCGCGGGGCAATGGCGACGGCTTCGCGCACATCGCCGTCGGTCGCGCGTTCGAGCAGCAGCGTGGCGGGCAGGTCGGCCGCGCGGGCGAGGATGCAGGCCGCGCTTTCGGGGCCGCAGGCGATCAGTCGCGCGAGGATGGCCGCCGGCGCGGCGGGGCAGGGCGCGAGCCTTTGCGCGATGCGCTGCGCCGCCGCGTCGTCGACATGATCGAGCGCCGGCAGCATCAACTCTTCGTAGCGCGCGCAGGCGGTCGCGTCGGGCGCCTCGATCGTGATGAAGCGGTCGGTCGCGACGCGCGCGGCGACGCCTTCGAAGTCAAGCGATTGCGCCCGGCCCGTGGCGGTCAGGGATTCCAGGCGCTTCCGCAACGTCTCGTCCATTGTGTTGCACATCTGCGTCAGCGAAGATGCTTCCACAAATGAATCGCATTTGTTGACACAAAGTTAACCATCGGGATTCGACACTTGTGGCAAGGCGCGCGACCGGCCGACATTTTTCGGCGCGCCTCGGAGAGGGAAAGATGGCCGAGATCCTTGAATTCCGGGCGCCGCCCCGCAGCGAACACGAGGTCGAGAAGCGTTACGCGGAAAGCGCGCAGATTCTGTTCTTCACCGGCGTTCGCTACATGCGCATGGACGACGGCGATGCGATCCGCCTCGGCGCGCGGGAGAAACGCGCGGCGAAACCGATCGGGTCGAAAGGCCCTGGGCGCAACGGCAAGCCGCCCGCGCCGCCTCGCAATCCGCGCAAGCGCGCCTAGGCGGACGGGCGTCGGCGCGCCAGTCACGCTCTATTCGCGTTCCACCAGGCATTGCACGGCGTTCGCCGCCAGATGGGCGGCTTCCCGCCCGCCCGGCTGCTCGATCAGCGCGCGCACCAGCACGAATCCCGTCTGGGTCGGCGGCGTGAGCCGCAATTCCTGTGGCGTCTGATCTTCCGGATCGCTCGCTTCCACGCTGTCGAGCTGACGCGGCGTCAGAAGCCGCACGTCGATGCGTCCGCGCAGCGCGGCGCGATCCGTCGTCGAATAGAAAATTCGACCGGTGCGATCGTGGAAAGAAATCGCCACCAGCGCGTCGGGCGTCACGTTCGAGCGTACGCGCGCCGCGCCGTGATCGAGATCGAAATGGCAGACGGCGTATTCGGCCCGCTGATCCTGAAACGGCATGGATTGCGCGACCGAGGCGTCGGGCAGCGCTTTCAGGCCCAGCTGCGTCGCGCCGCCGAGACGGACAAAGGCGTCGTTCTCGGCGAAGCTCGGCATCAGCAGAACCGAGGAAATATGCACGATGCCCGCCAGGAAAAGCGCGCCGAGCGCCCATGGCAGAACGATCGGTCCGCGCGCGCGCGCCATCACAGACAGTCTCCGCGCGTGATCGCGAGCAGCTTGAGTCCTTCGAGCGAGGTCTGCGTCGGACTT
This sequence comes from Rhodoblastus sp., assembly GCA_020442275.1. GTDB lineage: Bacteria > Pseudomonadota > Alphaproteobacteria > Rhizobiales > Beijerinckiaceae > JAJXWB01. Next base: position 4,872 of record JAGRKN010000280.1, on the reverse strand, counting down.
ACGTTGGTGTCGTAGAGATTGAGCGTAATGGCGAAGGGCGCCCCGTTGGGCGTCGACAGCCAGTTGCCCGCGCGCGCGGACGGCGCGACGACGATTTCGAAATCGCCCTTGGCCGAGCGCAGGACCTGGTCGGACGAGATCGAGCGGCGGCCAGGCCCCGGCGCGAGCAGCCGACCTTCGGGCGTGTAGAGATTGAGCGTCCACAGCCGTGCGACCGGCGGCGAGCCGGTTATCTTGTAGTCGCAGGCGCCGTCGAGCGGGCGGCCAGCGTCATCGACGGTGGCGAGAAAGGACAGCCCCTCGCCATTGCCCAGCGGCGTCGTCGCCTGTCGCGCGATAATGGCGCGCGCGTAAGGATCGGCCTCGGCGCCGCCGACTTTCGGCCAGGACGTCCATGGGCCGGAATGCGCGGCGCCGAACGGTAGCGCGCCGAACGTCGCGACATAGGTGGCCGCCAGCCCGAGCCCGACGCCGACGAGGCCGGCGATGGCCGTCTTCGCATAGGCGCTCAGGCGTGACCTTGTTTCTTCGAGGCTCTGATAGTGCGCGACGCTCATGCAGCGCTACTCGTCCTCGCCGACAGCGCGAAAGCGGCGGGCTCCGTCGTTGCGGCCGAGATCCGCGCGACGCCCGTCGGCCGCGCGGAACAGGCGCTTCACCGCGCCCAGCGCCTCGTCCGTCTGGCGCGATAGCGTCGAGGGCGCGGTCACGACGAATCCGGCCGGGCCTTTGGCCGCGCCCGCCGGATTCGCTTCCGCCACTGGCGTCGCGCTCGCCAACGGAACGCCCGGCAGCGGCTGCGGTTCGAGGCCGCGATGGGCGAACAGCATGACGTCGTGCCAGGTTTGCGCGGGCAGAGATCCGCCGGTCATGTTGGCCATTCCGGTGTCGTCGTCGTTGCCGTACCAGACGCAGCCGGCGAGCGCGGCGGTGAAGCCGCAGAACCAGGCGTCCTTGTAACCGTTCGTGGTGCCCGTCTTGCCGCCCTGCGAGAAGCCGAGGCCGAGTTGCGCGCGCCGCGCCGTACCTGCCTGCACGACCTGCGTCAGCATGCTGTCGAGCTCGGCGATCTTGTTCTCCGGGAAGACGCGCACGGGCTTCCGGCCATCGTCGTCGAAGCGATAAATGACGTCGCCTTTGCTGTTGCGGATGTCGACCGCCGCATGAAGGAAGACGCGCTTGCCGCCATTGGCGAAGGCCGCGTAGGAGCCCGAATGTTCGATCAGCGTCACCTCGTCGGCGCCGATCGGCATCGAGACCGTGTCGATCAGCGGCGCGGTGACGCCGAGCTTGCGCGCGGTCTCCACGATTTTTGCGCGGCCTTCCTTGGCGGCCTGATAGACGCCCTTCCTCTGGTCGCCGATCGCGATCGACAGTTTGACCGCGACCGTGTTGAGCGAGCGCGCGAGCGCATTCGTCAGCGGCAGCGATCCTGCATAGCTGCCGCCGTAGTTCTTCGGGCACCAGTTGCCGATGCACACGGGCCCGTCGACCACGATCGTGCTCGGGTTGAACTTTCCGCTCATCAACGCGGTCAGATAGACGTAGGGCTTGAACGATGAGCCCGGCTGGCGCAACGCATCCGTCGCGCGATTGAACTGGCTCGCGCCATAGTCGC
>JAGRKN010000280.1:0-3108 GCA_020442275.1 Rhodoblastus sp. | reverse complement strand
CGCACGGTCAGCACGCGGTCGGAGCCGAGCTTGCCGTCGAGCGCGAGTTTCTTGATCTCCTGGAAGGCCCAGTCGAGGTACCAGTCCGGCGAATCCACGCGATCGCGCTCCACCGGCGTCGCGGGATTGCGCAGCGCCGTAAAGATCTGGCTCTGCGTCATGAAGCCGGCGTCGACGAGATTGTTCAAAACGTCGGCGGCGCGTGCGCGGGCCGCCGGCAGGTTGACGTGCGGCGCGAACTTGGTCGGCGCCTTGAACAGGCCGGCCAGCATCGCAGCCTCTGCGAGCGTGACATCCTTGATCGATTTGCCGAAGTAGAATTCGGCGGCCGCCTGCACGCCGAACGTGCCGCCGCCCATGTAGGCGCGGTCGAGATAGAGTTTCAGGATTTCGCGTTTCGACAGCCGCGCCTCGAGCCACATGGCCAGAAACACTTCGCGGATCTTGCGCTCCAGCGAGCGCTCATTGGTCAGGAACAGGTTCTTGGCGAGCTGCTGCGTCAGCGTCGAGCCGCCCTGCACGACGCCGCTGGCGCGCGCATTGGCGGACAGAGCGCGCAACGTGCCGATCGGGTCGACGCCCCAGTGATCGAAGAAGCGCCGGTCCTCGGTCGCCAGCACGGCCTTGATGAGATTGTCGGGCAATTGGTCGAGCGAGACGGAATCGTCGTGCAGGATGCCGCGCTTGCCGACTTCCTTGCCGTAGCGGTCGAGGAAGGTGACGGCGAGGTCCTGCTTCTTCAGCCAGTCGTCGGAGGTCTCGCGAAAGGCGAGCTGGGCGAAGGTGAGCGCGACGATCAGGCCGCCGAGCCCGAGCGTGAGCGTCTCGCAGGCGAGTTCGACGCCGAGTTTCTTGAGGCCAGAAACGTGGAAGCGGTCCATGAAAGCCGCGAAGGCCGCGAAATTGTCGCGCGTCCGGCGGCTGCTCTCGAAGAACCAGGAATCGACGAAGGAATCGACGGCAAGGCCCGCCCGGCTCACGCGCTTGCGCAAGCTCGCGAAAATCCCGCCATCGTCTCCCTGGCGCCGCAACGTCCACATCCCCCGGGTTAAGGCTTTCTAAACGACTTGACGCCGAGCGCAACGACGCGCATTGCGCGGGTCGCGCGATCCAGCACAATTCGTGCCCCGCGGTTCGGCGCCAGAATGACGCAAATGCGACGCAATGACGGCAACCCCCCGGCAGGAGAGAAAGCCCCGGCGGGCAAGAAAACCCCGGCGGCCGGCCCCCCGTTCTGGCGCAAGCCCCTGGCCGAGCTTTCCCGCCGCGAGTGGGAGGCTTTGTGCGACGGCTGCGGACGCTGCTGCCTCGTCAAGCTGGAAGACGAGGACACGGGAAAAATTCATTTCACCGACGTCGCCTGCAAATTGTTCGCGCCCGGAACCTGCCGCTGCCGCGACTACGCGCGACGGGCGCGAAAAGTGCACGATTGCGTGCGACTGACGCCCGAGAACGTCGAGACGATCCCGTGGCTGCCGCCGACCTGCGCCTATCGGCTGCGGCGCGAGGGCAAGGATCTGCCGGACTGGCATCCCCTGATTTCCGGCGATCCCGACAGCGTGCGGCGCGCCGGCGTGTCGTGCCACGAGAAGGTGTCCGCGCTGGAGGAAGACGTGGCCGTAGACGACCTGCCCGATTTCATCGTCTCCTGGCCCGGCAAATGGCCGAAGGGCGCGGGCAGGGCGAAGAAGCAGGGCAAGGCGTGACGACAATGCGCCCTGCGGCGAAGCGCGACAGGGCCCGCCAGCCACATTCTTCTGTATAATGCGTCGATAGTTCACGGAGGCCTGGACGATGCTGAAGGGTTTGATTGCGGGCCTTGCCATGTGCGCCGCCGCCGGCGTCGCTCTCGCAGAGCCCGCCGACGGCCGCAAGGTCGCGCAGGCGCAATGCGCTCAGTGTCATGACGTCGGCGTCGGTCCGGCGGCGGCGGGCCGTGAAGGCCCGAGCTTCGCCGATATCGCGAAAATGCCGTCGACCACCGAACTGTCGCTGAAGGTCTTCCTGCGCTCCTCGCACCGGAACATGCCGAACCTGATTCTCACGGCGGACGAGGTCGACGCGCTCGCCGCCTGGATTCTCGAACTCGGCGGCAAGGGCCGCAGTTAACCGCCATCTCCGCCGAACGCGATCGCCGCGCCGAAATTGCGGTCGGCGCCTGCGGGCGGCGGCGGAAAGGGCGCGGAGCGGCGCACCATGTCGAGCGCCTCGGCGTCGAGATCGGCATGGCCCGAGGGGCGCGCCAGCCATGCTGATTCCAGATTGCCCTGCGCATCGACCCTGAAGCCGACGATCGCCAGCGCCTTGGGACGTGGGCGCTCCGGGTCGATCATGTTGGCCGCGACTTTGCCCAAGACCTTGGCGCGGTAATTGTCGTTGGTCGGGTCCTGCGCGGGCTTCGGCCGCGCCGCCGCTGTCATCGATTGCGGCGACAGGAATGTCGGGGTCGGCTCGACCGGCGCGGGCTTTTGCACTTCGGCCAGACCGCCGAAGGGATTGGCGGGCTCCTCGGTGGGCCTTTCAGGCTTGCTCTCGCCGCCATGCGTCCGCGCGGCTTGCGGCAGGTCGGTTTCTTTCGGTCGCTCGACCACCTTGCCCGGCTCGGCCGCGCCTTGCGGCGACTCGGCCTGCGGCGCTTGCGGCTCCGGTTGCGTCTGGTCGCGCGGTTCGATTGCCGCCGAAGCGCCGGCCGGCGGCGCCTGTTTCATTTCGGTACGCCCGTTTGCTTCTTCGGGCGTCGCCAGTTCCACGGGAATTTCGACCGCCGCGGTCCCGCCGGTCTTCCGGTCGCCGAGTTCGCTCCACGCGACGAGGCCGATCAGGATCGCGTGGGCGAGGATCGCCAGGGCGAGGACGCCTACGAAATAGGCAGATTCCCGCGGATCGCGCGGCCGCGCAGCTGCGAAAAGCGGCTGGCTTCGATCGGTTTCTACGCTTCCTGTTAACATCGCCCAATTGCTTGCTTCTGCCCTAACGTCATGAAATTTCGACGGCTAGGGCCGGTCCGCGAGCGGTTGACGCCAGTTAGTAATCGCACTATGAGTCGATTTCCATCAACTTGAGACGTTTCGCGTAGGTATGGCGGCACGCATTTCTCCAGAGCGGTGT
>JAGRKN010000038.1 GCA_020442275.1 Rhodoblastus sp. | reverse complement strand
GTCCAGTCGGGATCGGCGAGCGATTGCCGCGCCGAGCCGACGATGTCGCAGACGCCGTCGGCCAACATATTCTCGGCCATGTCGAAATTGTGGACGCCGCCCGTGCACACGAGAGGCGTTGCGAAGCCGGCGTCGCGCACAGCTCTGCGGATCGCCGCTGTCGCTTTCACATTGCGACCGAACGGGCCCTGCTCGTCCGATATATATTGCGGCATGCATTCGTAGCCGCTCGGCCCCGTATAGGGATAAGCGGCCTGCCCGACGCCGGGCTGCTTGGCGTCGTCGAACTTGCCGCCGCGCGAGGTCGACAGAAAATCGAGACCGGCGCGCGCAAAGGCGACGCCGAAATAGCGGGCGTCCTCCACGGTGCTGCCGCCCGCGATGCATTCTTCGGCCAGAAAGCGGCAGCCGAGCGTGTAATCCGCGCCGACTTTTTCACGCACAGCGGAAATGACTTCCAGCGGCAGCCGCGCACGGCCTTCGAGCGAGCCGCCATAACCATCCTCGCGCGTATTCGTGCGCGAGAGGAACGACGCCATCGTATAGGCGTGCGCATAGTGCAGCTCGACGCCATCGAAGCCCGCATTCTTCGCGCGCAAGGCAGCGGATGAGAACAGGTCGGGCAAGATTTTCGGCAGGTCGCGGATATGAGCGAACTCCACATCCGTCACGCGTTCGCGATGGCCGTGCCGCAAGGATTCCATTTCGCGCGACGACAGGATGTTCGCAAGCTTTTCGTCGGACAACATCGCCAGCTTCTCGCGCACATCCGCTTCGCTAAGCCCGGACATGCCGAGCGCTTCGCGATGCGCATCGCTCACGCGCAGGAATTGCTGGAAGTACTTCTGACGCTCGGGCCTGCGACGGATCGACAAGAAATCGATGATCTGGATGAGCAGCCTCGTATGCCCGCCGCTCGCCTCGCGCACGGCCTTGGTCAGGCGTTCGAGCCCGGGAAGAAAACGATCATGCCCGATCCGCAGCAGCGGCCCGCTCGGCACATCGCGAATGCCGGTCGCCTCGATGACGATCGCGCCCGGGCGCCCGCGCGCGAAGCGGCAATACCAATCGACGACGTCATCCGTGACATATCCGTCATCCGACGCGCGCCAAGGCACCATGGCCGGCACCCAGGTGCGCTGCTCGAGCTCGAGCGCGCCGACCTTCACGCGAGAGAACAGGCGCGAGACCGCGGCTTCCTCGGCGCTCGGAACGCGGCCGAGCTTCGGCTCGAACTGGATACGCTGCGGAGGTCGCCACATCGCCCTATCCTTATCTTTTACATGATTATCTTATTTCTAAGATATCCAACTGGTCAACGCCCCAAGCCTTCGATTGACCGCGCGCGCCGACAGATATATGCATTTCCATATATCGGAGACCCGCCATGGCCGAACGCTCTTTCGCACGCGAAGTCGAGGATCTCAGGCTCGGCGACGGCGATACGTTTCGCGGCGAGGGCATTCTCGCCATCACAAAGGCGCTGCTGCAGTCCGGCGTCTCCTACGTCGGCGGATATCCGGGTTCGCCCATCTCCCATCTCATCGACGTGCTCGGCGACGCCAAGGACGTCCTCGACGAGCTCGGCGTCGTCTTCCAGAGCTCGGCCAACGAGGCGGCTGCCGCGGCCATGCTGTCAGCCTCCGTCATGTATCCCCTGCGTGGCGCGGTCGCGTGGAAATCGACCGTCGGCACAAATGTCGCCTCGGATGCGCTCGCCAATCTCGCGTCCGGCGGCGTCACCGGCGGCGCCATGATCATTGTCGGCGAGGATTACGGCGAGGGCTCTTCCATCATGCAGGAGCGCACCCACGCCTTCGCGATGAAATCGCAAATCTGGCTGCTCGATCCGCGCCCTGATCACGAATGCATCGTCAACATGATCGAGAAAGGGTTTGAGCTTTCGGAAGCTTCCAACACGCCGGTCATGCTGGAAGTGCGTGTGCGCGCCTGCCACATGCACGGATATTTCAAGACGAAGGACAATGTTCGTCCGTCCTTCACGATCAAGGACGCGCTGGAAAATCCCGTGCGCGACCTCGGCCGCATCGTCCTGCCGCCCGCCGCCTACGAGCACGAGCGCGAAAAGATCGCCAAACGATTTCCGGCCGCGATCGAATTCGTCAAGCGGCACAAGCTGAACGAATTCATCGGGCCGCAGGACGCGAAGGTCGGCATCGTGCTGCAGGGCGGCATGTACAACAATGTCATCCGCGCGCTGCAATATCTCGGACTGAGTGACGCCTATGGCCGCACCCAGGTCCCGCTCTACGTGATGAACGTGACCTATCCCGTCATCGAGGACGAGCTCGAGACCTTCTGTCGCGACAAGGACCACGTCATTGTTGTCGAGGAAGGACAGCCGGAATATATCGAACAGGCCGTCAACACCGCGCTGCGTCGCCGCAAGATTTCCGCGCGCGTGCGCGGAAAGGACATCTTGCCCATGGCCGGCGACTACACCTCGCAGGTCCTGCTCAACGGATTGCGCAGGTTCATCGAGGAAAGCGAGCCGCGCCTGCTCGGCAACAGGCCGCCCGCGCCCGACCCGTCGCCGGTTCTGGCGCTCGCGGAGGTACAGAAGCTGAAGCAGACCGTACCGGAACGCCCGCCGGGCCTGTGCACCGGCTGCCCTGAACGGCCAGTCTTCGCTGCGATGAAGCTCGTTGAACAGGAGCTCGGCCTGCATCACGTGTCCGCCGATATCGGCTGCCATCTCTTCTCGATCCTGCCGCCCTTCAACATCGGCGCGACCACCATGGGCTTCGGTCTCGGTCCTGCCTCGGCGTCGGCCTTCAACGTCAAGGCCGGCAAACGCTCCATCGCCGTCATGGGCGACGGCGGCTTCTGGCACAATGGTCTGACCAGCGGCATCGGAAATGCCGTCTTCAACAAGCACGACGGCGTCTTCCTGATCATCGACAATTTCTACACGTCCGCCACCGGCGGTCAGGACATTCTCTCCTCCCGCGCGAAAAATCCACGCCGCACCACCAACAATTCGATCGTGAAGGCTGTGAAGGGCATTGGCGCCAAATGGGTGCGCCAGCTCGATCGGACCTATGATGTCGGTCGCCTGCGCGACACATTGAAGGAAGCGTTGACGACGAAGGAGGAGGGGCCAAAAATCATCGTCGCATCCTCGGAATGCATGCTCAACAAGCAGCGCCGCGTGCGGCCGCAGATCGACGGCGCGATCCGCAACGGCGCGCGCGTGGTGAAGGAGCGTTTCGGCGTCGACGAAGACGTCTGCACGGGAGACCACGCCTGCATGCGACTGTCCGGCTGCCCCTCGCTGTCCGTCAAGCAGCTCGACGATCCCTTGCGCGACGATCCCGTCGCTTCAATCGACCATACCTGCGTCGGATGCGGCAATTGCGGCGAGGTCGCGGATGCCGCCGTCCTCTGCCCCTCCTTCTTCCGCGCGGACGTCGTGCACAATCCCAACGCTTTCGATCTGTGGCGCCAGCGCATGACGCAAAGATTCATCGGCTGGCTGCAGGCGCGCCGCGAACGTCAGGGAGCCGCGGCATGAAGGACGAAACCGTTCACCTGCCGCTTGGCGCCGCAGGCCCTGCCGCCGAGCGCCCGATTTCCATCGCCATCCTCGCCATGGGTGGACAGGGCGGCGGCGTGCTGACCGACTGGATCGTGCGTCTCGCCGAAACGGAAGGCTGGGTCGCGCAATCGACCAGCGTGCCCGGCGTCGCCCAGCGCACCGGCGCAACGCTCTACTACATCGAATGCATGCCGCCGCAGGATGGACTCAATCCCATCCTCTCGCTCATGCCGACGCCCGGCGATGTCGATGTCGTGATGGCGGCCGAATATATGGAGGCCGGCCGCTCGATCCTGCGCGGCCTCGTCACCCCCGACAAGACGACGCTGATCGCCTCGGATCACCGCGCCTTCGCGACGGTAGAAAAGATTGCTCCGGGCGAGGCGATCGCCGATTCGAGCGCGGTGGCGCAGGCGATCGGCGTGGTCGCCAAGCGCGAAATCGTCTTCGACATGAATGCGCTCGCAGCGCGCCATGGCAGCATGATCTCAGCGGCGATGTTTGGCGCGCTCGCCGCATCCGGCGCCCTGCCCTTCCCGGTCGACAAGTTTCGGGCTCTGCTGCAAGGCGAAGCCAAGGGACAAAATTCAAGCCTCGCCGCCTTCGATGCAGCGCTCGATCGCGCCACCGCGCCGACGCCCGCTCCTTCGGAGTCGCCGGAGAACGCCGCGCCCTCGCAACTTGCCTTGCCGAACGACGTTCTCGATCGCATCGAGCGCGAAATACCTGCGCCCGCGCAAGACATGGCGCGGCGAGGCGCGTCCAAGGTTGTCGACTTCCAGGATGCGGCCTATGCGCAAGACTATCTCGATCTGCTTGCGCGCTTGCGCGCGGCCGACGAGGCTGCGGGAGGCGCGGCGCGCGACTACGCCTTCACGACCGCCGCCGCCAAATATCTCGCCAACGCCATGGCCTATGACGATGTCATCCGCGTCGCCGACCTCAAGACCCGCGCCAGCCGACGCGCGCGTGTGGAGCGCGAGATCGGATTGAAGGACAATCAGGTCCTGCAGACCACCGAGTATTTTCACCCCCGTGCGGAAGAACTGATCGGCATGGCTCCGACAGCTTGGGCGGACTGGCTCAACGCGCGACCGCGCCTCGTCGGCTGGATCGACGCCCGCATGAACAAGGGTCGCCGCATTAAGGCATACTCCGCGTTCGGCTTTGCGACGCTCTATGCAATCGCCGGAATGAAATCGCGCCGGCCCGGTTCGCACCGTCACGCGATCGAAGTCGCGCACCGCGACGCCTGGATCGAACGCGCGCTCGAGGCGGTCGCGCGCAATTACGATCTCGGCGTCGAGATTCTGAACTGTCGCCGCCTCATCAAGGGCTATTCCGACACCCATGCGCGCGGCCTGTCGAAATACGATCGCGTCATGGCCGCCATCCGCAAGCTCGAAAAACGCGAGGACGCCGCCGACTGGGCGCGTCGCCTGCGCGAGGCGGCGATTCGCGACGCTTCGGGCGTCACGCTCGACGGCGCCATCAAGACCGTCGAGAGCTTCGCTTGACGATGCTGGCTCCGTCACGCAAGCCGCGCGCATCGACGCAATCCGCGGGGGCGCCGCCAGCCACGCCGGAGGAATTGCGCGCCTACGTTCCCTATCTCGTCAATCGGCTGTCCAACCGCATCAGCGCCGACCAGAACCGGTTTCTGGTGGCCATGGGGCTGAACAATGCGGCATTGCGCACCCTCTCCGTCCTACACATCTACGGAAAGCTGACCGTCAACGAAATCTCCGTGTTGGCGGTCGTCGAACAATCGAGTGCGAGCCGCACGATCGATCAGATGCTGGAGACGGGACTGGTGACGCGCGAACACGGAGCGCGCGACCAGCGCCGGCGCGAGGTCGCGCTGACGAAGGATGGCGCGGCGCTCTTGAAGAAGGTATGGCCGCAGATCGCGCGCCGCACCGACAATCTCATGCAGGGCATCTCGGCCGAGGAAATCGACGTCTGCGCAAGTGTTCTGTCGCGCATGATCGACAATGTACGAAAGCACGAGCTGTAGGGGCGTCGCCCCTATTTCGCGTCGGCGCCGCTGCCGTCGCGCAGGTTCGCTTTCAGCCGATCGAGCAGGCCGCTGAGCGAACGGCGTTCTTCGAGCTCTAGTCCGCCCATCATCGCATTCACCCATTGGCCATGTTTCTTGGCCATGCGTCTGAATTTCTTGCGACCTTCCGCCGTGAGACACACGATCTGCACACGCCGGTCGAGGCTCGATGTCGAGCGCGTAATATAACCTTCCTCCAGAAGTCGGTTCATGATCGGCGTGACATTGCCCGGCGACACCATCAGCCGCTTCGACAGTTCCGTCAAAACCAGTCCGCCCGGCTCGCGATCGAGCTGCGCCAGCATGTCGAAACGCGGCAGCGTGAAGTCGAATTGTTCGCGCAATTGTCGACGAAGCTCCGCGCTGATCAGCGTCGTGCAGGTCAGAAGTTTCAGCCACGTGCGCAGGTCGAGCTGAATGTCCGTGCTGACATCGTCCTGGCGGTCTTCCGATAGGTCGGTTCTGTCGTCCATGCTCGGGCTCGCGGCGGGCAGCCGAAGGGCGCTTATGACGTCATACTTGGCTCCTCCCCCGGCGAGGCGTCAAGCGCAATTGTCACAAACATTGAACGACTAGCGTTCTACATTAGGCCTCGGCTCTGGCTCCACATGGCTTTTTGCCTCCAAAGCAGAGAGATTCGCGTCAGTCGGCATGTTGACACGATCCTTCAAGTCAAAAATAATCCAATCGATCAGGCCGTAGCGTCGGAGAGCGACGATGAAGATTGCAGTTCTCGGGGGCGGCAACGGCTCCTTTGCGGCGGCTGTCGATTTTACCCTGGCCGGTCACGAAGTCGCCCTCGCGCGACGCGACCAGGCGGATGTCGATGCGCATCTCGCCGCCGGCGGAACAATCGAGCGCATCGACGGCAAGGGCCGGCAAACGGCCAGGATCGCGTCGATCACCGCGGACATTGCCGCGGCCGTGCGCGGCGCTGAACTCATTCTCTGCCCCACGCCGGCGTTCGCGCAGCAAGACCTCGCCCGGCGCGTCGCGCCTTTGCTCGAGCCGGGCCAGGTCGTCTACCTGCCGCCCGGCACGTTCGGCTCCTACATATTCGCGAAAGCCGCGCACGACGCCGGGCGCGCCAAAGGCGTGTGCTTCGCCGAAACCGGAACGCTACCATGGCTCGCGCGCAAGCAGGGGCCTTATGAGGTGCGCATTTCAGGACGCGGCGTGCGCCTGCCCACGGGCGTGTTTCCACTGGTCGACAAAGCGCATGCGCTCGATGTGATCGGCCGCGCCTTTCCGCGCGCCATCGAGGATTGCGGCGACATTCTCTCTGGCGCGCTGATGAACGCCGGGCCGATCATCCATCCGCCGCTGATCACCATGAATGCCGGGCCGCTCGAGCATTTCGACCGCTGGGACATTCACAAGGAGGGTACGCAACCCACGATCCGGCGCGTCACCGATCAACTCGACGCCGAGCGCATGGCCATCCGCGAAGCCTTCGGTTATGGCGCGCCGCACTTCCCGCTCGCCGATCACTATGCCAAGCGCGCCTGGATGTACGAAGCCGAAGCGCACGACACATTGACCGATTCCGGCGACTGGCGCGAACGCATCGTGCTTACGCGGCACCGCTACATGCTCGAAGACACGCGGATCGGCCTGTCCTTCCTGATCTCCTGCGCCGAACTCGCCGGCGTCGCGGCGCCGCTCGCAAACTCCTTCCTGGCGATCGGCTCGGCCATCGTCGGCGAGGATTTCATGAAGACCGGCCGCACGCTGACCACTCTCGGCGTCGACGGCATGAGCAAGGACGCTCTGCAGTCGCTTTTGGCCGAGGGTTTCGCCTGATGCGGATCGCAAGCCTCGGCGCGGGTCGGATGGGGCGTGGCGTCGCCGTCGTCTTCGCCTATGCCGGCCACGACGTCGCCGTCGTCGATTTCAAGGAACGACCGCAAGCCGATTTCGATCGCATCGCGCACGACGCCACAGTCGAGATCGAGGGAATATTCCACACTCTTGCCCGCATCGGCCTGATGGACGACAGCGACGTCGCAATCCTGATGAAGCGTGTCCGCATCGTCCCGGCGCGCCACGCGGCCGAGGCGTTCGGCAATTCTGACTACATCTTCGAGGCTCTGCCGGAAGTGCTCGACCTCAAACGCGATGCGCTGGCGCGCGCATCCGCGCTCGCGGCCAAGGACACCATCATCGCCTCGACCACGTCGACCATTCTCGTCGACGACATGGCTGACGCCGTCGTCAATCCCGGCCGCTTCCTCAACGCCCACTGGCTCAATCCGGCCTTTCTCGTGCCGCTTGTTGAACTCTCGCCCGGCGCACGGACACGGCCCGAAACGACGGCGGCGATCAAGTCCATGCTCGAAGGCATCGGCAAGGCGCCCGTCGTCTGCGCCGCGCGCCCCGGCTATATCGTGCCGCGCATCCAGGGCATGGCGATGAACGAGGCGGCCCGCATGGTGGAGGAAGGCGTCGCGACGGCCGAAGAAATCGACAAGGCGATCATCTACGGTTTCGGCTTCCGCTTCGCCATTCTCGGCCTGCTCGAATTCATCGACTGGGGCGGCGGCGACATCCTCTATCACACCAGCCGCTACATGACGGGCGCGCTCGGCAACGACCGCTATGCCGCGCCCGACATCATCGAGCGCAACATGGCGGAAGGCCGCATCGGCCTGAAGACGCGACAGGGTTTTCTGAACTACGACGGCCTCGACGTCGACGCCTATCGCGAGAAGCGGCTGTCGGCTTTCGCGGATTCGCTGCGCCGTCTCGGCCTCGCGCGCAAGCCGGTCCTCTAGCGATCAGTGACCGCCGAGATAGGCTGCGATCAGCTTCGGGTCGCCGATGAGTTCGCTCGCCGCGCCCTGCTGGGTTACCTGCCCGGTCTCCAGGACATAGCCGACATCGGCCGTCTCCAGCGCGGCGCGCGCATTCTGCTCGACCAGCAGGATCGAAATCCCAAGGTTGCGCAGCGAGGCGATGGTCTTGAAGATTTCACGAACGATCAGCGGCGCGAGGCCGAGGCTCGGCTCGTCGAGCAGCAGCAGCCGTGGCTTAGCCATAAGCGCCCGGCCGAGCGCGAGCATCTGGCGCTCGCCGCCGGACAGAGTTCCCGCCAATTGCCGGCTTCGTTCCCTCAGACGCGGAAACCGGTCGAAGACATCGTCGAGATCGCGCCGAATGTCGGCTTTCGCGCGACGCGAATAGGCGCCCAGCGTCAAATTGTCTTCGACATTCATGTCGTGAAACAATTCGCGCCGCTCCGGCACGAGGCACATGCCACGCTCGACGCGCGCCTCCACGTCGACGTCCGCGAGGTCCTCGCCTTCGTAGCGCATGGCGCCGATCGACGGCAGCAGCCCGATCGCCGCCAGCATCAGCGTCGTCTTGCCCGCCCCGTTCGGCCCGATGATCGTGACGATCTGACCTGGATCGATCGAGACCGAGACTTCCCGCACCGCCTGGATGCGGCCGTAGGAGACGCTGACCTTGTCGAGGGTCAGGAGCGCGGTCATGCGACCCCTCCGAGATAGGCTTCCTGAACGCGCGGATCGGCGCGCACCTCCGCCGGTAGGCCTTCGCTGATCTTGGAGCCGAAATCCATGACGACGATCCGGTCGACAAGCGACATGACGAACTCCATGTCGTGCTCGACCAGCAGGACCGTAAGTCGGTCGGCGCGCAATTCGCGCAGCAGCGTCGCAAGCTCCATCTTTTCGTTGCGACGCAGTCCAGCCGCTGGCTCGTCGAGCACCAGCAGCGTCGGGTCGGCGGCAAGCGCGCGCGCGATCTCGACGAGCCGTTGCTTGCCGAGCGGCAGTGAACCGGCAACGTCGAAGGCATGTTCCGCGAGCCCGGTGCGCTCGAGCTGGCGCATCGCCTCGGCCCGTGCGCGCGCTTCTTCCGAGCGTTCGAGCCGCAGCATGCCGCGGACGATACCGGATTGAAGCCGGCCATGCGCGCCGAGCAGAACATTGTCGAGCACGCTCATGCGCGGGCGCAGCTTCACATGCTGGAACGTCCTGGCGATCCCGGCGCGCGCGATGGCGCGTTGCGGCGCTCTGCTAATCGGCAGTCCGGAAAACTCGATTTCGCCGCCATCGAGCTGCAGCGCGCCTGTCAGCAGGTTGAACATCGTGCTCTTGCCGGCGCCGTTCGGCCCAATCAGCCCGACGATTTCGCCTGCGCGCACGTCGAAGGAAACCGCGTTGACCGCTATGAGCCCGCCGAAGCGACGCATCGCCTGATCGACCTTCAAAAGCGGCGCGCCCGTCGCGGGCTGGGCGCGCAAATCGAGCGCGGCGGCTGGCGCCGGCGCCGTCGGTCTCGCGTTTGGCAGGCGCGCCGCGATGAACGGCACGACGCCACGTCGCGCATATTGCAGGAAGACGATGAAGATCGCGGCGAAGGCGACGACTTCGAGTTGCCCTGCGGCATTGGGGGAGATCAACGGCAGGTAGTCCTGAATGGCGTTCTTCAGGAATGTGATGATGGAGGCGCCGACGACGCCCCCGATCAGGCTGCCCTGCCCGCCGACCATAGCCATCATCAGATATTCGATGCCCATGGCCGCGTCGAAACTCGCCGGGCTGACGAAGCGGCTCATATGCGCGTAGAGCCACCCCGAGAGAGCGGCGAGGAAGGCCGCGATGACGAAGGCCGCGAGCTTGGTCTGGAATGCATTGACGCCGAGGCTCTCGACCAGGACATTGCCGCCACGCAGCGCACGAAGCGCACGGCCCCAGCGGGAATCCAGGAGATTGTACATGGCGACGAGCGAAAGCACGACCATCAGGAGAACAAGGTAGTAGATCTCTTCGCTCTTCATCAGCGCGTGACCGCCGATGCGGATCGGCGGAATGTTCGAAATGCCGCTGAAATTTCCGAGGCCCTCGACATTGCCGAACAGAAAGCCGATCGCGAGGCCCCAGGCGAGCGTGCTGAGCGACAGAAAGTGTCCCTCGAGCCGTAGGGTCGCGGCGCCGAGCGCGGCCGCGACCGCGCAGGTCAGGATGATCGCGAGGAGAAGCCCAAGCCAGGGCGAATAGCCGTTGAGCGCGCTCAGCCATGCTGTCGCATAGGCGGCGACACCGACGAATGCCGCCTGTCCGAAGGAGACTATGCCCGCCACGCCCGTGAGCAATGCGAGCCCGATCGCCACCAGCGCATAGATGCCGATGTAGTTGAACAGACTGATCGTGAAGGACGAAAAGAGCAGTGGCGCGCAGGCGAGCGCGACAACCGCGAGGAAGGAAACAATGAGCGTGGCGCGGCGGCTCATTCCTCGTCTTCCTCCTCGATATGTACGGAGACCAGCGAACGCCATACGAGGATGGGAACGAGGATCGAAAATACGATCACGTCTTTCAGCGAGCTCGAGGCGAAGGAGGCGAAGCTCTCGAGCAGACCAACGATGACGGCGCCGATCGCGGCTCCGGGATAGGAGTGCAAGCCGCCGATGATCGCGCCGACGAAGGCCTTGAGGCCGATCAGAAAGCCGGAATCGTAGAAGATCGTGTTGACCGGCGCGATCAGCAGGCCCGAGACGCCCGCGAGAATGGAACTGAGCACATAGGCGATCGTCCCGGCGCGCGCCGGCCGGACGCCCATCAGCCGCGCGCCGGTGCGATTGGACGACGTCGCCCGCAACGCCTTGCCGGTCAGCGTGAATTCGAAACCGACATAGAGCAGCGCGCTGAGCGCGATCGCAGCGACGACGATACAGACGGTCTGTCCAGAGACGATCGCTCCGAACACTTCGGTCGACCATGACGTCAGCGGTTGCGTGCGCACACCTTCGGGCCCGAAGAACAGAAGCCCGAGACCGACCAACGCGAAATGCAGCGCGACCGCAATGATCAGCAAGACAAGCACGGGCGCATCCGCCACGGGCCGGAAGACGATACGATCGAGCAGCGGCGCCACGGGCACGATCAGCGCCAGCGCCATCATCAGGCGCGCCGGCAACGGCGGCGTCGCCGGCGCAAGCAGGCGCACGGCAAGCGCGACGGCAATCGGGATCACGAGATAGAAAAGCGCAGCGCGCGGCAGTCCTTTCGCACCGCCCGCTCGCACAAGCGCGACGGCTTCCATCGAAAAAGCGAGGATGGCGAGCGCGATGACGAGGTTGACCGTGCCCGGCGTCTTGCCGTCATCGAGCGCGGCCAGCGTCAACGCCGTGAAAGCGGCGAGATCGCCGAACGGCACGAACATGACCCGCGTGACCGAGAACAGGAGGACCGTCCCGATCGCCACGAGCGCATAGATCGCGCCGCTTGCGATTCCGTCGACGGCAAGGATCGCCGCAATGTCGAACGTCATCCGGCGATCCCGCCCGAGCTAGCCCCTCCGTCCGATCAGGGCGCGTAGGTCCACTTGCCATCCCTGAGCTTGACGATCACCAGCGAGCGGTCGTCGACGCCATAGCCCTGGCCCGGCTTGAAATTGTAGACGGCATGGACGCCGGCGAGTTCCTTGGTGTTGAGCATCTCGTCGCGCAGCGCCTTGCGGAACTCGGGCGTGCCGGGCTTGGCCTTGCCGAGCGCGCGCTCCGCGGCGCCGGCGAAGATCAGATAGGCGTCGAACGAATATGCCGAGAAACCGTCGCGCGATTCCGAGCCGTTCACTTCCTTGTAGGCGGCGCGGAAATCGGCCGAGAGCTTCTTGGAAAAATGCCCATCGGGCAATTGCTCGGACACGATCACGGGCCCGGCCGACACCTGCACGCCTTCCGCGGCCTTGCCGCCGACACGTACGAAATCCGGATTGATCAGCGAGGCGAGCCCATAATTGTGGCCCTTGAAGCCACGATCGGCCAGCGCCAGCAGCGGCAGCGCCGCCTGCGTCGAGGATCCGCCGATCAGCACGCCATCCGGCTTGGTGGCGAGAATACGCAGGATCTGCGCGGTAACCGACGTATCCGTGCGCGCATAACGCTCGTTGGTCGTGAGCTTGATGTCGCCGCGCTCTTCAGCCGCCTTGCCGCCAGCATAGACGAGATCGCCCCAAGCGTCGGAAAAGCCGATGTAGCCGACATTGTGCACCTTGTCGCGCTTCATGCGGTCGGCGACGACCTTGGCCATCAGCATCGGCGGTTGCGGAACCGCGATCGTCCATTGCTTGGCGGGATCCGCCGTCTCGATCTTGATCGGCGAGACCGCGATCATGGGAACGCCGAGTTCGTTGGCGACCGTCGTCATCGCGATCGTCCCCGGCGCAGTGGCGGTGCCGATCAGAATATCGACCTTCTCTTCCTCGATCAGCTTGCGCGCATTGCGCGTCGTGGCGGCAGGATCGGAGCCGTCGTCGAGCTGGATCACCGTCACGGTCTCGGAACCGATCTTGCTCTTGTATTTCTGCGCGGCTTTCATCCCATTGGCGTAGGGAATGCCAAGCGCCGCAGCTGGACCGCTGAGCGCGGTGACGAAGCCCAGTTTGATTTCGGCCTGCGCCGGCGCGGAGACCAGCAGCGCGGAGACGGCGACTGCGGCAAGTCTGTGCATCATTCCCTCCTTCGATCCAACACAAATGCTCGTTCGAGCGTCCATGAAAGCGCAGTGCTCCACGCCAGTCAAAGAATGCGGGAGCTCCGCCGGATTCAAGACGCAGCGCATAAGACGCTCTCATGCGTCCAGCTGCACGCGGCCTCACAAGCTTCGCTTCTGCCCGATCTGTTCGAACTGTCCCGCATTTTCGACGGGGTGGAAGAAATTACATCAAGCCTAAAACGATCTGCTCGACATCGTCAACACGACATCGCGCCGACATGAGACGTCTTGCGTGCGCACCAGCGAGGCCGCATGGTTCTTTGCAGCGCAACACGGTCAGATTTTGAGCATATCATGCATCTCCGATGCATGGCCGGAGGGTTCTCGGCGAGCAGGAAGACGAGGCGGATATATTTCAAGTCAGAACTTTCTAGCCACATTATTGGCGATCGAAACGAGCGGGGCGGGCGAGCAGAGCGCGAAAATCCTGCTTGGCCCGCGCATTGGCCAGCGCGAAGCTCGGGCCCCTGCTCGGCTCCAGATCGTTGAGCGCGCGCAGCTGCACCCACATTTCCGCGGACTTCAACGCGACCGCCGCGCAGTTGACCACGGGCGCGCGACCTACGCAGAAACCTCGCTCGCCGCCGATAAGAAGGCCAGGAAGAACGCCCGCTGGCACAATCACATCGGCGCCCGCCTCGATCATTGGACGGGCGCAGGCCGTGAAATCGGCGAGCATGCGCGCCTTGGCGACCGCATCGCCGTCGAAGGCGGCGGCGAAATCCTCCGGCCGGCATCCAAGCCCCGCAACATGCATCACGCGCCCGCCGAGCCCGTAGCGGTCCGACTGCTCGTAATGCATGACCTCGAACACCGGATCGAGCGTGACGAGCCCCAGCCGCCGGCCGAGTTGCGAGGCGGCGAGGAGCGTCGCCTCTCCCGCGCCGACGACCGGAATGCGCAACGCCGAACGGAGTTCGTAAAGTCCCGGATCCTGGAAATGCCCCATGACACAGGCGTCATATCCCGCCTCTTCCGCGGCAATGCCATTGTCGATGGCCACGATCGCGCAGCGCAGTTCGGCGAGCCGTCCAAAGTCGCGGTCCGGCGGACTGACGCCCTCGACATGCACGCTCGTTCCCGGCGCCGCGATGCCGTTCAGATAGTCCGACAGGCGACGCATATAGGGGGCATTGATCGTAGAATCGACGAAGCTCTGCCAGAAGATTCTCATCCGCCCGCCCTCCCATACTCGTCAGATCGCCGCGACGTTTGGACCATCACGAAATCGCGCACGAGCGTTGCGAAGACGTGAGGCAATTGGTCAGGAAACGGAACCATCGCGCCGCGCGCCTCGACAAGAATGCTGCCCCGGATCGCTGCGGCGACGCGCGACGCGGCGGGATAGGCATGCGGATCCTCGGTCGGCGCCAGCACCAAGGTCGGCGCCGCCACGAGGCCGACCCGTTCTTCCATGCGATAGCGGTTGACCACCCTGTGTCCCTCCGCCGCCATGGGACCCGCGCGCAACGCGTCCGTCATGAAGCGGGCAAGAAGGTCCATATCGCCTTCCGGATAGAACGGCCGACGACGGTTCCAGAGCTCAGCGAGATGCGCGCCATCGGCGCGCGGCTCGACATCGTCGATTACTCTATGTGTGGCGTGTCGCGCGCGGCGCTCGGCGTCGACGAAGGGACAGGCGGAAAGCACAAGCGCTCTGACGCGTTGTGGCGCTTGGGCGGCGATCTCGAGCGCGACCGCCGCGCCCGTGTGGTGCCCGACCACCGCCGCTTCCTGAATCGCCAGCGCGTCGAGCAGCGCCAGCCCCGCCGAGGCCCAGGCTTCGATAGAGGGCGTTGCGCCGGCCAGCGCCGGCGAGGCGCCGAAGCCCGGCGTATCCTTGGCGATGACGGCAAAATCACGGGCCAGAAGCGGCAGCACATCTCGATATTCGTCGACCGAGCGCGGCGTCTGGTGCAGCAGGAGGATCGGTCGGCCCGTCCCGGCGCGGACGGCGTGAATGACGCCGAGGCGCGTTTTGGCATAAAGTGCGCGCGGCCCCACCGACGCCATGCCTTTCCTCCCCGCCCGGTTCGGCGCTAGCATGAACCGGGGCGATTGCGGACGCAACGTAGACCAACCCGCAATGCACGGGCTATCGATGCAATTTGCTTCAAGCCTAAATTTCTTTCGCTCTTGTCGAGGCCGGTCATCACAGCCCGGCCCTACATGTTTCCAGCGCTCTTTAGTTCATTTTTCAGGCGTAGCGCGCGCGACCGACGAGGGGAGCGGAGCGCGTTGACAGCTATCCCTTGATGATTAAACTAAATTGCGCGAACGCTCGGAGCCCTGCTGGCGCCAGGCGCCGCGCTGAAGCCGCAGCGCCCCGTCCCGACGCGGACGCACGATCGAGGAGGCTGGCCATGTCACGCTACGCCGGCGACGCAGAAGCGATCCGCAAGCTGGTGCGCGAGGCCGAAGTCCATCGCGATGTCTTCGTCGACGAGGAACTGTTCCAGCTTGAGATGGAGCATCTCTTCGCCAACACCTGGGTCTATGTCGGTCACGACAGCCAGGTTGCGAACGAGGGCGATTTCTACACGACCACCATCGGCTCGCAGCCCGTCGTTATGGTGCGCCACACCGACGGCGAGGTGAAGGTCCTCCTCAACCGCTGTCCGCACAAGGGCGTGAAGATCGCCGGCGAGACCTGCGGCAATACCGGCAAGGTATTCCGCTGTCCCTATCACGCCTGGCGGTTCCGCACGGATGGCTCGCTGCTCAGCCTGCCTTGGACGCAGGGCTACGACGATACAGGCTTCAAGGATTCGCCCGCCGCCAAGGGCATGACGCGCGTCAAGAACGTGCACAACTATCGCGGCTTCGTTTTCGCGCGGCTGAACGACGAGGGGCCGGGGTTCGAGGAATTCTTCGGCGACAGCCTGTCGAGTTTCGACAACATGGTCGATCGTTCGCCGGCCGGAAAGCTGCAGGTCGCCGGCGGCGTGCTGCGTTATATGCACAATTGCAACTGGAAGATGCTGGTCGACAACCAGACCGACACGTGTCACCCGATGGTGGCGCACGAATCTTCCGCCGGCACCGCCAAGGCCATGTGGCAGAAGGCGCCGGAAGGCACGCCGAAGCCCATGGCGGTCGAAATCTTCGTACCTTTCATGTCGCCTTACGAAGACTTCGACAAGATGGGCATTCGCGTTTGGGAGAATGGCCACGGCCACACCGGCGTGCATCACTCGATCCATTCCGACTATTCCGCGATCCCCGGCTATTTCGACCAGATGACGGCCGCCTATGGCGAGGAGCGCGCCAAGGCCATCCTCAGCGAGGCGCGCCACAACACGGTCTATTTCCCCAACATCATGATCAAGGGACCGATTCAGCTGCTGCGCCTGTTCAAGCCGATATCGGCGAACCGGACGCTGGTGGAATCCTGGACCTTCCGCCTCGTCGATGCGCCGGACCTGCTTCTGGAGCGTACGCTCATGTACAACAGGCTGATCAACGCGCCGACCTCGGTCGTCGGCCATGACGATCTGGAAATGTACGAGCGCGCGCAGGAGGGCCTGCACGCAAACGGCAATGAATGGGTGAACATGCACCGGCTCTTTGACCCGGCGGAACTGACGCAGAAGAATGTCATCACCGTCGGCACAAACGAGTGGGTGATGCGCAACACCTATCGCGCCTGGGCGCACTACATGACGCTGGACATGTGAGAGGGCGCCATGAAAAGGAACGACCCCAGGATTGAAGGCGCTGTCCCCTCCGACAAGGAGCTCGTCGATTTCGTGTTGCGCGAGGCGCGCATGCTGGACCAGCAGCGTTTCGAGGACTGGCTGACCCTGTTCGCCGACGACGGCTATTACTGGATGCCGCTCGAATGGGGGCAAACCGATCCCAAGCTCGTCTGCTCCCTCATGTATGAAGACAAACTATTGCTGAGTGTGCGCGTCGAGCGCCTGAAAGGCGAGCGCACATTCAGCCAGAAGCCCAAGAGCCGCAGCCACCACGTGCTGCAGATGCCGCATGTCGAGAGCCGCGACGAGGCGGCAAATTCCTACGTGATGTGGACCTCCATGCATTATGTCGAGACGCGCAACGACGAACAGACGCTCTATGCCGCATGGGCGACGCACCACCTCGCCGTCGAGGACGGCAAGTTGCGCATCAAGCTCAAGCGCGTCGATCTCGTGAATTGCGACGCCGCTTTCGGCAATATCCAGCTGTTCATGTGAGCGGATGGTAAAGGGCTCCGTCTTCGACCTTTTCGCCGCCGCCGCCGCGCGAAATCCGCAGGGTGCCTTTCTCTGCGTCCTGCCGGAGACGGCCGCGGCCTACGGCATTGCATCTGGCGAAATCAATTACGCGCAGGCGCTCGAACGGGTGCTGACGCTGTCGTCCGCCTACCAAGCCGCTGGCTTCGGCTCGGGCCAGCGCGTCGGCATTCTCGTCGAGAATCGACCGACCTTCTTCTGGCACTGGTTCGCGCTCAACCGACTCGGCGTCTCGCTCGTGCCGATCAACCCGGACCTGCGCGCAGCCGAAATCGAATACATGATCGACCATTCCGACATGTGCGCGGCCATTGTCATCCCCGCGCGCCGCAAGGATATGGAAAGCGCCGCCGCCGCTGTGGGCCGTGCGCTGCCGCTGATCGATGTCGATGGAACGCCGGCGCCGCTCGCGACGCCAGCAAAGCCGGAGCAGCCGACGTCGGATACGGAATGCGCGCTGCTCTACACCTCCGGCACGACGGGGCGACCCAAGGGCTGCGTGCTGGCGAACGAGTATTTCCACGTCTGCGGCGACTGGTATGCACAGACAGGCGGTCTGATCGCGCTGCGCCAGAACTGCGAACGCATGATCACGCCGCTACCCTTGTTCCACATGAATGCCATGGCCTGCTCGACCGCGGGCATGCTCAGCGTCGCGGGCTGCCTGACCTTCGTCGATCGCTTTCACCCGAAGAGCTGGTGGGATTCCGTCCGCCAGAGCCGGTCCACGATCCTGCACTATCTCGGCGTCATGCCGGCCATGCTGATGGCGGCGCCGGAAGCTCCATCCGACAGGCTCGACAACATCCGCTTCGGCTTCGGCGCCGGCGTCGACCGTCTTCTGCACGCACCCTTCGAACAGCGTTTCGGCTTTCCGCTGATCGAAGCTTGGGCGATGACCGAGACGGGCTCCGGCGCGGTGATCTCGGCGCACGAGGAACCGCGCCACATCGGCGCGAATTGCTTTGGCCGTGCGACGCCAGAAGTTGAGGCCCGCGTCGTTATGGAGGACGGTTCGGATGCGCCGACTGACACGCCCGGCGAGTTATTGGTGCGCCGGGCCGGCGCAAATCCACGCTTCGGCTTCTTCCGCGAATATCTCAAGGACCCGCAAGCGACCGCGGAAGCCTGGGCCGGCGGCTGGTTCCACACCGGCGATGTCGTGCGCCGCGCCGCCGACGGCTCGTTTCATTTCGTCGACCGCCGCAAGAACGTCATCCGCCGTTCCGGCGAGAACATCAGCGCCGTGGAAGTCGAAAGCGTGCTGCAGCGCCACCCCGCGATCAAACAGGTCGCCTGCGTCGCCACGCCCGACGCCGTGCGCGGCGACGAGGTGCTGGCTCTGATCGTGCCGCACGAGAAGCCCGCCGACGAGACCGCGCTCGCGCGCGAGATCGCGGAATTCTGTCTCTCGCGCCTCGCCTATTACAAGGCGCCGGGCTGGACGTCGTTCGTGCCTTCGATTCCGCTCACCGGCACGCAGAAAATCCAGCGCGGCGCATTGAAACAATTGGCGCAGGACCGCATGGAAGCCGGCTTCTGCCATGACACGCGCAACCTCAAGAAGCGCAGCGCATGAGCAAACGCCAGCGCCAGTCTTACAAGGGCGTGGTCGCGGCAGCGCCCGTGACCATTCCCTACGAGCGTTTTTCCATCCACGGCGCGCATTGGTGGATCGGCCGCGCGCTGCGAGCGCTCAGCGAACAGGCGCGTCTGAAGCCCGCCGACATCGACGGCTTCTCGGTCTCATCCTTTACTGTGGGGCCAGACACGGCGATCGGCCTCACACAACATTTCGGCCTGAGCCCGCGCTTTCTCGATCACGTACCGCTCGGCGGCGCGAGTGGCGTCGTCGGGCTGCGTCGTGCAGCACGCGCCGTGCAAGCCGGAGACGCCGATATGGTTGCCTGCGTCGCCGCCGACGCCAATCACGTGGACTCTTTCCGGCGCACGCTCTCGACCTTCTCGCGTTTCGCGCAAGACGCTGTCTATCCCTACGGCTCGGGCGGCCCCAACGCCTCCTTCGCGCTGATCACGCGCGACTATATGACCCGCTTCGGCGCGACGCGCGAGGATTTCGGCCGCGTCTGCGTCGCGCAACGCGACAATGCGCTTTGCTTCCCGCATGCGCTGATGAAGAAAACGCTCACGCTCGACGAATACATGAATGCGCGCGCGATTTCCGACCCCATTCATCTCTTCGATTGCGTCATGCCCTGCGCCGGCGCGGAAGCCTTCTTGGTCTGCACCGAGGAACGCGCGCGCGATCTCGGCCTGCCCTTCGTGCGCATCCTCTCGACCATCGAACGCCACAACGCCTTCATGGACGATCCGATCCAATATCGCGGCGGCTGGGTCGTCGATCTCGACGATCTCTACGGCCTGGCGGCCGTGAAGCCGGCCGATGTCGATCTCGTGCAGACCTACGACGATTATCCCGTGATCTCGCTGATGCAGATCGAGGACCTCGGTTTCTGCCAGAAAGGCGAAGCGGCGGCTTTCGTCCGCGACCGCGACCTCACGTTCCGTGGCGACTTCCCGCACAATACGTCGGGCGGACAATTGTCGGTCGGACAGGCGGGCGCCGCCGGCGGCTATCTCGGGCTGGTGGAAGCCATGCGCCAGCTCTGCGGCATAGCTGGCGACAATCAGGTCAAGGACGCCAATATTGCGCTCGTCTCCGGCTTCGGCATGATCAATTATGATCGGGGGCTGGCGAGCGCCGCCGCCCTGCTCGCGAGGGCGTCATGACCGAGCCGCTCGTTCGCCCGAAACGCAAGGACCCGCTGAAGCGCACGCGCCTGCCGCTGTCGCCGCCCGGCGCGCGCAGCCGCACTGCTCTGGGGCTTGTCGCGGCCGCCGCGCAAGGCCGCTTCATGCTTCAGGTCTGCCGCGCATGCGCAAAGACCATCTACCCGCCGCGCGACGCCTGCCCCGGCTGCTTCGCGCCGGCGCCCGCGTTCTGCGACGTTCCCGACCGCGGCAAGTTGCTTGCGGTCACCACCATCCGCACGTCTACCGACGCCTATTATCGCGAGCGCATGCCGTGGCGAGTCGGCACGGTGCAGATGGATTGTGGCCCCTCGATCGTCGCGCATGTCCACGGCGATCTCGCCGAAGGCGATCGCGTGACGATGAGCCTCAAGCTCGATCGCAGCGGACAGGCGGCGGCCTTCGCGCTGCCCGTGAAGGAAACGCCAGCCATGGCCGACGACAAACAATTGCGCGAGATGACCTGCGATCCGAAATTCCGCCGCGCGCTGGTGACGGACGGCCGAACGGCGGTTGGGCAATCTTGCGCGAAAGCGCTGTCTGAGGCCGGCTGCACAATCGTCTTCGTCGGCGTCTCTGATCCGTGGAAGCCGTTTCCGGGCGAAGATTCTCTGCGCAAGATTCCCAATGTCGAGATCGTGCCGCTCGATCTCACCAATTCGGAATCGGTGAACGATCTCGCCGCCGACATCGGCGGGCGCGTCGACATCATCGTCAATACATCAGAGCATGTGCGCGCGGGCGGGATCATGGCGCGCAAGGGCCTCGTGGTCGCGCGCGAGGAAATGGACATCCGTTATTTCGGCCTGATGCGCCTCGCACAGGCTTTCGGCCCCGCGCTGCGCTTCCGCGGCGCGGATGGCGTGAATTCGGCCACCGCCATCGTCAATTTCCTGTTCGTGCATGCGCTCGCCAACTGGCCGGAATTCGGCGCCTATTCGGCGACGGAAGCAGCCTGTCTCTCCGCCTCGCATTCTTTGCGCGCGGAACTCAAGCCTGGCGGCGTCAAGTTCATCAACATCTTTCACGGGCCGCTCGAGACGGACTGGTTTCAGGAACTGCCGCCGCCGAAAGTCGCGCCGGCGCAACTTGTGAAGTCCGCTGTCGACGCGCTGAAGCGCGGACTTGAAGACGTCTTCGTCGGCGATATCGCGCAGGACATTCGCGACAGATTCTTGGCCAATCCCAAGGCGCTCGAACGGGAGTTGTGAGATGGCAGGTCCCTATTCCCCAGCCGACCTTCTCGCCTTCGCCGGCGCTGTCGCCAGCGGCGCCGTTCGCGTCGTCGATCTCACGCAGACTCTGGCGCCGGAATTTCCCGTCATCGTCCTGCCGCCGGAATTCGGTCAGGCCTCGCCCTTCCGCATGGAGGAAATATCCCGCTACGACGAGCGCGGCCCCGGTTGGTACTGGAACAATTTCACGATGAGCGAGCATACGGGCACGCATTTCGACGCGCCGATCCACTGGATCACCGGCCGCGACATGCCCGACGCCAGCGTCGATACGATCCCGCCCGCCAATTTCGTCGCGCCCGCCTGCGTCGTCGACGTCAGCGCGCAATGCGCTGAGGACCCCGACTTTACGCTGAATGTCGATCACCTGCTCGCATGGGAACAGCAACACGGCAAGATCCCGAAGCGTTCGTGGGTTCTGTTGCGCACCGACTGGTCGAAACTGCCGCCGCGCGGCTACGCCAACATGAAGGATGACGGCGCGCACACGCCCGGCCCCTCGCCCGAAGCCATGAAATGGCTGGTGGAAAAACGCGACGTTCATGGCTTCGGCACCGAGACGATCGGCACCGATCACGGCCAGGCGACCCATTTCAATCCACCGCATCCCGCGCATTATTACATTCACGGCGCCGGCAAATACGGGCTTCAATGCCTGTGCAATCTCGATCAATTGCCGCCGAAGGGCGCCGTCATTTTCTCCGCGCCCCTGAAGATCAAGCAGGGGTCCGGCAGTCCGCTACGCGTACTGGCGCTGGTGGCGACGGATGGAGCCGCAACATGACGAAATTCCGGTCCATCGTCACCGGTGGCAATACCGGCATCGGCGCGGCCATCGCGCAAAAGCTGATTTCGCGCGGCCATGAGGTGGTCTGCCTGTCGCGCCGCAGGCCCGAATGGAACGATCACAAACTCTCCTTCGTCGAGGTCGACCTGACCGACGCCGCCGCGACGAAACAGGCCGCACAGAACGTGCTTGCCGGCGGACCTATCACCCACATCATTCACAATGCCGGAATCATCCGCGCCAAACCCTTGGAGGACGTGCAACTCGACGATCTCGCCGCGCTCACGCAATTGCACCTGGGCGCAGCCATCGAACTCGCACAGACCGCCTTGCCCGGCATGAAGCAAGCGCGTTTCGGCCGCATCGTGCTCATCTCCTCACGCGCGGCCATGGGTTTGCAGACCCGCACCGTCTATTCCGCCACCAAGGCCGGCATGATCGGCATGGCGCGCACATGGGCGCTGGAACTCGCGCCGCACGGCATTACCGTCAACGTCGTCTCGCCTGGCCCAATCGGCGACACGGAAATGTTCGAGAGCGTGATGTCGCCAGAATCCGAGCGGGCCAAGGCGCTGGCAAGATCGATCCCGGTCGGGCGTCTCGGCCGCTCGGCCGATGTCGCGCGCGCCGTCGATTTCTTCTGCGACGAAGCCGCCGATTTCGTCACCGGACAGACCCTGCTCGTTTGCGGCGGCGCAAGCGTCAGTGCGCTCTCGATGTGATCGGCCGACCGCGATCATTGTCGACCAGCGCCGCGCCGTGTAATGCGGGCCGAATTGGATTTTCACGAAAGGCGCAACGGATGGAGGGCGGCTTCGACAGCCCGACGCCGGCGGGCGGGCTCGTCGTCGAATGCGATCAGCCCTACCTGATCGTGCGGCTGCCGACAGAATGCCGCACGCTCGGCTGGTCGCTGTCGCGACCAGGGTTCGTGAACACGTCCATCGTCGCCTGGCTCGAAGTGCGCAACGCCGATCTCACTCCAGACGTCGATCCGCTCAAACTCCTCGAGGTTCGGATGGCGCGCCGGGGCCTGCACGACGCCGTCGCCTTCATGACGTCGCGCGACATCAGGCGCCATCACATGGCCTTCAGGAGCGTGGAGCGCTGCGTAGCGAGTTGCGTCGCGACCGTCGGCCTCGCCAATGGCGAAACGATTGGTGCGCGACGTAAAGTCGAAGCCTTTCCCGGCACGATCAACACGCTCGTACATGTTACGCGCCCATTGTCCGATGCGGCTTACATCGAGGCGATCTCGATCGTCGCGCAAGCCCGCACGGCGGCTCTGTTCGACACGGCGCATCTGCGCGCTGGCCCGCGCATCACCGGCACCGGCACAGATTGCGTCATTGTCGCGGCGCCGATTGGACCCGATGCGGAGAGCTGCGCCGGGCTGCACACGGCTGTCGGCGAGGCTATCGGCGGCGCGGTCTATGACGCCGTCCGTGAGGGCGCGGAAATCTGGAGCGTGGAATCGAAAACGGATTCGCCTTGAGGCCGCACGCCTATCGCTGCCCAGGTCCGAGCGGCGCCCAGGGCAGGATGAAGGCCTGTCCGAGATGCTCGCCCCGCAGGGTCGAAACGCCATAGGCGCGCGCGATGATAGCGTCCGTCAGCGCCTCCGGTGGCCCGTCGAGCAGCTTGCGCCCCTCCGCGAGCACGACCAGGCGGTTGCAGAAGCGCGCCGCAAGCGCGAGGTCGTGCAGCACGACCACGACGCATTTGCCGGAAGCAGCAACCTGCCGCAGCAGATCCATCACGCGCAGCTGGTGCAGCGGATCGACCGCCGCGACCGGCTCGTCTGCCAGAAGAATCTCCGATTCGACCGCCAGCGCGCGCGCCAACAGAACGCGCATGCGTTCGCCGCCGGACAATGACTGCACCGTACGCGCGCGAAACTGCGCGACTTCGGCGAGCGCCATGGCGCGCTCGATCGCACCGCGATCTTCCTCGCTCTCGCCGGCGAAGGGCGTGCGATGCGGCAATCGCCCGAGACCCACGACATGGTCGACGCGTAGCGGCCACGAGACTTCGCCGTCCTGCGCGAGATAGGCAAGACGCCGTGCGAGCCGCGCCGCGCCGATCTCTCTCGCGCGCGCGCCATCGTAACGGATCGTGCCCTCGGATAGAGATGACAATCCCGCGATCGCCTTCAGCAGCGTCGATTTTCCGGCGCCATTCGGTCCGATCAGCCCGACGATTTCTCCGGGCGTCAAGACGAGGTCGACCCGATCGAGAATGGTCGCGCCCTCGATGCGCATCGTCGCGGCTGCGATGTCGATCCGCATCACGCCTCGCGCCGCAGACGGTAGACGAGCTGGAAGAGGAACGGCGCGCCGACCATCGCCGTGATCACGCCGAGCTTCAACTCCGGCCTGATCGGCAGCAGGCGCGCGGCAATGTCGGCAAGCAGCAGAAGGGCCGCGCCGCCGAGGCCGCTGACGAAGAGCAGCCTGCCGGGCTTGTGCCCGACGAACGGCCGCAGGACATGCGGCGCCACGAGGCCGATAAACCCGATCGCCCCGCTGACGGCGACCGACGCGCCCACGGCGAGCGCTGCGCCGACGACGAGCCGCACCCGCACGCGCGTCATGTCGAAGCCGAGGCTTCGCGCTGTCGGCTCGCCGAGGCTGAGCGCGTCGAGCGCCGGCGCGGCGGTCAGCAGCAGGATCCAGCCTGCCAGCATGAACGGCGTCGCGAGCCACACTTGCGGCAGGCTGCGATCCACCAGCGAGCCCATCAGCCAGTAGACGATCTCCAGCGCCGAAAATCCGTTGGGCGACAGATTGAGCGCGAGGCTGGTCAGCGCCGCCGCGAAACTGTTGATGGCGACGCCGGCAAGAATTACCGTCATCGTGCCAGCGCCGCGACCGACCAGAGCGAAAAGGAGCAAGGCCGCGAAAATGGCGCCCGCGATGGCGCCGAACGGCAGGGCGAGCGGGACCAGCGTCGAAAGGCCCGAGTAGAAGGCGATCACCGCGCCAAGCGCCGCGGCGCCCGATACGCCGACGACGCCGGGCTCGGCGAGCGGATTGCGCAAGAACCCTTGCATCGCCGCGCCTGCCAGCCCCAGGCTGAAGCCGACGAAACAGCCGAGCAGCGCACGCGGCACACGAAGCTCGACCAGCACGATCGCTGGCAATGTCTGCGCGCCGCGCAGGGCGTCTGCAATCGCCTGCGGCACATCGAGACCGGCATAGCCGACGAACAGCGATCCCACGAAGGCGCAGGCGACAATCAGGCAAAGCCCGGCGACGAGCCGCCCATGATTTGTCGCCTCGGCGCGCGCGATGGGACAGACGGAGGCCGCCGTCATCGCGTCACCGCTTCCGCGCCGCGCGTCCGTGCGATCAGCGATCGCGTGGCGTCCACGAGATTGGGTCCGACGCACGTCCAGAGTTTCGGCGGCAGAGCGATCACCCGCAGCCTGCGGCCGAGCGCCTTGATGATCGGATGGTCGAGCGCGGCGGTCGCCAGCGAGGGCGCTCCGTAGGCCTCGCTGTTCAGGATCATGACATCGGCCTGTTGTAGCGCCACGGCTTCGAGCGGAACTTGCAGATAGCCGCCGGACCCCACTCGCGACGCCAAATTCTCGAGCCCGGCCCGGTTCATGATGTCTTCGACCAAGGATCCCTTTTCCACGGTGAAGCCGTTCGGCTGCATGACGAGCGCGCGCAGGGACGGCTTGGGCGAAGGCAGCGCCGCAAGGCCGGCGTCTATCGCGCGCACCATGGCCTCGCCGCGCTCCTGTTCGCCGATTGCGGCGGCAAGCTTGCGGATTTCGGCGCGCGCTTCGTCCAATGTGCGCGGCACGTCGAATTCGACCAGTTTGACGCCGAGACGCTTCAGTATCTCGATGGTCGTCCGCGAACTCCAGGCGCCGGCGAGAACGACGTCGGGCCGATGCGACATGACCTCTTCGGCCAGCCCGTGATTGACTGGAACGCGGTCCGCGAGCGCCGCGACATTGGAATTCGCGGCATCGCGCGACAGCCAACTGACCGATGCGACGCGGTCGGGATCGGCCAGCCGCAGCACGAGTTCGTCCGTGCATTGATTGATCGAGACGATGCGTTTTGGACGGGCGTCTTGCGCCTGCGCGACGGGCGACGCAGCGGCCAGAGCAGCGGCGAAGGCGACGCGGGCCGCAGGACGCAATCCCGATCCTCTCGTACGCGCATCAGACAAGGCTGACCTCGGCTTGGTCGACGCCGCCCGCGCGGGGCTGCGGAGGGCCGGCTTCGTGGCGTCCTCGCCCTCTTGATAAGCGATCCCGAAGGCCCCGGAAACACCCCCCGCAGACGGCCTCCTTCAGCCGGTCGCAGCGTCGTCCAGCGCCGCCTCGAGCGCGCCGATCTGCTGCAGGAGATCGACGTCCATCGTCGACAGGACTCGGATCGTCCGATCCTCTAGAGCATCCGAGGCCGGATCGCGCGTGAAAATCTCCCGCAGGGCGGCATCGCGCCCGCGCAGCAAATCGACGATCTGCGGGCGGTACAGCCGCAAGACAGAAGACACCCATTCATCGAGATCGGAGCGTTTCGGGTCGCTCTCGACCGAGAATCCGTCGAGCGCGGCGACGATGGTCTCCGCCTCGCGCCAGTATTCGCCGGTCACCCAGCCATTTGTCGTGAACAGACGGATGAGCCGTCCCGCGCTGTCCATGGCGAGACCGATCACATGCGTGGGCGCCAGCTCCGCCTCGCCCGACGGAGGATCGAGGAAAACATGGAAATGCCCGTGTTCGCGCTCGCCGAGGTCTTCGACGCAGTGAACGTGGTAATAGTAGCGCCCCCGTCCGCCCCGATCGCGCGCATCGCCGTCAGGATAATGCGCCCATTCCTTGATGTCCGCGGCGCCGTCGAGCGCCTCGGTCACCGGGTTGCGACCGCGTGTCGCCATCGATTGCATGGCGGTCAGCGCAAGCGCCGCCGCTGCGTACATGGCTTCCAGAGCGGCGGTGGACGCCGCGTCGAAATTTACCGGGCGGGGCCGCACGGGTTTTTCGCACGCGAGGAAGCGGCGGGCGCGCACGGATTCGCGCTGCGGCCCGAGGGCGCACAGGGATTCGACTTCGCCGAGGCAGGCGCGCAGGGGTTGGCGGACCTGGCCGCAGGGGCGCACGGATTGGCGCTCTTGCGCGCGGGCGCGCACGGATTGCCGCCGCGCGCAGCCGGAGCACAGGGGTTTGCGCTTTTACCCGATGGCGCGCAAGGATTCGCGCTCTTGCCCGACGGCGCACAGGGATTCGAGCTGCGCGCGGAAGGCGCGCACGGATTTGCGCTACGCCGCGAAGGGCCGCAAGGGTTGCCCGGCGCGCAAGGATTGCGCGCCTGCGCGATCATCACGCGGTCAGCCGCGCGGACGTTGGGCGCAGCGGCGGTGACGGCGAGCGCCGCAGCGACGGCCGAGAGCCTGCGGGCGCGACGCGCCCGTTCGATCGACGACGACATCAGACGCTGCTTCCCTGGTTTGCGTTGAGCCCGCCGATCGCGGGCGACTTGCCTTCGTCGCGTGTCGCGTCGTCGTCCAGCATCTGCGCGCTGAGGGCGCCGCCGGAAGCCTTTTCGAGGCGCGAGCCGAGATAGAACCCCGCAACGCCGACAAGCGCGATCGCGACGAGGATCGCCGCGCTCGATACGCCGAACAAATCGGGAAGCGTCTGGGCTTCGGGGCCGGCCGCCGCGAGATAGAGCGGCTTGAGGATGTCGAACAGGCCCGCGAAAGCGCCCGTGCCGATCACCATGCCTCCCATGAACACGACGCCGTCGAGACGGCCGCTGGCGAGCGCCGCCGCCGACGTTCCCGGGCAATAGCCGCCGATCGCCATGCCGGCGCCGACGCAGGCGCCGCCGATCAGCATCGCCCAGAAATAATTCGTGGGAATGAATATGTCGGCGAGCTTCATGACGCCTGTCGCATCCGCGATCGCCAGAGCGCCGCCAGCGACGACGATCGCCGTGATCATCACCTTGAAGACGGACCAGTCGGTCAGGCGAAATTGCGCGGTCAGCTTGCGCGCGCTGGCGAAGCCCGCGCTCTCCAGCACATAGCCGAAGAGGATACCGGCCAGCAGGCCGGAGGCGACGCCGTTGTCGAAAGCAGGCAGGCTCATGCCCAGGCCCTCCGCGTGACATAGCCGGCTATGAGACCAACGATGAAGAAGCCGATCAGGAACACGAAAGCCGCCACCGCAAGCGGCGCGCCGCCCGACAGCGCGAGCCCGCTTGTGCAGCCGCGCGCCATGCGAGCGCCAAAGCCGGACAGCACGCCGCCGACGAGCGCGAAGGCAAATCGACCGCCGGCGCCGAGCCGCGTCGGCCCATCGACGCGCACGCGAAAACGCCCTGCTGCAAAGGCCGACAGAAACGCGCCCAACAAGACGCCAAGCAACTCCCAGGTGATCCACGTCGCGAGCGGATTGCCGTTCAGCATCGGCCCGAGATAGTCGTTCCCGCGCGTCGCCTCCGGCGCGACATGGCCGCCGAGCCATGCGGTCGCGCCGGTGATCGAGCCGCTCGCGCCGAGCCCGTGGCCAGTGAACAGGAAGGTCGCAAACAATACGGCGCCAAGCGCCGCGCCCGCGACCAGCGGAGACCAGAATGGCCGGATGGAAGCATTCATCTGACGTACTCGATGGGCCGAAGGCCGCCGCTTACTGCGGCAGGCCGACGACGGGATTGCCGAGATTGGTCCATTCGTTCATGGAGCCCGCATACATTTTCGCGTT
>JAGRKN010000279.1 GCA_020442275.1 Rhodoblastus sp. | reverse complement strand
GCGAACCGGAATGCCCCGCCGAGGCGATCAAGCCCGATACCGAGCCGGGTCTCGAGCAGTGGCTGAAGCTCAACGCCGACCTGGCGCCGAACTGGCCCAACATCACCGTCAAGCGCGATGCGCCGGCCGACGCCAAGGAATTCGACGGTAAGCCGGACAAATTCAAGAACTTTTTCTCGGACAAGCCCGGCGAGGGCGACTGACCGGTCGCGTTATTGTCGACGCCTCGATCAATTCGCTCGACCAGAGGTTAACCACTCTGCGGGGCAGTCGCTCGCGCGGAGCGCCGGCCTTTGATTTTGACGGATTTCTGTGATATACACATTTTTAACAGTCACAGAAATCCGCGACCTGTCAGTCGTTTGAAAGGTACCACCCCTAATGGTCCGCGCCGCCAGCCGGCGGCGGAATGTTTTGGGCGAGCGCGAGTGTGAGCTTCGCGCCGATGGAAGCGGTTTCCTAAATTTTTGGACTGTGCGCTGGGCTCGTTGTTTCGGGCTCTGCGCCGGCGGCCTGCGTTTCGGGCCGTCGTGATGCTCCGGGGCTCCGCTCCGGGCCGAGCGAGGAGTGCGCTGCGTATGCCGTCCAAGAAGAAATCGAGCAAGACCGCGAAGGCGACCGCCGGCAAGAAGGCCGAAGCGACGAAGTCCAAGCGGACGACTGCCAAGGCGACGTCGGCGAAGGCCGCCGCCAAGGCCAAGACGAGCAAGGTGAAGAGCGTGACGTCGGCATCGAAGTCCAAGACCGCGACAGCCAAGGCCGCCAGCGCGAAGGCTGCGAGCGCCAAGGCCGCCGCGGCCAAGACCACTGCAGCCAAGACCGCTGCAGCCAAGATCGCCGCCGCGAAGGCTGCTGCCGCGCGCAAGACCGCCGCCGCGAAAGCCGCCGCCAAGGCGAAGGCCGCCGCCGCCGCGCGGAAGCCCGCCAAGGGCGCCGGGGGCAAGCCCGCCACCAAGGCGAAGGCGGCCGCTGTCGCCAAGAGCGCGAAGACGAGCGTCAAGACGACCAGCGCGAAGACAACGACCGCCAAGGCCGTGATTGCGAAGAGCGCGAAGGCGCCGGCTGCGGCCAAGCCCGTCGCGGTCCAGGCGAAGACGAATTCGGACAAGAGCCGCATCGCAGCGGTCAGCAAGGAAGCGACGCAGGAGAA
The DNA here is from genome assembly GCA_020442275.1 of Rhodoblastus sp. Taxonomy (GTDB): domain Bacteria; phylum Pseudomonadota; class Alphaproteobacteria; order Rhizobiales; family Beijerinckiaceae; genus JAJXWB01. The sequence goes on along the minus strand of JAGRKN010000279.1, from coordinate 5,633 downwards.
GGCGAAGCAGCCCCATATCGAAAAGGCGGTAGACAAAACGAAGACAACGACAGCGATACATCCCAAGCCGGTCGAGCAGGCCGGCGCGCGCCCGAAGGTTCAGCTGGTCCGGTCTGAAACGATCGCTCCCGTTGCGCCGGTTGCGCCCGCGCCCGATCCTGTCCGCGCCGCGCCCGATCCGAGACCGGCGTCGCACGCGCCGGCGATGCAGCCTCGAGAGACGAGCGAACAGAATCCGGTGACTCAGAAAAAGACAATTTCTCCCGCCGCCGCCAAGCAGCTGGCAAAGCCCGCAGCGAAAGCCCCCGCCCCCGAAACAAGGCCGGCCAAGCCCGCCGGCCAGAAGCTCGGCTTCAAGACGCACGAGCATATCGTCTATCCGGCGCATGGCGTCGGTCAGATCATCGCGATCGAAGAACAGGAAGTCGCGGGCTTCAAGCTCGAGCTCTTCGTGATCAGCTTCGTCAAGGACAAGATGATCCTGAAAGTGCCGACGCCGAAGGTCGTCAGCGTCGGCATGCGCAAGCTCGCCGAGGCGCCTGTCATCAACAAGTCTCTGGACACGCTGACCGGCCGCGCGCGCATCAAGCGCACCATGTGGTCGCGCCGCGCCCAGGAATACGAGGCGAAGATCAATTCGGGCGACCTGATCGCGATCGCGGAAGTCGTGCGCGACCTCTATCGTTCGGAGGCCCAGCCGGAGCAGTCCTATTCGGAACGCCAGCTCTACGAGGCCGCGCTCGACCGCATGAGCCGCGAACTCGCGGTCGTGCAGAAGATCACCGAGCAGGAATCGCTGAAGCTGATCGAATCGCAGCTTCAGAAGGGCCCGCGTCGCGCAGCCAAGGCGGACGCCGAATCCGAATCGGATTCCGGCGAGATCGACGAAGCAGCGTAAGCCGCTCGTCTTCCGACGCCGACAAAAAAGCCCGGCCTTGCGCCGGGCTTTCCTTTCTTGCTGACGCCTGACGTCCTAGACGCGGCTTTCGAGCAGCTTGCGCAGCTTGTCCAGCGCGCGCGATTCGATCTGCCGCACGCGCTCCTTGGAGATGCCGAGCTGCGCCCCGAGTTCCTCGAGCGTGGCCGCGTCCTCTGCGAGGCGACGTTCGCGCACGATCCGCAACTCGCGCTCCGACAAATGAGAGAGGGCGTCGTTCAGCATGGCGTGACGGCGTTCCGAATCGATGTCCTCGCCGACCGTCTCATCGGGAAGCGGCCGATCATCGACGAGGAAATCGCCACGCTCGGCGGAATCGGAGGCGTCATCGCCGCTGATCGGGCCGTTCAACGAGATATCCGGTCCGGAAAACCGGGCGCTCATCAGTTCCACGTCGGCGCTGGACACGCCAACCGCCTTGCCGATCCGGTCGTAGAGGGTGGTCTTCTCGACATCGGCGGAGGCGGCCATTTGCGCACGTAGACGGCGCAGGTTGAAGAACAGGGCTTTTTGCGTCGAGCTCGTTCCGCCACGCACGATCGACCAGTTGCGCAGGATGTAGTCCTGGATCGCGGCGCGGATCCACCAGGTGGCATAGGTCGAAAACCGGACCTCGCGATGCGGGTCGAACCGCGCGGCCGCCTCGAGCAGGCCGACATGGCCTTCCTGGATGACGTCGGCGATCGGCAATCCGTAGTGGCGGAAGCGTGCGGCTAGCGCGATCACGAGGCGCATATGGGAGGCGGCGAGCTGGTCGAGCGCCTTCTGGTCCTGTGCGTCGCGCCAGCGTAGCGCCAGCTGGTGTTCTTCTTCACGCTCCAGAAACGGCGCCGCCATCGCGGCGCGAACAAATTCACGATGCACTCCAGGCAATTGCGCCATGGCTGCCTCCGGGTCTGTGGATCGCCGTTCAAGGCGGCGTTCACGGATTGGGCGCTTAAAGCTATACGGCGATTGCGGGATTGCGGATCACAAGCGCGTGAAGGCCCAACAAATGTGGCCGTCGAAACGTTCCGTCCGGGCCGCAGCTTATTGATCGACCACGATCTTGTAGGCCTCGCCATATTTCAGCGAGGCGCCGTGCGACAGCCCGTTCAGGAGGAGGAAAATGTCGAGGGGACGGTCGACCGTGGCCATGCGTCGGGCGAAAGAATCGACATTGTCGGTCAGTCCGGCCTTGATGATCTGGAGCTTCAGCGGCTTGACCTTCGCCGCTTCCTCATCCGTCAACTGCCTGAACGACTGGATTGACTGATCGAACTTGGCGAGCGTCGCATCGTCCAGCGCGCGGGCCGCGAACAGCAGCCGGTAAATGTCGCCGTCCTTGCGAACGACCGCGACGCGGAAATTCCACTCGCCCGCGCGCGCCGTTCCGAAGGCGGCCGGCATTCCATTGACCTGGCCAGTCTGGATCGAGGAGCGCAGGAGCCCGTCCAGCCATCCCGACGCGAGATAGTTTTCCAGCGGGCCGCCAGCGTTGTCGGGCACGCTGTCGACGCGCACGGCCTCGACGCCGCCGGGCGCGCGGCCCAACAGCGCGCGCGGCGTATTGTCGAGGACGAAACCCTCGGGCGCGCTGAAGGCGAAGCGCAGGCGCGGTTGCAGGAATTTGCGGCCCCGCACGATCCCTTCGGAGGGGTCCTCGCCGAAGTTCATGCCGTCGATCGCCGCCAGATAGCCCGCGCGGTCGCTTGCGCCGATGCCGGGCGCGCTGATCTGGCGGGCGGTCTGGGTCGCCTGGGCAATCCGCTCGGGCGTCGAGGGATGGGTGGCGAGAATATCGGGCTTGTCCTTCGTCTTCTGGCCGAGCAGCTCGGCGCGCAGCGCCGTGGAGCGCCCGAGCGAGGCCAGGAAACGCGCCGCGCCATACGGGTCGTAGCCAGCGCGGGCGATGACGTTGACGCCGATCCTGTCGGCCTCGATTTCCTGCTGACGGGAAAAGCTCGCAAAGGACAGGCGTTGTGTATTCTCGACCTCTTCGCCCTTCTGGCGACTCTGGATGACCGTCGCGGCCGAGGCGATCAACGCCGCTCTTTTTTCCTGTTCGGCGCGGGCTGCGGCGTGGCGGGCGGTCACATGGCCGATCTCGTGCGCCATGACGGCGGCCACCTCGGCCGAGTCGTTGGCGAGCGCCAGCAGGCCGCGAGAAATGTAGAGATTGCCCGACGGCAGGGCGAAAGCGTTGACGACCGGCGTATTGAGGATGGTCACGCGATAGGGCGTCGTCGGAACGTCCGACGCCGCGGCGAGCTTGACGAGAATCGCGTTCAGGTAGGATTCGGCCGCAGGCCAGTGATATTCGCCGCCAAATTGCGCGACCAGCTTCTTGTGTTCGGCGGTCGTCAGCGCGTCGACGCCGACCGTGCGAGGCGCGGCGGGCGGAATGGCCGGCCCCTGCTGAGGTAGCTCGCCCTGCCGTTCAAGCGTGGCGCAGCCCGCGAGCGAAATCGCCAGCGCAAAGGCAAGAGCCCGCCGTCCGAACGATATCCTGACTGGTCCAGCCGCCATGCTCGCCGTCACCGTTTCATTTCTGCCGCGCCCGGCAGGTCATCGAGCAACTCGAGCGCGTCAGCGCTCGTGATCTCCATCAGCGGCCCAAATCCCCGGTCGAGCAGCCCACGGGCGCGCAAACGACGCCCGCCGAGCTTGCGCAACGGAAGGCCGGCGTTCTCGATCAAAGCAGCGTTGCGTTTCGAAATCACGATAGAGAAGTCCGTGGTGCGGCGGGCGCCGAAATTCAGATAAAGGCGGCCGCGCCGCTCGCCAATAGTCAAGATTCGTCCCTCGAGCACCAGATAGCCTTTCGCCGCCGCCAGCGCCGCCCCAGCGTCGGCCGCGTCGAGCACGCCGAGTTTCGGCTCATCCCACAGGCCGCGCCGCGCGGCGCGGGCCGCCTGCTCCGTCGCCAGAAGTCGCGCGCGGCAGGGTCGGGCGGCGGGGTCGGGGCGATAACGACCGAGCCCGGCCGCGAGCGCCTCGCCAGCGAGGCCCGCGTCCTCTTCCGATCCCGTCGAAATCCAAGCGGGGATGCGGCCCCAGCGATCGGGCTTCGGTTCGAGCTGGGCCAGACGAACAGCGGCGCCGGCCAGCCGTTCGCGAAACTGACCATATCCGGGCGCGGCGGGTTCCGGCGCGAAGCCCGCCAGCACGGCCACCCGCCCATCCGCGAGCAGGATATCGAAATTGTCCTCGACGATCGCGATTCGCGCTGCTTCCGTCTGGTCGGAAACGCACGCCCGCGCGGCCCCGGGCAAGAGCGCGGCGAGAATGGCCGCCGCCGCCACTAGGCGGCCCGGAATCAGCCGCCGCGTCCTTTCATGAAGAAATTGAAGAGCAGGCCCGCCGTGTCGATGTCGTTGTTGCGCGCGCCGACAGGCTGGCCGCGATCGGACCTGGCCCGAGCGCCCGGCAGCGTATGGCCGCCGCCGTCGACCTTGACCAGTTCGATCGGCGCCTTGCAGCCGGACGGGAGCTCCAACTGGACGCGCGAGCCGTCGTTGCGGTCGCGATCGGGCACGTCGATCTTCGTCGTCTTGTCGCCGCAGCCGGCCGCGTGCGCGAATGGCGCCAGCGTTGCTGCCGCCGAAACCACCTCGCCCTTGAACTCCGGGAGATCCGCCTTGCCGCCCGCGTAGGGCATGCGCGGATCCGCGGTGCCGGCGAGTAGCATGAAGGGGATCGGACGCACGGGTTTGCAGGCGGCGGCCTCGGCCGTCGGCATCAGCGCGATCAGGGACGCGGCGCCGGCGAACCTGTCCGCCTCGCGGCAGGCGAGGCGCATGGCGAGAATGCCGCCCGGGCCGCCGCCGGCGATGAAGATGCGTTTGGGGTCGGCGACGCCATCCCGCTCCAGGCGCGCGATCAGGTCGTGAACGAATCGCGAGTCGCGCTCGGAGCCGCTTTCGCTGACGTCCCAGCGTCCGCCGAGCGCGTCGGGATAGACGACGACGACGCTACGGCTCTTGATCTTGCGATCGAGGCCGATGCGATCGCGCACGCGAACGCCGGCGCCTGACTGGCCATGCAGAAAAATGATCACCGGCCGGCGCGCGCGCTTCAGCCGCGCGTGTTCGACGATGAAGGCCGTCCGCTTGATCCCGCCGGATTCGATGCTCAGGCGGCCGGAGGCGGCCGAGGCGGCGCTCGTTGCTCCCAGACCAATCGTCGCCGCCAAGGCCAGACGCCACAACGCGGGCGAAAAAAGTCGCATCCAGAAATGCCCCTCAACCATGGTAAGGCGCCAACAATCATAGCATTGCGGCGGCATTGCAACCGGCATGCCTCCCATACGAATTGTGGGCGCGCGCGGCGTTGCGCCGCAGCAGGGATTGGACTAGTGAACGATCCCGAAGATGCATCGCATGTGAGGGCTGTCATGGCCGAGGCAAATAATCCGTCCCAGCGTCTGCAGGACAGACGGCCGCTTTCTCCCCATCTCGAAATCTACAAGATGATGTTCACCATGGTGATGTCGGGCCTGCACCGCATCACCGGCATGTGCCTCTACGCCGGCACGCTGCTGCTCGCCTGGTACTTCATCGCCGCCGCTTCGGGACGCGGCTCCTTCGAGACGGTGAACTGGGTCTACAGCTCGCTGCTCGGCCGTCTCGTCCTGTTCGGCTTCACCTGGTCGCTGTTCCATCACCTGATGGGCGGCGTCCGCCATGCGATCTGGGACGCGGGCTACATGTTCGAC
>JAGRKN010000278.1 GCA_020442275.1 Rhodoblastus sp. | reverse complement strand
ACTTGGCGTGGCGCACCCAGTCGCGGATCGTGCCTTCGTTGCACAGCGACAGCGCGGCGATGTGGTCGAGCGCGTCGCGCTCCTCGATATGGCGCCCGCCCTTGCCGATCACGATGACGACCTCGCCCTCGTAGTCGAGTTGCGGCGAAGCCTTTGGACGCACCAGCGACGCGCCGTGCCCGACGAAGGAGCGCGGAAAGCGGATGAACATGGAGGGATATTTCGGCGCGGCCTGTCCGTCCTTGTATTCGTCGTTGCGGTCCGGATAGTTGACGCCGATGCAGATGATCTTTTCCGGAGACGGGATCGGCGGAAGCAGCTTGATCGCCGAGAGCGGATGGTCGACGGACGCCTCGGCGCCGGCCTCGCAGAGTTCCGCGAGCCGGTCTTCCGCGATCGCCTCGCGCAGCGTCGGCCAGCGGTCGGCGAAGCGCGCGGAAAGTTCGACGATCCCGTCCTGCCGCACCAGCCCATAGGCCGGCGCGCGGCCGGGAAGCTGGAATGTCGCGAGCTTCGGACGAGGGGTCATGGTGGCGCTCCAACGATTTATATAACATGTAAAATATCGAAATGGTCGGGTCAAACGGCCGCGCGGACGGGAGATGAAAATGACGGGTCGGCTCGCGAACAAGAAGGTCCTGCTGCTCGGCGCGGGCTCGGTCGGCGAGGGGATCGGCAATGGTCGCGCCATGGCCATCCTGTTCGCGCGCGAGGGCGCGGAAGTGGTCGGCGTCGACCTCGATCTCGCCGCTGCCGAGGAAACCGCGCGCCTTGTCGCGGCGGAAGGCAATAGCATGATCGCCGTCTCTGGCGACGTGACGGATGCTGCCGACCTCGCTCGCATCATCGACGACGCGCAGGCGCGCTTGGGACGCATCGACATTCTCGTCAACAATGTCGGCGGCTCCATTGCCGGCGGTCCCGAGGAAATCACGCCCGAACAATGGGACGCGCAATTCCGCTTCAATGTCGACTATGTCCATCAGTCGACCCGCATTCTGGCGCCGCGCATGGCCGCCCAGGGCGGCGGGTCGATCGTCAACATTTCCTCCATCGCGGGCGTACGGCATCTCGGCCACGATCTCGCGGCCTACGCGGCATCGAAAGCCGCCCTCCAGCAATATTCGAAGGTCGCTTCCGTGCGCTACGCGCCGCAGAACGTCCGCATCAACACGGTCATCCCCGGCCTCATGTTCACGCCGCTGGTCACCGTGCGTCTGGCGAAACAGCAGGCAGGCGGCGACGCCGAGGGGTTGATCGCCCGGCGTCACGCCAAGCCGCCGATGGGCCGCATGGGCGACGCCTGGGACGTCGCCTTCGCGGCGCTCTACCTCGCCTCGGACGAGGCCAAATATGTGACCGGCGCCGAGATCATGGTGGATGGCGGATTGTCGAACACGGTCCGCTAGGCGCCGGTCAGGCTGGACGCAGAGCGCGTCATAATTTAACGTGTTAATCGAATGCCGCTCGATAAGAGCGCTTGATCGGAGGCGTGTGGCGCACTTAGGTTGCGTCAACCCCGAACACGGCCACGAAGCCGGTAAATGGAAACGCGACGAGGGAGAGCGTGATGAAGAAGTTTCTGATGGCGGCGACCTGCCTGACCGCCCTGGCTGCGGCGCCGGCTGCCGTGGCGCAGGACAAGCAGGTCAATCTCAAGATTTCCTTCTGGGTTCCTGCGCAGCACCCGCTCGTGCCCGCGACGAAGAAATGGGCCGAGGACATCGAGAAGGAATCGGGCGGCACGATCAAGGCGACGCTCTTCCCCTCCGAGCAGCTCGGCAAGGCCTTCGATCACTACGACATGGCTCGCGACGGAATCGCCGACGTCACCTACGTCAATCCCGGCTACCAGCCGGGCCGCTTCGCGATCGTCTCGCTCGGCCAGGTCCCCTTCATCTTCGGCGACGGCCACAAGGGCACGCAGGCCTTCGACGCCTGGTACCGCAAATACGCCGCCAAGGAGATGAAGGACACGCATTACTGCTTCGGCTTCATCCACGATCCCGGCGCGATCCATTCGCGCACCAAGAAGGTCATGGTTCCCGGCGACATCAACGGCATGAAGATCCGTCCGGCGCAG
>JAGRKN010000277.1 GCA_020442275.1 Rhodoblastus sp. | reverse complement strand
GTCGAGATCGCGCCATTGTCGTCGAGATAGCCCCAGACCTCGACGCCGGCCGCGCTCGAAGCGACGACGCGACCGCCCTCGATCCGCACCGTGCCAGAAGCCTCGGGCGCGCAATTGCCGACTGTGGTGCGCGCCTCGACCTGCCAGTCGCCGTCGAAGGAGTGCGGAAAGGCGAGGGCGGGCGCGGCGAAACTGGCCGCGAACAAGGCAATGATCAGGCGCAGTGGATGAGATTCCCTCCCCCCTTGTGGGGGAGGGTTAGGGTGGGGGGTCGAGGAATATTGCGACGTTGGCCGATAGCGAAAACCATCAATCTCGCGAGATTCCTCGACCCCCTCCCCTCCCCACAAGCGGGAGGGGAGGCAGTCAACGATCAGCTTCCGAACAATCCGCATCACCCGATCGCTTTCCACGCGCGATCGAGGCTGCCGAGCACATCGGCGCCGGCGAAGACGTAATCGCCGACGCCGGCCGCCGTGAAGGCTGCTTCCTTGTCGCCGGGACGGCCCGCGAGGATCACGAGCTTGGCGCCCTTCGCCTTCAACGCGCGCGCGACGGCTTCCGCCTGTTCGGCGTAGAGCGCGTCGGAGGAGCAGATGCAGGCGATCGGCGCGCCCGAGGCGGCATAGGCTTCCGCCGCAGCATCCGCCGAGGCGAAGCCGTCGTTGCCCGGCGCCTCGATGCCGCCGGCCTCGAAGAAGTTCTTGGCGAAGGTCGCGCGCGCCGTGAAGGCTGCGATCGGACCGATATTGGCGAGGAACACGGACGGACGTTTGCCCGTGGCGGCGAGCGCATCCGATTTGTCGCGCAAGGCCTCGTAGGGTTCCGAAAGGCGATGCGCCGCAAGACCGCTCGCAACCGTCGTCGCCGCCGGGATCGGCGCCAGCACCGTCACGGGTTTCTCCTCGATATTGGGAAACTCGCTCGCGCCGGTCAGCGCATCCTTGCGCCGCGCGACATTCCTGGCGCGTTCGGCGGCGGCCTTCTCGACATCGGCCTTCAGCGCGCCCGACGCGATCTGCGCGACGAGTCCGCCGGCCTTTTCGCTCGCCTGCACCAGCGCCCACGCCTTCTCGCACAGCTCCGCGGTCAGGACCTCGAAGCCGCCGGCGCCGGCGGTGGGGTCCGCCACCTTGTCGAGATTGGATTCTTCGAGCAGCACCAGCTGCGTATTGCGCGCGACGCGGCGCGCGAATTCGTCGGGAAGGCCGACGGCTTGCGTGAAGGGCAACACAGAGATGCGATCCGCGCCGCCGACGGCGGCCGAGAAGACGGCGACGGTCGCGCGCAGCATGTTCACGTAAGGGTCGCGGCGCGTCATCATGCGCCACGCGGTTTCCGCGTGGATCAGCGCGGGAGACGCCTTCAGGCCGCAGGCTTCTTCTACGCGCGCCCACAGGCGGCGCAGCGCGCGGATTTTCGCCACGCCCAGAAATTCGTCGGCGTCGACCGCAAGCCGGAACGAGATCGCCTTCGCCGCGGCCTCCAGCGACAGCCCCGCGCCTTCCAGCGCGCGCAGATAGGTCAGCGCGGCGGAGATTGCATAGGCGAGTTCCTGAGCCTCCGTGCCGCCGGCGGCATGCACGATGCGCGCGTCGGCGACGCAGAACGGGCCGGCGAAACCCGCTCCCGACAGCGTCTTGACGGCGTCGACCATATGCGGCGCGATTTCGCTGAAGGGATGGGCGACGGCGCCCCGCGCCAGCGCTCCCAGGGGATCAAGGCCGAAGGAGATCAGCGTCGCCTTGGGGTCGACCTTCTGCTTCGCGACATAAGCCGCCAGCGCGGTCGCGACATCGCGGCCATGGCCGGGCGCATCGATTTCGATCGGGGCGCCTGCGTCCAGAAACACGCCGGCGAGCGCCGCTTCCAGCGCGGCTTCGGTCGCGGGCAGGCCGAAACCATAGGCGCCGGCCGAGCCGGCGAAGGCGAGCTGCAACCCGCCCGCGCCGTTTTCGAGGTCGGTCAGGGCGAGTTCATTGGCGGTCTTGGCGTCGGCGGCATCCACGCGTGCGAGAATTGACCAGGGGCCGGAATGGGCGCGGCCCGGCTGCGCGGCTGCGCCTGCCGGCGCATAGAGCGGCTGGACGGCCGTCCCGTCATAGGTCTTGCCCACCAGCTTCTCGAACGGCGCGCCTTTGAGCGCAGCCGTCGCCAGTTCCCGCCAGCGGGCCTCCTCCACGGGGGGGAAGGCTGAGGCATAGGGCATATCGGAAGCGGTCATGGCGGCGGAAATCCCTCGGGAAACGCCTCGCGTTTTTGCACATGCGAAGGGGGGAGGGAAGGGGG
>JAGRKN010000276.1 GCA_020442275.1 Rhodoblastus sp. | reverse complement strand
TGAGCACGTTGGAATCATAGCGGCCATTGACGAGGTAGGTGGCCGCGATCGAGTCCTTGTTGTGCGCGTGATAGAGATAGATCGTGCGAGTATCGCCATTGGCGACCGCCGTCTGGGTGCCGGTCGAAAACAGGCTCACGGCCGCAGCCATGATCGCCGATCCGGCGACCCAGGCGGCTCGCAAGCCTCGCATATACGTCGATACCGGCAATTCGCCTCCCGTCCTGCCCCGCAGCCCCGGCTCGCGCGCTGCGCGATCGCCCCGTCCAATGCCGACGCCGCCCGCGCCGCAATGCGGCGAGAAGCGAACTTGGTCAACGCAATCTTGCCGAGAAGCGTTAATGTCGCGTAACGCGCTGCGCTGCAAGACGCCAAGTCCAAAGCGGCGATACCGCCAATTCGTGGCGAAAAATAGCCTCAACGCCTCATTCTCGACAAATCACAAACCATTTCCGTCAGCATCCGTACACGATCGCGACGGCGGCGGCCTTGCGGCGGGGCAAGATCGCCGAAACGGCCAAGATTTTCATTAAACACGATTTCTTACGCAGGTTTAGGGTCTTGCCCCCTACCGTTGCGGCATGATTACGACGTCCAGCCACGCCGATCGAAACGTTCGCCTGTCGCTCCTGGCGGCCGCGAGCGTCGCCGCTCTTCTTGTCGCCAGCCCGGCTCAGGCGGGTTGCGCGCCCGGCAACGGCGGCCCGCGCGACTATCTCTGCACTGGCGGGATCGGGGCGACCAATTTCATCGACGCGCGCACCGTCGCCCTGAAGGGATCGAACGCGACGGGACAGATAACGGTGGCGCCGAGCGTCGGGGGCAATATCGGTTTCTCGATGGACGCCTCATCGAGCGTGAAATCCACGGGCTATATCGAAGGGGGCGTCGAGCTTTCGACGACGAACGGAAATATCGACACGACGTCGCCGAGCGGTTCGGGAATCAACGGCGCCATCTCGTCCGAATCCGGTACGGCGCTCAGCGCGCGCACGACCAACGGAGATATCAACATCAAGACGGGCGCGGGCGGCACGCTGACCGCCGGACGCTACGGAGCGGGCCTCGACGCCGCGACAACGGGCGCCGGCGCGATCAATCTCGATCTGAGCGGGAAAGTGTCGGGTTACGGCGGTGTGCGCACCAGCGCCGATGACGGGGCGACCAACATCAAGGCGCAAGCGGATATCACGGGCAACTACGCCTTGCTGTCTTCCTCGAATTCGGGCGCCATCACGATCACGACGTCCGGGTCCGTATTGGGCGGCGCCGTGGGGGTTCGCGCGGAAAGCAACACCGGTAATATTTCGATGAACCTCGGTGGCGAGGTCATGGGCTCCGTCGGCGTATTCGCGCAGTCGGCCGGCGACGTCACGATCAATACGGTGGGCAAGGTGACGGGCGGCGGCGCCGGCATCGTCGCCAACGCCACCGGCAAAGGCGCTGTCACAGTCACGACAAAAGGGCAGGTCAGCGCTTACGACGGCGTCGTCACGTCCACGGAAGACGGCTGGAACACCGTCAATATCGGTTCGGGCGGCATAAAGGCGACGCATAGCGGCGTGATCGCGACCGCGACCGGAACGGGCTCGGTCAAGATCCAGGTTCACGGCGACATATCGAGCACCAACGAATTCGGTTCCGATACGTCCTTCGGCGTCGCGGCGGCGACCAAGAGCGGCTCCATCCAGATCGATCTCGACGCGGGCAAGTTCGTATCCGGTGGAACCGCCGGCATACTCGTGCAGACGCAGACCGGCGCCGCGACGATCAATAATGCGGGCACGATAACGGCGAGCGGCGCGGGCGTCGGCGTGTTGATCGACGTCAACGACGGTTCCGCGACGCTCAACAATTCCGGGACGATCAAGGTCGATGCAGGCCAGGTCGCGATTGGCGTGGCGAGCGGCGACGCGCTCATCAAGAATACCGGCGTGATCGACGGAGCGATCGTCAGCAACGGCGTCGCCACCGTCAACAATTCCGGGACGTGGAACAACGCCGGCGGCTCCTACATCCAGTATCTGAACAACACGGGCGTGCTCAGCCTGGGGGCCGCGGGCGCGGGGACCGGCGTCCTGACCGTGACCGGCGACGCAAGCTTCGGACCCGGCTCCTATTACAACGCGCGCATCACGGCGACCAGCAACGACGTCATTCTCATTGCTGGCAAGGCGACGATCACGGGCGGCCTCGTCAACATCACGTCGGACCAGGACGTCAATTACCAGCGTGGATCGCGCTACATCCTCATGCAGGCGAAGGGCGGCCTCACGGGCCAGTTCGACGGCGTGATCTCGGACATGTCGAAGTTCACGGGCCTGCTGACCTACGACGAGTACAACGTCTACATGACGGTTCTGCTGCGCGACTTCCGCTCCTATGCGCTCACGCGCAATCAATGGTCGGTCGCCAACGCCATCTATTGGTCGACATCGAAGCTCGGTTCGGGCCTCGGCGGGCAGCTGCTGCTCGCACTGAACCAGAGCGCCGATTCCTCGGTCGCCGGCGCGCTCACGCAGCTCACAGGCGATGGCGTCGTCACCGGCGCGGCAAACGCCGCGCTGCAGGCCGGCCACCTGTTTACCTCCGTCCTCGACGACCAGCAGTCGCTGTGGCGGGATTCGCAGCCGCGCGATCAGGTCATGCGCCGCATCGAACCCTTCGCCTATGCGCCGGTGCGGGTGGAAGGCAACAAATGGCCGGTGTCGCGCCAGAACTACGCGCCGCCGCCCGCAAGACGCGACGACGGGATAGAGCGCTGGCGCGTGTGGGGCTCGGGCTTCGGCGGGCGCTCCAACCTGCGCGGCGACACGGTCGCCGGTTCGGCCGATCAGAAACTCAACTCGTATGGCGGCGCCCTTGGCGTCGACTACCAAATGGGATCGAACATGCTTTTCGGCGTCGCGCTCGGCGGTTCGTCCAGCGGGTTCAACGCGGGCAATGCGCAGGGTTCGGCGTCGGGCATTCACGTCGGCGCCTATACCGGTTTCCGCGTGAAGGGTTTTTACGGCACGGCGAGCGTGGCCTATTCGAATTTCGCCAACAAGACGACTCGCTCGGTCGGCCCGATCGGCGCGGTGGCCGGAGAGCAGGAAACAGGCAGCTTCACCAGCGAGGAAATTCGCACGCGCCTCGAGATCGGACGTCGCATCGCCTCGGAGAATTTCGCGGTGACGCCGTTCACGGCGATCGAGATCGCGCATCTCCACACCAAGCCGTTCATCGAACAGGCGGCTGGCGGCGTCGGCATGTTCGCGCTCTCCTTCAATGGGCAGGGGATAGCCTCGACGCCGACCTTCATCGGCCTGAAGGCGGAAGCGCGGCTCGACCTCGGTGGCGCCATCCTCACGCCGTGGGTCTCGCTCGCCTGGCGTCACGAATGGTCGACCAACCGCACGCAGACGGCGACGCTGAATGCCTTGCCTGGCGCGAGCTTCGTCATTATCGGCGCCAAGCCCACGCGCGACGCGGCGCAGGTGAAGGGCGGCGTCAATCTCGCCATCACGCAGCAGGTCGCGATCTTTGCGACGTTCGAAGGCGAGTTCGGGACGAAAAATCCGGTCTATTCCGGCAGGGGCGGCATGAAGGTGGCTTGGTAGGCCAAAGGCGCGGGACGTTTCCGCGCGACTTGCTCCGCGATAGCGGAGCTACGACGCGCTATCGCCCCGCCAGTGTGAAACGACGCCGAACCGCCGTTTCTCTTGCGTCAATTCCTGCGAGCCAGGCTTCTCGCCGCGCGATACGCCGGATTTCAAGCCTGTGCTGAAAGCTTGCTGTCCGATGGCGCGCTTGGCGTCGTGCGCTGCGGCAGATAGTTGCGCGCCAGAGCGTGGTAGAGACCTTCGCGCGCGAGAAACTTCGATGCGGCGTTGGCGATCAGGGCAGCGGCCATCAGCGGTATGACCATCGCGTGATCGTTGGTCATCTCGGACACGATGACGAACGAGGTGATCGGCGCCTGCACGACGCCCGCGAGGTAGGAGACCATGCCGATCAGCGCGAGCGAGCCGAGCGGTACGTGGTCGAACACGACGCTCAGCGCGCTGGCTATGCCGGCGCCGACCGAAAGAGACGGCGAGAAGACGCCGCCGGGAATGCCGCTGATCGCGGAGAAGGTGGTTGCCAGAAATTTCAGCGGACCGAACCAGTAATCGAGCGCCTTCTCGCCATGCACGATGGCGCGCGCCTGCTCGTAGCCGGTGCCGTAGATCGAATGATCGCCGTTGAGGCCGCAGATCGCGACGCCGAGCCCGCAGAGCATGGCGAAGGCGACCGGATAGTTGTTGATCGCCCTGCCGACCGCGCCCGGAATGCCGCGTGCGAAAAGCGTGACGATGCGAATGAACAGGCCGCCGGCCAGCCCGCCGACGACCGCGCAAACGAGAACCGCGATCCACGCCTTGCCGAGCGGCAGCGTGGCGATCGCCGTGCCGAAGTAGGAATAGTCGCCGACGACGGCGAGCGAGGTGAGACCCGCGGCGATCACGGCGCCGATGATCAGGCCGCTGGTGCGGGCCTCGAAGGAACGGCTCATTTCCTCGATGCCGAAGACGATGCCGGCGAGCGGCGTGTTGAAGGCCGCCGCGACGCCCGCCGCCGCGCCGGCAAGCAGGAATCCGCCCTGCCGGTACGGCGAAAAGCGGCCGATAGCGAACATGATCGCCGCCCCGACCTGCACGGTCGGGCCTTCACGGCCGGTCGAGGCGCCACACAGCAGGCCGAGCGTCATGACGATGATCTTGCCGATGCCGACCCGCAGGGAAACGAGCGGCGCGCGCTTCTCCTGATCCTCGATATGCAGTGCGGCGATGGCCTGGGGAATGCCGCTGCCCTGCGAATTCGGGAAGACGTTGCGGGCCAGCAGCGTCGCGACGCCGAAGCCGAGCGGCGTGATGACGAAGCCGATCCATGGAAGGCGTTCGATCGCGCGCAGGAAGCCTGCCTGCGCGAGGTCGGCGGCATAGGCCATGCCGATCGCAACCGCGCCGACGAGCACGCCGCCGAGCAGAAACGCGCTGCGCCGCGACCAGCGTTTGGCCGCAATCCGCGACCGCACGGCGAGATGAGACGCATATCGGTTGGCTGAGACGGCCATTTCCTGCGGAACCCGGACGGGAGGGGATAGACCCGGATTACGACCGCGGGCGCCGTGGAACAAGGAAAAAATCTCGACCCGGCGCGGGCTGGATAGGCGTCGCGAATATGCCGCGCGCCGCCGAAGCGCGAACGTGGCCGCAGGGATTCCCTCAGTCTACGGTTACGCTCGCGCGTATTTCTTCGTGATCGCGTCGGCGGCGTGGAAGTCGAACAGTCTTGCGACGGTTGGGTCGGCTTCCCATTCCAACATGCGTGACGTCATGAGTTGCGCGCGCTGATGCTCCGCAAAGACCGCGAAGGAGCCTTCGACGAAGCCGCGCAGATCGTCGAATTCGCCGACGAAGCGTGCGAGCCGGTAATTCGAGCGCTTGAACAGATAGCTGCCGCGATGGCCGTAGCGCTCGGCAATCTCCGGATAGACCGGGAAAACCACGCCGCGCACGATGTCGTCGACCGCGAAATCCCCGAATTCGACAGGATCGGTCTTCATGCCGACCTTCGCCAGCAGGGCCTTTGCGACGTCGAACAGGACGAAGGCCTTGGGGTGGTTCATGGAGTACATGAACGGGCCCGAACGGCTCCAGCGTATCAGTTCGGCGGACAGATCGAGCCCCGACGCGCGGGCGAGCTCAAGGAATTCGCGGGCAGAATCTTCCCACACGTCGAAATAGCCGAGCGCCTCGAACAGGGGCGCGCCGTAGAGCGAGACGGTCTGCTCGACGCTCATGCCACGCAGATAGGCGAAGAGCGCGATCGCCGAATGATAGGGGCCGGTCGGCCCCTCGATCGGGAAGCCGCTGCGGGTCGGGTCGAGCACATAGATCGTGTCCGGGTGAAAGCCGGAAAAGACGATGCTGGGGATCGACGCGACATCGGGCAGCAGCGCCTTCAGTTCCTCCCATCCGCCGCCCCGCACGAAGCCGGGCTGGAACTCGAGCGAGAAGACATGGTCGTAGCTCGAGAGCGTCTTCGCCAACATGTCGAGCGTCGACAAGCCCTTGCGGACGATGGTGAAACGGTCGACGTGGGCCCGCGGAATCAACAGCTTCATGCCGTAGGCGATGCCGAAACTCTGGCAATTGCCGACGACCGCGATGCGCGGGGCGCCCTTTTCCCGGCCGAGCAGCCGGCGGCCCCAGACATGCAGCAGCTGATGATCGATTTCGGATAGCATCGGCGGGCAGGGGTAAAGGCTTGGGCGCGGCGTGACAAGGTCCCGATGCCGGACGGCGGCCCGCCTATCGCGCGAGCGCCCGCCGCTTGAGTTCCTCGGCCGACAGGAGGGCGAGAGCGCGCTTGGTCTCGGCGTCGCCCAGCCACTGGTCCACGCGTTCGTGGACGAGCTGTTCGCGCGTACGCTCGCCGTAATGGGCGAAAGAACGGGCGATGAAATCCTTGAGCGCCATCATCTCGCCGACGCCCTTGCTGAAGCTGTAATGGGCGAGCTTGAGGACGGTCGAGCCACGCAGGCCGTAATGTTCGGCCAGCGGCGGATAGACCGGCAGTATGTGGTCGCGCGAGAGATCGTCGACCGCGTAATCGTCGGTGTCGAGGGGTTGCGCCTTCAGGCCCGCCTTGTCCATGGCGAGACGGGCGATGTCGAACAGCACCTGCGGGCGGGGATGGGTCGGCGTGTACATGAAGGCGCGCCCGCGCGCCCAGCGGGCGATGGCGCCGTCGAGCTTCATGCCGACGGACTGGCCGGCGCGCAGGACCTCCTCGACCGCGCTCGGCCAGACGTCGAGATAGCCGACGAAGTCGAAGGCCTCGTGTGTGAAGAGGGCCTCGGTCTGATCGATCGAAAAGCCTGCGAGATGGCCGAACAGGGCGAAGGCGGAATGATAGACGCCAGCCGGCCCCAGGATGAACCGATTGCCCTTCGTGGGGTCGAGCAGATGGATCGTATCGGGGTGGAAGCCGTAGAAATTGATGGTCGGTAGCCTGATCACGCCGGGCAGATCGGCGAACAGGGCCTCGGACGTCGCGTTGTCGCGAAGAATCCGTGGGCCGAAATCCTGCGAAAAGACGAGGTCGTAGTCGGCAAGCGCGGCCCGCAGGGTCTTGAGATCGGTCAGGCCCGGCGCGACAAGCGGATAGCGGTCGACGACAAGCGCGGGTTCGAACAGTTTCAACGCGAAGGCATAGCCGAAACTCTGGCAATTGCCGACGACCGCGACTTTTTGGGCGGCCTTTGCGCCATTTGAAACGCCGCGCGAGAAAGTCCTTTCCCGCCAA
>JAGRKN010000275.1:902-5271 GCA_020442275.1 Rhodoblastus sp. | reverse complement strand
ATCTGGCGGGACAGGATGGCGGAAGATTCGTCGGCGAAGCTCTCAAGCCGCGCCTGTGTCTTGGCGACGTCGCCCTGGATCGTGTTGTAGGCGATCAGCGCCGAGATGGCCTCAAACAGGCCGATCGCGGTCGCAAACAGCGCCTCCGCGATGCCCGGCGCGACGACGGCGAGCGACGTGTTCTTGGAGGCCGCGATCGAGCGGAACGAGGTCATGATGCCCCACACCGTGCCGAACAGGCCGACGAACGGGCCGGCGGAAGCAACGGTGGCCAGCACCAGCAGATTGGATTCCAGCTTCTCGATCTCGCGCGCGATGGAAACGTCGAGCACCTTCTCGATACGCGCTTGCAGGCCGACGAACGAAGCATGCGCGCTCTGGAACGAGCGCTTCCACTCGCGCATCGCGGCCACGAACAGCGAAGCCATGCCGGACGTCGGGCGCTCGCTCAGCGTCGTGTAGAGCTCCTCCAGCGAGCGGCCGGACCAGAAAGTCTCCTCGAACTGGTCCATCGCCTTGCGCGTGCGGCGGAACAGCAGCGTCTTGTCGACGATGATCGTCCAGCACCACACCGAGGCGGCGAGCAGGCCGATCATCACGGCCTGCACGACGATCGAGGCGTGCAGGAACATGCTCCAGATCGACACTTCGGCGACCGGCGCGGCCAGTTCGGCAGGATTCATCGTCTTTCCTTCATCTCGAAGTCGGCTCCGCCGACCTCGCGTCGTCGCGGTCTCGCAACGGCAAGAGCGGTCCTTGCCCCGCGAATCCGTCAATTGTGGGGCTCCCGGGACGGCAGACCCGAAGCGGGAATATCTCCCCATACTTAAGTCCCCGTCAGGGTTAACTTTCGGTTACGCCGCCGCGTCCCGGCCGGTCGATTTAAGCCGGTATTAACCATATTTCGCGCAATCTCCGCCGACAGGCGCGACCAGGAACGCGCCATCCGGGGACGACGTGGCGCGGTCAGGGCCGAGGAAAGGGAAGGATTTCGCGAGGCTCGCGACGAGCGCCGCCGCGCTTGCGCTGTCGCTCGCGCTTAGCCCCGCGCGGGCCCAACAGGCCGATCCCGACGCAGGCTCGACCGGGCTGCGCGGCGCCGTCGCCCCGCAATTGCGGCCGCTCGCCGAACGCGATTCCGCGCTGGCCGCGGCCCGCAAGGGGCAGACCGCCCCGCCCCTGCCCGCGTCCTATTCCGCCGGCGTCGGCGACCCCGCGCCCGACTCCGCGATCAATTACGGCAAGCCGCGCAAGCCGGTAAAGCTGCCCAAGCCCAATCCCGCGCTGCGCACGGGCAAACCGCCGCTGCCACAGCTCGAACCCTACAAGAGCTCCTACATTCAGCGGCGGCAGGCCCGCCAGCGCGCGATCGACGAAAGACAGGCGCTTCAGCCCCCGCCGACCGGCGTCGCCGTCGTGCCGACGATTCCCGTCAAGCGCGCCAAGCCGCCGGAGGCCAATCCCTATGAGCCGACGGGCATCGACGTCGGTTCGTTGCGATTGAAGCCCTATATCGAGGGCGCCTTCGGCTACGACACCAATCCGGGCCGCGTCGAAAAACCGAGCAAAGGCTCGACACTCGGTCGGGTCGACGCCGGCGTCGCCTTCGAATCCCTCTGGTCGGTCCATTCGCTCAAGGGCGAGTTGCGCGCCGGCTATGCGGACTATCTGCAGGTCAAGAACGTCAATCGCCCGGNNCGGATGCGACAGCCAAGATCGACGGTCGCATCGACGTCACGCGCGACACCTCGTTCGACTACGGCGGCGCGGCCAACGTCACGACGATCCGCTCCGGCTCCCCGGAAATCCAGCCGGGGGCGACCAATATCACCTCCACAAACCAGCCCATCAGCTGGAACACGTCCGGCTATGTCGGCGGCACGCACCGGTTCAATCGTCTCGAACTGTCGCTGCGCGGGACGATCGAGCGCGCCGAGACCGGCGACGCCACGTTCTCCGACGGCTCGAAGCAGCAGCTCCATCTCAACGACTACACCACCGTCGGCGTACGGCCCCGCGTGAGTTACGAGGTTTCGCCGCTGTTCAAACCCTTCGTCGAGGCGACCATCGACCAGCGCACTTACGACAGCGCGACGGACGTCAACGGATTCCAGCGTAACTCGCACGGCTATGCGCTGCGCGGCGGCGCGAGTTTCGAGATCGACGGCAAGCTCAAGGGCGAAGTCTCGGGCGGTTATGTCGAGCGCGAATACAAGGACCCGCGCCTCGTCCGGCTGCGCGGTCCGACCTTCGACGCCGCGCTGATCTACACGGCGACGCCGCTGACGACCGTTACCCTGCGTGGCTCGACCACGACCAACGAAACGACCGTGCCGAACGCCTCCGGCGCCATCACGCGCAAGGCGCAGGTCGAAATCGCGCACGATCTGTTGCGCAACCTGAAGATCACCGGCCAGGTCTCCTATCAGGTCACCTCGTACCAGGGCGAGAATATCGCCTCGTCCTTCACCGGCAGTTCGACGGGCCTCAACGAACGCACGATCACCGCCGGCGTGAAAGCCGAATACAGCCTGACGCGCACGGTGGTGGTAAAGGCGAGCTACGCCTATGAGCGCCTCAAGACGACCGTGACGGGCGCCGACTACACCGCCAACATCTTCCTGCTCGGGCTGCGCCTGCAGCGCTGAAGCAGCCGGCTATTTTGCCGCTTTCGCCGATTCGATCGCCTTCAGCGTCGCCTCGCTCACGCCTTCCTTGCGGAGCGTCGCGAGCGGGATGACCATCTGATCGGCGCATGCCTGAATGACATGGGGCGTGTCGACCATGAGGCCGAGCCCGCCCTCCTTCGCATCGAGATAGGGCGTCAGCGACGGCGACATCTCGTCGCCGCCGATCTGCTCCATCGCTTCGAGACATTCCTTGTCGGTCTTGCGCTCGCCCGCGCGATAGCGCGCCATGTAAAGCTGGTAGAGGCGCTTCGAATTCAGCGAGATCATCTTCACGCCGTCGCTCGCCGTGTTGAGCGAGACCTTGCCGAGCAGTTTAGCCGGCAGGAGTTTTGCCCAGTCGACCGGCGCGCCGGTGGCGAGATCGTAGACGATCGCCGTCGTTCCAATATTCGGATGCGCGCCGCCGCAGTTGAAACTGTCGGCGATCGTATAGCTCAGATAGCGCGGCCCGCGCATCGTGACCGCGATCGTGCGCGACCAGTCCCAGTTCTTGCCGGCTTCGCGCTTGCAATCGGCAGCCGCCTTCTTCACGCGCCCGTCGAGCTTAGCCACCGCCGCGTTGATCTTCTTCTCGGCCTCGTCGGCGGGCTGCGCGATGCGCGGATAGGCGTCGATATCCTTGCCGGCATGCGCCGGCTTCGCCATGTCGACGATGCGTTCGGCGGCGACCGCATTGGCCGAGACGCAAAACAAAAGCGCAGGGGCGAGCCCTGCGCGCAAGACGGGCGCGAGCGCCCGCCGGATATCGGAATTGATCGCCATCTGCTCCCCCGTGATCGGGGGCGCAGTCTAACCGATCAGTTTCTTGAGGCCAGCCTTGTAGGCTTCGGCGAGGTCCGGATTGTCGAGCGCAAAAGCCGCGTTCGCCATCAGGAAGCCGATCTTGGCGCCCGTGTCATAGGTGACGCCATCGAAGCGCACACCGTGAAAACCCTGGCTTTTCGCCAGCGTCTTCATGCCGTCGGTCAACTGGATCTCGCCGCCGGCGCCACGCTCCTGCGTCTCCAGGATCTTGAAGATTTCCGGGCCGAGGATGTAGCGGCCAGAGATGATCGAGGTCGACGGAGCCGTACCCTTCGGCGGCTTTTCCACCATGCCGGTGATCTCGAACGTATGGCCCTCGTCCTTGCCGATCGAGACGACGCCATATTGGTGCGTTTCCTCCGGAGCTACTTCCTCGACCGCGATGATATTGCCGCCATGTTTCTCGTAGGCGGCGACGCATTGCGAAAGGCAGCGCGACTTCAGCTTGCCGGTGGCCTTGGTGACCATGTCGGGCAGCATGACCGCGAAGGGCTCGTCGCCGACGATGTCGCGCGCGCACCAGACCGCGTGGCCGAGGCCGAGCGGCGCCTGCTGACGGGTGAAGGAGGTCGCGCCCGCAGCCGGCAGATCGGCCATCAGCCCATCGTATTCCTTCTTCTTGCCGCGCTTCTGCAGCGTGTCCTCGAGCTCGTAGGACATGTCGAAATGGTCCTCGATCACCTGCTTGCCGCGGCCGGTGACGAAGATGAAATGTTCGATGCCGGCTTCCTTCGCCTCGTCGACGACATGTTGCAGCACGGGCCGATCGACGATCGTCAGCATTTCCTTCGGCACGGATTTGGTGGCGGGCAGGAAGCGCGTGCCGAGACCGGCGACGGGGAATACGGCTTTGCGAATGCGTTTGGTCATGATCT
>JAGRKN010000275.1:0-867 GCA_020442275.1 Rhodoblastus sp. | reverse complement strand
GAGCGACGTGGCTACCGGTTCGCGTACAGAAAGCGCGTTGCCAAAAGGATGCGACAAAGCCGCATTCGCTCGGGAATGCGGCCCTTTTTTGAGATTAACCGGGACAGTTTAAGGAAGACCGAACGTCAGGTTCGGCGCGGACGTCTCCGCCGATCCGCAATTTCCGGAGACCATTAACCAAACTGCGCTAGAATGCTTCGCATTGGATTCGACCGGCCTACGGGAAAATCAATGTCCATACTCGTGACGGGCGGCGCCGGATATATCGGCAGCCACATGGCGCTTGAATTGCTCGACGCCGGAGAAAAGGTCGTCGTACTCGACAATCTCTCGACCGGCTTCCGCTGGGCCGTGCCGGACAAGGCGACTCTCGTGGTCGGCGATTTCGGCGACACCGATCTGGTGACCGAGACGCTCGCCCGCTACGATATCGAGGAAATCATTCATTTCGCGGCCAAGATCGTCGTGCCGGAATCGGTCAGCGATCCGCTCGGCTATTATCTCAACAATACAGCCAAGGCGCGCGGCCTTCTCGAATGCGCCGTCGATTCCGGCGTGAAGCATTTCATCTTCTCCTCCACCGCCGCCGTCTACGGCGACCCCGAACAGAACCCGGTCACCGAGGACGAGCGGCTCAAACCCATTTCACCCTACGGCCGTTCCAAGCTGATGGTCGAATGGATGCTGGAGGACACGGCCAAGGCGACGCCGCTCTCCTATGTCGCATTGCGCTATTTCAACGTCGCCGGCGCCGATCCGCAGGGACGTTCCGGCCAGTCGACGCCGAACGCCACCCATCTCATCAAGGTCGCCGTGCAGACGGCGCTCGGCATGCGCAAGGGCATGGACGTGTATGGCGTGGATTAC
>JAGRKN010000274.1 GCA_020442275.1 Rhodoblastus sp. | reverse complement strand
TTGCGACCGCGATCGGCCTGTTCGCGGCCATTCCGGCGCTGATCGCCTACAACAAGATGCAGGGCGACGTCGCAAAGACGCAGGCGCGTCTCGAGAGCTTCGCCGACGAATTCTCCGCCATCCTGTCGCGCCAGATTGACCAACACGCCGGCGACCGCGCGGCGTAAGGAGCACGTTCCATGGGCATGTCGATGGCCGCAGGCCGCAAGGGCGGGCGCAGGCGCAGGGGCGTACCGCGCTATGGCGCCATGGCCGACATCAACATGACGCCGTTCATCGACGTCATGCTCGTGTTGCTGATCATCTTCATGGTGGCGGCGCCGCTGCTCGCAACAGGCGTCGCGGTCGACCTGCCACAGACCAAGTCCGCGCCGCTCAACATCGAGCAGAAGCCGGTGTCGATCTCGATCGACGAGAAGGGCCAGATCTTCCTGATGGACCAGCCCGTGGCGATCGAGCAGCTCGTCGACAAGCTGAAGGAAGCCGCCAAGGCCGGCGCGGACGAGCGCGTCTATGTGCGCGGTTCGAAGGCGGTGAATTACGGCCGCGTCGCGGAAGTCATGTCGCTCGTGACGGGCGCCGGCTTCAAGAAGGTGGCGCTCGTTACCGAGCCGGAGCGGAAGTGAGGCGCGCTTGACGGTCTCGCGGAAAGAACCCGGACTGATCGTCTCGGCGGCGGCGCATACGACGCTGCTCGCCGCGACGTTGATCGCGTTCAATTCGCCCGCGAAATACGACGACGCCAAGGAGGCGATCCCGGTCGAGATGATCACCGACCAGGCCTTCAGCCAGATATCCAAGGGCGAGAAACACGCCAAGGAGGCAAAGCCCGTCCAGAAGGCCGACAAGGTCGCCGACGTCGAGGAGCTGAAGCCGACGCCGCCGATCGCGGAAGCGAAGAAGGACGTGCCGCTGCCGCCGCCGCCCTTGAAGCGTCAGCGCGACCCTGGCGAGGACGAGGCGCCGAAGCCCGAGCCGCAGAAAACGGCGGCGCTGCCGCCGCCGCGCCCGCCGCTCGAGGAGACCAAGCCCGCGCCCGAACCGCCGAAGCGGCCGGAGCCGCCGAAGGCGCAGGCCAAACCCGAGCCCAAGCACGAACCCAAGCCCGAGCCGGAGGAGGCCGAGACCGTCGCGCCGAAACCGCCGCAGCGGCCGAAGATCGAGCCCAAGCACGAAGCCAAGCAAGAGATCAAGCCGCCGCCGAAACCGCCGGAAAAACCGCGCCTGAAGACCGACGAGGTCGCCAGGCTGCTCGCGAAGTCGAAGAACGACGACAAACACGCGAAGCCCGCGGTCAAACCGAAGTCCGGCGAGGAGAGCGAGGAGAAGCGCTCGAAATTCGACACCAATGCGATCTCGAAGCTGCTCGACCACGACAAGCCGCAGGCGACGGGCTCGCGCGGCCGCGAGGTCGTGCGCACGGCTTCGCTCGGCGCGGCGACCGGGACATCGCAGCGCATGGTGCCAAACATGATGGACACGCTGGACAGCCTGATGATGGAGGAGTGGATGCGCTGCTGGCATTATTTCGGCACAAGCGGCGGCG
>JAGRKN010000273.1 GCA_020442275.1 Rhodoblastus sp. | reverse complement strand
TTCGAGACGCCTGCTGCGCAGGCTCTTCAGGATGAGGATTCGTGATGGACGCAGCCCTCACGCCGCCTCCATCGCCTTCTTCACAGCGCCCGTCACCGGCGGGTTCGAAAACCGCAACACGCCATCCTCCACCTTGCCATATCGCAGCGCCAGCAAATCCTTGGCGTAATTCTGATAGAGCTTCCACGGTTTTCGCGCGCCCTGCTTCGGAAGCTGATCGATCACGCGCTGGAAATAGCCGCTCGAAAAATCGACGAAGCTCTCGACGGGCATGTCGGGATCGTCATTGTGCGCGACGACGATTCTTTGGTCCTTGGCGTCCATGAGATTGAGGATGCGGCAGACATATTCGCCGATCAGATCGGCTTTCAGCGTCCACGAAGCGTTGGTGTAGCCGAAGGTCGCGGCCATGTTGGGCACGTCCGAAAACATCATGCCCTTGTAGTTGAGCGTCTTGCCGGGCTCGACGGGTTGACCGTCGACGCTCAGCGTCGCGCCGCCGAGCATCTGCAATTCGAGCCCGGTCGCGGTGACGATGATGTCGGCTTCGATCTCGCGGCCGTCGGCGAGGCGCAGGCCTTTTGGCGTGAAGCGCTCGACCGCGCCGGTTGCAACCGAGGCGCGGTTTTCGCGGATCGCCGCGAAGAGATCGCCGTCGGTAATCAGGCAGAGCCGCTGGTCCCACGGATTGTAGCGCGGCGTGAAATCTCGTCCGACGTCGTAGCCCGCAGGCAATTGCTCGCGCACCAGCTTGAGCAGATAGGCTTTCACCTTCTCCGGCTTGCGCTTGCAGAGGTTGTAGAAATACATGCCGAACAGCACGTTCTTCCAGCGCGAGAGCGCATAAGCGGCCTTCGCCGGCAGCCTTGCGCGCAACCAGTCGGCGACTGCGTCGTTCGAGGGGCGCGCAACGACATAGGTGGGGGAACGCTGAACCATCGTGACATGCGCGGCGCGCTTCGCCATTTCGGGCACGAGCGTCATGGCGGTCGCGCCGGAGCCGATGACGATCACGCGCTTGGCCGCGTAGTCGAGGTTTTCGGGCCAGGCCTGGGGATGGACGATCTGGCCCTCGAAGTCTCCCATGCCGGCGAAGGCCGGCAGATGGCCGTGATCGTAGCGGTAGTAGCCGGAACACATGTAGAGGAAGCCGCAGGTGTAGCGCGTGCGGCCTTCGGCTGTATCGACCTCGACCGTCCAGCGCGCATCGGCGCTCGACCATGCCGCCGAGATCATGCGCTGAGAATAGCGGATTTTTTGGTCGATCCCGTTCTCGCGCGCCGTCTCATCGATGTAGCGCAGGATCGAGGGGCCGTCGGCGATGGCCTTGGAGTCGGTCCACGGCTTGAAGGAATAGCCGAGCGTGAACATGTCGGAATCCGAGCGGATGCCGGGGTAGCGGAACAGATCCCAGGTGCCGCCCTTTCGCGCGCGCGCCTCGATGATCGCATAGCTCTTGTTCGGACAGAGGTTCTGCAGCCAGTAGCCGGCGCCGACGCCTGAAAGCCCTGCGCCGACGACAAGCACGTCGAAATGTTCGCTCGTCATATGTGTCTCCCGAATTGCCGGGAGACTAGACGCCTTTTGCGACGTCGGCGAGGTTGCGGGTCAGTTGGTCAGACGATGGTTGCCGGTTCCGATGATGCCTCTGGCGAGCGCGGTGATGAAATCGTTGTTGGCGCTCGTCAGCGACGCGGGGTTCGAGAAGTTCGGCCAGGTCTTGATGGTGGCCCAGGCGCTCGGATAACCGAAGTAATAGTCGTCCTCGTTACTGGGATTGCCATAGAACAGTAGCGCCTTGTGCGACTGGTCGATGATGGACGGATTGTTCCACTGGCTCAGCATGTCGGCGTAGCTTCGCGGCATTGCGGCGGGATAGGCCGGGTTCTGCACGGACGGAGAGAAGTTCGGGGGATGCGCGCCGGCGTCCGTATAGATCGAAATGACGGGGAAGACGTCGGTCACCTTCGCGCCGGTCGGGAGCGCGTCGCCCACCTGGGTCCACGACGAATTCATCGCGGTCCACAGGCATCCCAGGCCGCTTTCCGGAAGATCGCCGCCGCCGTTAGCGGTCTGACCGCTCACGAACGAGGTGAAATTGACGAGATGCCCCGGTATCGACATGTCGAAGAAGCTGGATGAGGCGAGGGGCTGGGAGTCGCCGAGATCGGCTCCCGTGAGTGGGCAGGCCGACCAGCCATAGTAGCTCTTGTAGTAATTGCAGTACCATGTGTAGGTCGGCAGATTGAAGAAGCCGTTGCCGCCATAATCGCGATAGTAGATCACACGGACCCGCGTGCGGTCGAAGGGGCGATAGCCCGCGGCCGAAATCGCGGTGTCGAGATTGGTCTTGAAGTTCGTGATGTTGTTCTGGACCGCCGAGAGCGTGTTCCACATCGAGCCCGTCGCGTCGACGCAGAGCACGACATCGAGCGCACGCACGAGATTGGCCATCGGCAATGCGCTGGCGGTGTATGCCTGACGCATTATCGGAGCAAGGCGCGAACTGATGAGGGACGTGCGTTCGGTCGTCGCGTTGCCGGTCACTTTCGCGGTGGTTGCGTCTACGGTGAAGGAAACGCTGGTAACGAAGCGATCATCTCGCCCGATCGAGCTGTTGAAGGTTTGCTGCGCCTTGGCGATGCGCTCAGAGCTGGTCGTTGTTGGATTCGAAGATGCGGCGCCGGCGAGAACGGCGGCGTCGAGCGCATCCTGAACCCGCTGACTCATCGCGCTGTTCGAACTGTAGTCGATCGTCGCGGACATGAGGAGCACGATCGGCACCAGGGTCAGCGAGAAGATGATTCCAAGCGTGCCGTCCGCGTCGCGCACGAGGCGCTGCGCGGATCGCACGAAGCGCCGAAACCGGATCGGGGCCGATGAGCTCTTGCCAAACATTATCTTGCCGAATTTTTGAGCAACTTCGCGAAAATGCGCCCGCAAATGCAAACAAACACTTATGCGCGGCGTAGACTGCTCGGGCTGTCGCAGCGTGAGCTGTATAAATATAGAAAATCGGAAGTTAACGTAGCGGGTAATCTATTCGGAATTTTCTTTCTTGGGGCCGATGCGCTTGCGGGTCTGCGGCGTTTCGCGCGGCCCCTCGATCAGGCGTACGACCATGCCCCACCAGGTGCGCACGTCCTGCTGGGTGAGCTGCATGCGATGGAACATGTTGCGCAGGTTGCGCTGCATGACCGGGCGTTTCGACACCGGCCGGAAGAAGCCGCGCTCTTCCAGATGGCCTTCGAGGAATTCGAAGAAGGAAAGCGTCATTTCGCGTTGCGCCGGCGGCGAGCGCTCGATGATGTCGAAAGGCGCGATCTGGCCGTGCGCGGCCGAAAAATATTCGTAAGCCGAGAGCAAAACGGCCTGCGCGAGATTGAGCGAGGCGTAGGCGGGATTGACGGGAAAGGTGAGGACCGCGTCGGCGAGCGCGACATCGTCATTGTCGAGGCCGGTGCGCTCGGGGCCGAAGAGGATGCCGTGCGTCTCGCCGGCCGCGATGCGCAGGGCGCTCGTTCCCATGGCTTCGCGGGGCAGTAGAATGGGCTTGGCCTGGCCGCGCTCGCGCGCGGTGGCGGCATAGACATAGTTGAGGTCGGCGACCGCGGCCTCGACGCTGTCGTAGAGTTTCGCCTTTTCCAGCAGATGCACGGCGCCGGCGGCCGCCGCATAGGCGCCCTTGCGATAGGCGCCGGTGCGCGGCCAGCCCTCCCGTGGGCTGACCAGCCTGAGGTCGGTCAGTCCGAAATTGGCCATGGCGCGGGCGCACATGCCGATATTGACCGCGAGTTGTGGGCGCACGAGCACGATGGCCGGCCCGC
>JAGRKN010000008.1 GCA_020442275.1 Rhodoblastus sp. | reverse complement strand
CCGGCCACAAGGTCGACGCGGTGATCGCCAAGGTGCGTCATTCGACGCAGGGCGTCGGGCTCATCTCGCCGCCGCCGCATCACGACATCTATTCGATCGAGGATCTGGCGCAGCTCATCTATGACCTGAAGAACGTCAATCCGAAGGCCGACGTGTCGGTCAAGCTCGTCTCCGAGGTCGGCGTCGGCACGGTCGCCGCCGGCGTCTCCAAGGCGCGCGCGGACCATGTGACGATCTCGGGCTTCGAGGGCGGCACGGGCGCCTCGCCGCTGACCTCGATCAAGCACGCGGGTTCGCCGTGGGAGATCGGCCTCGCCGAGACGCACCAGACACTGGTGCTGAACCGTCTGCGTTCGCGCATCGCGGTGCAGGTCGACGGCGGTCTGCGCACGGGACGCGACGTCGTGGTCGGCGCGCTGCTCGGCGCGGACGAGTTCGGCTTCGCCACCGCGCCGCTGATCGCGGCGGGCTGCGTGATGATGCGCAAGTGCCATCTCAACACCTGTCCGGTCGGCGTCGCGACGCAGGACCCGGTGCTGCGCAAGCGCTTCGTCGGCCAGCCCGAGCATGTCATCAACTTCTTCTTCTTCGTCGCCGAGGAGGTGCGCGAACTGATGGCGTCGATGGGGTACGCGACCTTCGACGAGATGATCGGGCAGATGCAGATGCTCGACAACCGCAGGGCGGTCGACCACTGGAAGGCCAAGGGCCTCGACTTTTCGCGGCTGTTCCATAAGCCGCAGGCGCGCGAGGGCGTCAGCATCTATCATACCGAGCGTCAGGACCACGGTCTGGAAAAGGCGCTCGACCAGAAGCTGATCGCGGAGGCGCGTACGGCGATCGACACAGGTCGTCCGGTGCGGATCGAGACCGGCATCCGAAACCTCGACCGCACGACGGGCGCGATGCTCTCGGGCGAGGTCGCAAAGGCCTACGGCCACGCCGGCCTGCCGGAGGACACGATCCATATCAAGGCGATGGGCACGGCTGGCCAGAGCTTCGGCGCCTGGCTGGCGCGCGGCGTGACGCTGGAGCTGGAAGGCGAGGCTAACGACTATGTCGGCAAGGGCCTGTCGGGCGGGCGCATCGTCGTCTACCCGCCTGCCGCGGCCGCCAAGATCGATCCCGAAAAGTCGATCATCGTCGGCAATACCGTGCTCTACGGCGCGATCGCGGGCGAGTGCTACTTCCGCGGCGTGGCGGGCGAGCGCTTCGGCGTGCGCAACTCCGGCGCGATCGCGGTCGTCGAAGGCGTGGGCGACCACGGCTGCGAGTACATGACCGGCGGCATTGTCGTCGTGCTCGGCCAGACCGGCCGCAATTTCGCTGCGGGCATGTCGGGCGGCATCGCCTACGTGCTCGACGAGGACGGCGCGTTCGAAAAGCGCTGCAACATGTCGATGGTCGACCTCGAGCCGGTGGCCGAGGAAGAGGAGCTGATGCAGGAGGAGTACCACCAGGGCGGCGATCTCACGACATCAGGCAAGGTCGACGTGATGCGCGACATGACGCGCTTCGACGCCGAGCGCCTGCACCAGCTGATCTCGAACCATCATCGCTACACGGGCTCGACCCGCGCGAAGGCGATCCTCGACGACTGGGCGAACTGCAAGGGCAAGTTCCGCAAGGTCATGCCGATCGAATATCGCCGCGCGCTCGCCGAGCTGAACGCGGCGATGAAGGAAGCGGCGGAGTGATCAGGATGGTCCATCATCCCGTCATTGCGAGCGAAGCGAAGCAATCCATCTCCGGGTCTCGGGGATGGATTGCTTCGCTTCGCTCCTCGCAATGACGGAAAGGAGCGCAATGACCATGCGCGTCTACGGAGACCTCGGTTCGGGCAATTGCCTGAAGGTCAAGTATACGGCGGACCATCTCGGTCTGCTGTATGCTTGGATTCCGGTCGACCTGAAGAAAGGCGAGACGCGCACGAAATCGTTTCTGGCGAAGAACCGCTTCGGCGAAGTGCCGCTGGTGGAGTTCGAGGACGGCCGAACGCTCGCGCAGTCCAACGCGATCATCCGCTATCTCGCGCGCGACTCCGCGCTGATCCCGCAGGACGCGTTCACGCAGGCGAAAATGGACGAATGGTTGTTCTGGGAACAGTACAGCCACGAGCCCTATGTCGCGGTGGCCCGCTTCCAGATGGTCTATCTGGGCAAGAAGATCGACGAGCGCGAGGCGCGCGTCGTCGAGAAAGGCGAAGCGGCGCTGGGGGTTCTCGAAGAAGCGCTTTCCGGTCGCGACTATCTCGTCGGCGATACGCTCACGCTCGCCGATATTTCGCTGCTCGCCTATACGCGGCTCGCGCCGGAAGGCGGCTTCGTCCTCTCGCATCGCCCGGCGCTTCGAAAATGGATCGCAAGATGTGAGCTTGATCTGGCGATCGCGACCGACATTTCATCCGAACAACCAAGAGCCGCCGCAGGCGGCGCGAGACACGGATAATCCCATGGGCAAGGTGACCGGCTTCCTCGAGATCGATCGGCAGGATCGCAAGTACAAGTCCGCCGCCGATCGCGTGCGCCACTACAACGAATTCGTCATTCCGCTGTCGGAAGAAGCGACGAAGGACCAGGCGGCGCGCTGCATGAACTGCGGCATTCCCTATTGTCACAACGGCTGTCCGGTAAACAACCAGATCCCGGACTGGAACGACCTCGTCTATCACGGCGAATGGGAGCAGGCCGCGCGCAACCTGCACTCGACCAACAATTTCCCGGAGTTCACGGGACGCGTCTGCCCGGCGCCGTGCGAGGCGTCCTGCACGCTCAACCTGCAGGACCAGCCGGTCACCATCAAGACGATCGAATGCGCGATCGTCGACAAGGCGTGGGAGAACGGCTGGCTGAAGCCGGAGCCCGCGGCGACCAAGACCGGCAAGAAGGTCGCCGTCGTCGGCGCGGGCCCCGCTGGCATGGCGGCGGCGCAGCAGCTCGCGCGCGCCGGCCACGCGGTGCATCTCTACGAGAAGCACGCCAAGGCCGGAGGCCTGCTGCGCTATGGCATTCCCGACTTCAAGATGGAGAAGAAGATCATCGACCGCCGCGTCGCCCAGATGGAGGCGGAAGGCGTGGTCTTCCACTACAATTCCAACGTCGGCGTGGATGTTCCGGCCAAGAAGCTGGTCGACGAATATGACGCGGTGCTGCTCGCCGGCGGCGCCGAGCAGCCGCGTGACCTGCCGGCGCCCGGCCGCGAACTCGACGGCGT
>JAGRKN010000272.1 GCA_020442275.1 Rhodoblastus sp. | reverse complement strand
GAAGGCGCCCATCCGTCTCGATCATTGTCGGCATCGCGATCTTCCCTGGCTTGGTTTCGCGTTCGTCGATGCTTAGCGGCGCGCGCCAGCTGCGCCTTGACTGGCGTCAATGGATGCAAGGGCGCGCCGCCGTCGTCGCCTCAGCTCGAGAGATCGCGCTTCTTCTGGAGGTATTCCTCGCGCTCGATTTCGCCGCGGGCGTAGCGCTCTTCGAGCACGTCCAGTCCCCGCGAGCGCCCGGCGGGCAGTTGCGGC
Source organism: Rhodoblastus sp. (assembly GCA_020442275.1). Lineage (GTDB taxonomy): Bacteria > Pseudomonadota > Alphaproteobacteria > Rhizobiales > Beijerinckiaceae > JAJXWB01. The sequence continues at coordinate 1,663 of JAGRKN010000272.1, read as the reverse complement.
GGCTGTCCGGGTTGCTGCTGTTGCGATCGCTGGAAGAACCAGACGAGGCCGCCGACGATCGCCGCGAGAATAACGAGCCAGATGATCATGCCCAATGGTCCATATCCGCCATAGCCCCAGCCGCCCATCATCCCGTAGTTCGGTCCATAGCCCCACATGTTCATTGCTCCGGTTGATAGCGGCCGTTGTGACGGTTGAACGCGAATTTCTGCACGAGCGCGTCCTTGTCCTTGGTCACCACGTCCGCGGTAATTGTGTCGGCGTCCTTCTCTTTGACCTCGCCGAGCTTGAGACGGGGATTGTCGATCATCTGCTCGACATATTTCTTCACGTCATCGACGCTCAGGTTGAGATCGCGCGAGGGCCCGCTGTAGCCGGGGCCACGGCCATCCATCATCCAGCCGCCCTGGGAGCCGCTGCCCCAGCCCCGGCCTATCCAGCCCCGTCCGTAACCATGCATGCCGTAGCCGGGGCCGTAACCGTTCATCATGCCGTAACCGGGCCCATAGCCGTTCATCATGCCGTAGCCCGGGCCGCCGTATCCGTAGCCGCCCATCATGCCGTAGCCCGGCCCGTAGCCGTGCATTCCGTAGCCGTGCATGCCATAGCCGTAGCCGTCGTCGTTCATCATGCCCCAGCCCTGCGCAACGGCCGGTGCGATCAAACCACCCGCCAGCGCGATGCCGAGACCCGCAATCACCAGTTTCGAGGCGCGCATCATCTTTCTCCTTTGGCCGGGCCGCGCATGAACACGCGACCGAATTCCCTGTGATCCAACCGGAGACCTGTCACAGGAGTGTGCCGCCGCCCCGCAAAAGTGTGACAAAGTGTGTCAGGCAGGCTCGCCGAAACATTGCGTTGCAATTTTTCCCTGCGTCTGGCCTCAAACGGCGCTAGCTTCACGACATGAGCGCGGGCCCGCATATTCTCGTCGTCGACGACCATCGCGAAATTCGCGATCTGGTGTCGCGCGCGCTGGTCAAGGACGGGTTTCGCGCAACCGCCGTGGGCGACGGCAAGGCCATGCGCCGGGCGCTCGCCGATTCGAACATCGATCTGATCCTGCTCGATCTGATGCTGCCTGGAGAAGACGGCTTGTCTCTGTGTCGCGCCATCCGCATCGAGTCCGACATTCCAATCATCATGCTGACGGCGAAAGGCGATGAGATCGACCGGGTCGTCGGCCTGGAGCTCGGCGCCGATGACTACGTGCCGAAGCCCTTCGGCAGCCGGGAGCTGATCGCCCGCATTCGCGCTGTGCTGCGACGCAACGCCGGACGCGCTGCGGGGCATGTGGAAGCCAAGACCAAGCGCTACTATTTCGATCGATGGACATTTGACGTCGACCGGCGCGAACTCGTCGGCGACGATGCGATCGCGACGTCTCTGAGCACGGGTGAGTTCGATTTGCTGTTGGCGCTCGTCGAACATCCGCAGCGCACGCTCAACCGGGATCAACTGCTCGACCTCGCGCGTGGGCGAGCGGCGAACGCCTTCGACCGGAGCATGGACACGCAAGTCAGCCGACTGCGCAGAAAGATCGAACGCGACCCCGCCAATCCCGAGATCATCAAGACCGTTTGGGGCGGCGGCTATATTTTTGCGCCAGAGGTCCGTCGCGAATGAAACGCGGCCTGCTCAAGCGTCTCCTGCCGGATAGTCT
>JAGRKN010000037.1:5773-11028 GCA_020442275.1 Rhodoblastus sp. | reverse complement strand
TCCTCGTCCGCGTGAAGGAAAATCTGGAAGACCCGGCGCGGCTCGTTCTGGATCTCTGAGGCGTCGCGTGACACGGGATCGTAAGAAGGGTTCGCCATCGGGTCCATATGCGCCCGACGGCGACCCGTCATTCGACGACGGCGCGGCGCGCGAATTGATCGGCAAATACGTCCTCGTCGGAATTACCTACGTTGATGCCAAAGGTGAGGTGAAGAACACCGTCCAGTGCCATGGACCAATAGTGCGCTCCGACTCATCCGGCGTCGCGATCAAATGTGAAGGTTTGACATGGAACGGCCAGGAGGCCGTTTTCCCGCCGGACTCGCGCTCTTACGAGCCAGCTTCGCCCGGAGAATACAAACTGAAGTCGACAGGCGAAGTCGTAATCGATCCGGACATTGTAATGTCGTGGACTGTTCAAGCGCCTCAAAAGCACTGACCGCTTTAGCAACAGCCCGAGCTTGAAGGAATCAGCATGGCCTACGATCTCATCGTCATCGGCGCCGGCCCCGGCGGTTATGTCTGCGCGATCCGCGCGGCGCAGCTGGGGATGAAGGTCGCCATCGTCGAAAAGCGCAAGACGCTCGGCGGCACCTGCCTCAACATCGGCTGCATTCCCTCCAAGGCGCTGCTGCACGCCTCTGAAATGTTCGAGGAAGCGACGCATGACTTCCCCGCGCTCGGCGTCATCGTCGGCAAGCCGAAACTCGATCTCGCCGCGATGATGAAGCACAAGGACGACACCGTCGCCGCCAACGTCAACGGCGTCGCCTTCCTCATGAAGAAGAACAAGGTCGACGTGCTCTCGGGCGCGGGCCGCATCGCCGGCGCCGGCAAGGTCGAAGTGAAGGCCGAGGACGGCTCGATCGCGACCCACGAGACAAAGAACATCGTCATCGCCACCGGCTCCGATGTCGCGGTCCTGCGCGACAAGAACGGCGCGCCGATCCCGGTCGACGAGAAGGTTGTCATTTCCTCCACCGGCGCGCTCGAACTGGGCTCGGTCCCGAAAAAGCTCGTCGTCGTCGGCGCCGGCGTCATCGGCCTCGAACTCGGCTCCGTGTGGCGGCGTCTCGGCGCGGAAGTCACCGTGATCGAATATCTCGACCGCATCCTGCCCGGCATGGACGGCGAAGTGGTCAAGCAGTTCCAGCGCATGCTCGAGAAGCAGGGCGTCGCTTTCAAGCTCGCCTCCAAGGTCACGGAAGTGACGGTGAAGGGTTCGTCCGCCAAGGTCGCCTTCGAGCCGGTCGCCGGCGGCGACGCGCAGACGATCGACGCGGATCGCGTGCTGATCGCCACCGGCCGCACGCCGTACACCGAAGGCCTCGGCCTTGAGGAGGCCGGCGTCGCCATGGAGCGCGGCCGCGTCGTCATCGACGATCGTTTCGCCTCGAACGTACCGGGCGTCTATGCCATCGGCGACGTCGTGCGCGGCCCGATGCTCGCCCACAAGGCCGAGGACGAGGGCATTGCCGTCGCCGAAATTCTCGCCGGCCAGCACGGCCACGTGAACTACGAAGTCATCCCCGGCGTCGTCTACACGAGCCCGGAGATCGCGACCGTCGGCGCGACGGAAGAAGCGCTCAAGGAAAAGGGCGTCGCCTACAAGGTCGGCAAGTTCCCGCTCACCGCCAACGGCCGCGCGCGCGCCATGCGCAAGGCGGACGGTTTCGTGAAGATCCTCGCCGACGCGGCCACCGACCGTGTGCTCGGCGCTCATATCGTCGGCTTCGGCGCAGGCGAACTGATCGCGGAAGCCTGCGTGCTCATGGAGTTCGGCGGCTCGGCCGAGGACCTCGCCCGCACCTGCCACGCGCATCCGACCGTTTCGGAAGCAGTGAAGGAAGCCGCGTTGGCGGTCGACAAGCGCGCCATCCACGTCTGACGGCTTGCGACGCGGCCCGTGCCGCGTCGCACCGCGCATAAATCCGCCGCCTTTAAGCTGGAGTTTCAGACTTCCATGCGATGAAGGCGCACATGCAGACCCGATTGACGCGTTTTCTCTGGACGGTCCTGGCCGCGATCTTCCTGATCGAGGCCTGGCTGTGGGATGTGCTCGGCGGCTTCGTGGCGCGGCTCGTCGCCGCGCTCCCGATCGCGGCTCTCAGGCGACGTCTGCAGCGCCTCATCGACACGCTGCCCCCGGCTTTCGCGCTCGCTCTGTTCATCATCCCCGTCCTCGTCGTCCTGCCCTTCAAGATCGCAGGCCTCGCGCTGATCGCGGGCGGGCGCGTCGTGGCTGGCGGCTGCGTGTTTCTGGCGGCCAAGACCGCCGGCCTCGGCGTCACGGCCTTCATCTTCGACGTCTGCCACGCGCGCCTGATGACCCTGCCGTGGTTCGCGCGCTTTTACGCGCTGGTCATCGCCTTCCGCGACTGGGCGCACGCCAAGGTCGATCCCTACAAGGCGGCGATCCGCGCGCGCGTCGCCGCATTGCGCGCGAGATTGCGTGAAAAATTCGCGAGCCAGTCGCCGTCCCTGATGCGCAGATTCGCGGCGCTTCGCGCGCGCGTCCAGACGCGCGGCCGGGAAACGCCCTGACGACTATTTCGCGCGGGCAGCAAGCGCGACGCCACAGGCGGTCAGCGCCATGCCGACGATCTGGACCATCGTCAGGTTTTCCCCGAACAGGAAATGCGCCTGCAATGCCGATAGCGGGGGCACCAGAAAGATCAGTTGCGCCGAGCGCGAGACCTCGCCGCGCCTGATCAGCAGCAGCAAGAGCGCAATTGCCCCGATCGACAGCGCCAGCACGGACCAGGCCAGTACGACGAAGGCCGTCGGCGTCCAGTCGATCCGGAACGCGCCGCCAAGCCAGACCATCGGAATGCCCGCGGCCAGCGCGCCCACATATTGCAGGGCCGCGACCGTCCGCAGATCGCCCGTATGGATGAAGCGCTTCTGGTAGAAGGTGCCGGCGGTAACGCCGACCATGGCTATGAAGTTCACGCCGATCGGCAGGAGCGCCGCTTGCAGCTGCGCGGGATCAAGACCGACGAGCTTCGGCGCGAGCACCAGACAGATGCCGACAAAGCCGATGACAACCCCGCCCCAGCGCGCAAGGCCGATCCGCTCGCCCACCAACGCCGGCGCGAGAAAGGCCGTCATGATCGGCTGCAACGCCGCCAGCAGCGCCGAGATTGACGCTGGCACGCCGTGCTCGATCGCCCACCACACGCCGCCGAGATAGATGGCGTGCAAGAGCACGCCGGAGACGATGGCGTGCGTGGCTTCCATGACGCTGCGCGGCCATTGCGCGCGCGCGAACAGCGCGAACCCGCCGAGCGCCAGCCCCGCGCAGATGTAGCGCACGCACAGGAAGGCCAGGGGATCGGCGAAATCGACCGTATAGCGGGCGACGATCCAGCCGGTCGACCAGATCAGGGGAAACAGGATCGGCGCGAGCCGGACGAGCATTTTGAGCCCTCTGCGCCAATTCACTGGCCGGCGCGTGACAAGAATGCGAGTCTTTCTAAAGGCTCAAGGCGGACACTCAAATGCTCGGGCGGCTCTGGCGCATATTCTACCGGTCCTGGATTCGCTTTTCCGACGACGATGGATGGGCGATCGCCAGTCACATCGCGCTGTCGGGCCTCACTTCACTGTTCCCCTTCCTCATTCTGGTCGGCGCGCTCGCGGGCTTCATCGGCACGCCCGATCTCGCGCAGCGCGCGACGAATCTCCTTTTCGAGAGCTGGCCGCCACAGGTCGCGGGCCCCATCGCACGCGAAGTTGAAAACGTTCTGACCCAGCCACGCACTGGCCTTGCGACACTGAGCGCGCTGCTCGCGGTCTACTTCGCCTCCAGCGCCGTCGACGCCGTGCGCATCGGCCTCAATCGCGCCTACGATCAAACGGACGCCCGCGCATGGTGGCTGTTGCGGCTCGAAAGCGTCTTCTTCGTGCTGGTCGGCGCGGTCGCGCTGATGGGCTTCACCTTGCTCGTCGTGCTCGAGCCGATCGTCTGGGCGGCGGCCGTGCGTTTCCTGCCACATCTCGCGGATTTGCAGGGCTTGTTCGACGCCGTCCGGCTCGCGACGATATCGCTGATTCTCGTCGCAACCCTCGTCTTCGCCCACAAGTTTCTGGCCGCCGGCAGGCGAGGTCTCGCGCAGATCGCGCCCGGCGTCGCGCTGACCCTGCTGCTCTGGCTCGCCTTCGGCGAGGGCTTCGGCTTCTACCTCGCGCGCTTCTCGCAGAATTACGTCACGACCTACGCCGGCCTCGCCTCGGTCATGATCGCTCTCGTGTTTCTCTACGTGCTCTCGGCCATCTTCATCTTCGGCGGCGAGGTGAACGCCTCGATATCGGCGACCAGGCAAAAAAATTCCGGCGCGCAGGAGGTCCCGCGCGCCGGCGATTGAATTCGATCTACGAATCAGGCGGACTTGCCGGCCTCGATCACGTCCTCGACCGTGCGCAGACCCGGCTTCGGCGAATTGACGAGCACCGCCATGTTGCCCGGCGCGTGCTGGTTTTTCCACATCTTCATGTGCGCCAGCGGGATCTTGTCCCACGGGAACACTTCCGACATGCAGGGATCGACGCGGCGGTCGAGCACGAACTTGTTGGCGGCCGACGCCTGCTTCAGATGGGCGAAATGCGAGCCCTGAATGCGCTTCTGGCGCATCCACACATAGCGGGCGTCGAACGTCAGGTTGAAACCCGTCGTGCCAGCGCAGAACACGACCATGCCGCCGCGCTTCACCACAAGGCAGGACAGCGGGAAGGTCGATTCGCCAGGATGTTCGAAGACCGTGTCGACATCCTTCTTGCCGGTGATGTCCCAGATCGCCTTGCCGAAGCCGCGCGCGGCCTTCGTCCAGGCGTTGAACTCGGGGCTGTTGACCTTGGGCAGCTGGCCCCAGCATCCCTCGAATTCCTTGCGGTTGATGACGCCCTTGGCGCCAAGGCTCATGACGTAGTCGCGCTTGGACTCGTCCGAGATCACGCCTATGGCGTTGGCGCCGGCCGCCGCGATCAGCTGCACGCCGAACACGCCGAGGCCGCCCGAGGCGCCCCACACGAGAACGTTGTCGCCGGGCTTGAGGCGGTGCGGCTCGTGGCCGAACAGCATGCGGTAGGCGGTGGCCAGCGTCAGCGTGTAGCAGGCGGCCTCTTCCCAGGTCAGGTGCTTGGGCCGCTCCATCAGCTGGCGGTCCTGCACGCGGCAGAACTGAGCGAATGAGCCGTCCGGCGTCTCGTAGCCCCAAATGCGCTGCGAGGACGAGAACATCGGGTCGCCGCCGTTG
>JAGRKN010000037.1:1347-5724 GCA_020442275.1 Rhodoblastus sp. | reverse complement strand
ACCTTCCAGCGCTTCACCTTGGAGCCGACCGCCCAGACGATGCCCGAAGCGTCGGAACCAGCAATGTGGAAGGGCTGCTTGTGGCCGTCGAGCGGAGAAATCGGTTCGCCGAGCGCCGCCCAGACGCCGTTGTAGTTCACCCCGGCGGCCATCACGTAGACCAGCACGTCGTGGCTATCGAGCTGCCAGGTCGGCACGACCTCGAGCTGCATGGCCGTTTCCGGAGGCCCATGGCGCTCCTTGCGGATCGTCCAGGCGTGCATGTTCTTCGGCACGTGGCCGAGCGGCGGGACTTCCCCGAGATCGTAGAGATCCTTCAGTTCGCCCTGGCCCTTGCCTTCGACAAGCTTGAGTCCGGTCACCTGCCTGCTCCCTCATCAGAAACCCGTCACGGGTTCGTCATCTTACCTAGTTCGCTGCATTGCACTATACAAATTGCAGCGCAAAGCAAGATGGTTCATTAGTAAACGGTATCGTTCGCCTTTTTATGAGGCGATTTCCGGTCCCTTTGCAATGCCGCTGGGCTTGGAGATTGGTCGACATCAGGCCAATTGCCAGCCACGCAGGCGAGCAGGTAGGGAACGCCACGGCTGAGAGGTTCAGATGGTCGAGAACAGGTCCCACCGAGACAAGCCCTGGATTTTCCGCACCTATGCCGGCCATTCGACGGCCGCCGAATCCAACAAACTCTACAAAGGCAATCTGGCCAAGGGCCAGACGGGCCTGTCAATCGCCTTCGACCTGCCGACCCAGACCGGCTACGATTCGGACCACCAGCTCGCCCGCGGCGAGGTCGGCAAGGTCGGCGTCCCCGTCTCGCATCTCGGCGACATGCGCACCCTGTTCGACGGCATTCCAATCGCGCAGATGAACACCTCCATGACCATCAACGCCACCGCGCCCTGGCTGATGGCCCTCTACATCGCCGCCGCCGACGAGCAGGGCGCCCCGCGCACCGCGTTGCAGGGCACGACGCAGAACGACATCATCAAGGAATATCTCTCACGCGGCACGTACGTGTTTCCGCCGGCGCCATCGCTGCGGCTGACGCGCGACATGATCCTGTTCACAACGGCCCAGGTTCCCAAGTGGAACCCGATGAACGTCTGCTCCTACCACCTGCAGGAAGCCGGCGCGACGCCGGTGCAGGAGCTGTCCTATGCGCTCGCCACCGCGGTCGCCGTGCTCGACACGGTGAAAGCGGCGGGCGTTTCCGAGAAGGAATTCGAGGACGTCGTCGGCCGCATCTCCTTCTTCGTCAACGCGGGCATGCGCTTCGTCACCGAACTCTGCAAGATGCGCGCCTTCACGGAACTCTGGGACGAAATCACGCACCATCGCTATGGCGTGAAGAACGAGAAGATGCGCCGCTTCCGATATGGCGTGCAGGTGAACTCTCTCGGCCTGACCGAGCAGCAGCCTGAAAATAACGTCTATCGCATCCTGCTCGAAACGCTCGCCGTTGTTCTCTCCAAGAATGCGCGCGCGCGCGCGGTTCAGCTGCCCGCATGGAACGAGGCGCTCGGCCTCCCGCGCCCCTTCGACCAGCAATGGTCGCTGCGTATGCAGCAGATCTTGGCCTACGAGACCGACCTGCTCGAATATGCCGACATTTTCGACGGCTCGGCGGAAATCACACGCAAGGTCGAAGAACTGAAGACCGCTGCGCGGGAAGAGCTTGCGGCGATCGATGCGATGGGCGGCGCGGTCGCGGCCATCGATACGGGCTACATGAAATCGAAGCTGGTCGAATCCAACACGCGTCGGCTCGAGGCGATCGAGAAGGGCGAACAGATCGTCGTCGGCGTCAACAAATTCATCGAGACCGAGCCCTCACCTCTCACCGCTGGCGAAGGCGCGATCATGGTGGTGCCGGAGGGCGTCGAGGCGCGGCAGATCGAACGCCTCAAGGCCTGGCGCGAACAGCGCGATCAAAAGGCCGTCGACAAGGCGCTCGCCGATCTGCGCTCCGCCGCTTCGGAAGGGCGCTCCGTCATGGAGCCCTCGATCGCCGCCGCCAAGGCCGGCGTCACCACCGGCGAATGGGGCGCGACCCTGCGTGAAATCTTCGGCGAATATCGTGCGCCGACGGGCGTCGGCCGCGCCGCGCGCCAGACTTCGGGCGATATTTCCGCCGTGCGGGAAAATGTCGAACGCGTCTCGCAGCAACTCGGCCGCCGCATCAAGTTCCTTGTCGGCAAGCCCGGCCTCGACGGCCATTCCAACGGCGCCGAGCAGATCGCGGTTCGCGCGCGCGATTGCGGCATGGAAGTCGTCTATGAGGGCATCCGCCTGACGCCTGCCGAAATCGTCAATGCCGCGCTCGAAGAAGGCGTGCATTGCGTCGGCCTCTCGATCCTCTCCGGCTCGCATGTGCCGCTCGTGCGCGACATCATGGACCGCATGCGCAGCGAAGGCTTGAGCGACATTCCCGTCGTCGTCGGCGGCATCATCCCTCCGGAGGACGAGAAGACGCTCAAGGCGGCCGGCGTCGCAGCCGTCTACACGCCGAAGGATTTCGATCTCAACGCGATCATGTCGGACATCGTCCGCATTGTCGGCGCAGGACAGAACAAGGCGGCCTGATTTCCTTGACCGCGAGCCCTCAGGCTCGCTTGTCGACCTGGTGAATTGCGGGCCTGAGCGCTCGCGATCCACTCCTCATGGTTAGCATTGCGTAAACGGTCGCTGCTTAAAGTCGCGCGTCACTCGCTCACGATCGCAACGGATCCCCTATGGCGTCAGCCTGCACTAACGGCCTCGACACGGGCTTCATCGAACTCGGCTATGCAAAGGTGGCGGCGCTCGGCGTCGTTCAGGGCATCACCGAATTGCTGCCCATTTCCTCCACCGCGCATATGCGCATCGTGCCCGCGCTGCTCGGCTGGCGGGACCCCGGCTCGGCATTTTCCGCCGCCATGCAGGCCGCCGCGCTCGTCGCCGTCATCACTTACTTCTGGAGCGACGTTCGCGGCATGGTGTTCGGCTCGATCGGCGCGGTGATCCGACGCGATTTCCGCGACTGGAATTTTCGCTTCGCCATGTGGATCGTGCTGGCGAGCCTACCGATCGTCATTTCCGGCGTTCTCATGTCGCCGCTGCTCAACGCCTGCAATACGCCGCTGCGTAGCCTGCCAGTCATCGGCATTTCCATGATCACGCTGGCGATCATTCTCGCCATCGCGGAAATCTATTGCGACCATTCGCGCAAGTTCGACCAGATCACGCTCAAGGACGCGATGATCGTCGGCATCGCGCAATGCGGCGCGCTCATTCCCGGCGTGTCGCGCTCCGGCTCGACCCTGACCGCCGCCCTGTTCCGCGATCTCAACCGCGAGGACGCCGCGCGCTTCTCCTTCCTGCTCGGCCTGCCTGCCATCGCCGGCGCGGGACTGAAGGAATTCCATGAACTCTACAAGGCCCATCTCGACCTGCACGGCTGGTCGATTCTCGCGGTCGGCCTGATCGTCGCCTCGATCTCGGCCTTCGCCGCGATCTGGGGGCTGCTGCGAATCCTGGAGAAATTCTCCGCCTGGCCCTTCGTTATTTATCGAGCATTGATCGGCGTCTTCCTGCTGGTCGGCGCCTATGTCGGATTCCTGCACTGATCCGAAGTAGCAGGCTCAAGCAAAAAGGGCGGCCCGAGAGCCGCCCTTTTCATTTTCAGTGAAGCGCGTCCGCGCCTTTCGGGAAATTAACGATTCTTCCGTCATCCGGCTCGTCGTTGGCGACTTCGCCCTTGGCGACGGTCTTGCCATTGATCGTCAATCCCGCAGGTCCAGTGGAGAGCGCCACCTTTTCGCCGTCGCCGACATCGCCGGCAAGGATCATCTCGGCCAGCGGATCCTGCACCGCCTTCTGGATCACGCGCTTCAGAGGGCGTGCGCCATAGGCGGGATCGTAACCGCGGTCGGCGAGCCAGGCGCGCGCCTTGGCGTCGAGATTGAGCGCGATCTTGCGATCCTCCAGCAGCTTCGCCAGACGGCCGAACTGGATGTCGACAATCGCGCCCATGTCTTGGCGACGCAACCGATGGAAGAGAATGATCTCGTCCACGCGATTGAGGAACTCCGGCCGGAAGTGCGAACGCACGACCTGCATCACCTCGTTCTGCACGGCAGACGAATCCTCGCCTTCCTTCTGCATCACGAGGAATTCGGCGCCGAGGTTCGACGTCATGATGATGAGGACGTTGCGGAAGTCGACCGTGCGGCCCTGCCCGTCGGTCAGGCGACCGTCATCGAGAACCTGAAGCAAGACGTTGAACACGTCCGGGTGCGCTTTCTCGATCTCGTCGAACAACACGACCTGGTACGGCCTGCGCCGCACGGCCTCCGTCAGCGCGCCGCCTTCCTCGTAGCCGACATAGCCGGGAGG
>JAGRKN010000037.1:1197-1337 GCA_020442275.1 Rhodoblastus sp. | reverse complement strand
GGAGGCGCGCCGATCAGCCGCGAAACGGAGTGCTTCTCCATGTACTCGGACATGTCGAGACGCACGAGCGCGGTCTCGTCGTCGAACAGGAAGTTCGCGAGCGCCTTGGTCAGTTCCGTCTTGCCGACGCCGGTCGGCCC
>JAGRKN010000037.1:0-1178 GCA_020442275.1 Rhodoblastus sp. | reverse complement strand
AGGAACATGAACGAGCCGATCGGCCTGTTCGGATCCTGCAGACCGGCGCGCGCGCGCCGCACCGCGGTTGAAACCGCATGCACGGCTTCCTGCTGGCCGACGACGCGCTTGGCGAGTTCCTGCTCCATCTTGAGCAGCTTGTCGCGCTCGCCTTCCAGCATCTTGTCGACGGGCACGCCGGTCCAGCGCGAGACGACCTGCGCGACGTGATCGGGCGTGACGGCTTCCTCGACCAACGCGGACGCGCTGGAGGATTCGGCTTCTTCGAGCTTCTTCTCGAGGTCCGGGATTACGCCATAGGTGAGTTCGCCCGCGCGCTGATACTCGCCGCGACGCTGCGCATTGGCGAGATCGTTGCGCGCCTGCTCGAGCTGCTCCTTCAGCTTCTGCGCGGCGCCGAGCTTGTCCTTTTCGGCGCGCCAGCGCTGTGTCAGCGACGCCGACTTCTCCTCGAGATCGGCGAGTTCGCCTTCGAGCTTGACGAGCCGGTCCTTCGAGGCGCGATCGCTCTCCTTCTTGAGCGCTTCCTGCTCGATCTTGAGCTGGATGATGCGCCGGTCGAGTTCGTCGAGTTCCTCGGGCTTCGAATCGACCTGCATGCGCAGGCGCGACGAAGCCTCGTCGACGAGGTCGATCGCCTTGTCCGGAAGGAAGCGGTCGGTGATGTAGCGATTCGAGAGCGTCGCGGCGGCGACCAACGCGGCGTCGGTCACGCGCACGCCATGATGCAGCTCGTACTTCTCCTTCAGGCCGCGCAGGATCGAAATCGTGTCCTCGACCGTCGGCTCCGAAACGAACACGGGCTGGAAGCGCCGCGCGAGCGCCGCGTCCTTCTCGACATGCTTGCGATATTCGTCGAGCGTGGTCGCGCCAATGCAATGCAACTCGCCGCGCGCCAGAGCGGGCTTGAGAAGATTCGACGCATCCATCGCGCCGTCCGCTTTGCCTGCGCCGACGAGCGTATGCATCTCGTCGATGAACAGGACGATACCGCCTTCGGCCGCCGTCACCTCGTTCAGCACCGCCTTCAACCGCTCCTCGAATTCGCCGCGATATTTCGCGCCGGCGATCAGCGCGCCCATATCGAGCGCGAGCAGCTTCTTGTCCTTGAGCGATTCCGGCACGTCTCCATTGACGATGCGCAGCGCGAGGCCTTCGACGATCGCCGTCTTGCCGAC
>JAGRKN010000271.1 GCA_020442275.1 Rhodoblastus sp. | reverse complement strand
AGCCCCCGGCGACGGGGGCTTTTTTTGTTGTGTGACCTTTCCGCCGTCATGCACGGGCTTGACCCGGCCATGACGGCAGCGGGCGCGACGCATAAGATGGACGGACGCGTCTGTTACGGATAGCTGCTTGAAACCCACCGTCTTCCATAACGTCGGCCTCGCCCTCTCCGGCGCCGAAATCCTCCGCGACCTCGCCTTCACGCTGAAATCAGGCGAATGGACATTCCTTGTCGGCCCGCCTGGTTCGGGCAAGACGTCGCTGCTGCGCCTGGCGGCGGGCGAGATCGAGCCGACCTCGGGAACGATCGAGCGCGCGGGCCCAAGTTTCTTCGCGCACCATTCCATGCCCCTCGACGACACGAAATTTTCACGCGACATCGTGGCGGAAGCCATCTCGGGCGCCGCCGCGAATGCGCGTGCGGAAAGACTGCTGATCGAGCTCGGCCTCGAAACCTATCTCGGTCACGAGCCCTTCCGGCTTTCGCGCGGGCATCGAGCGCGCCTCGCCGTTGCGCTTGGACTCGCGGCCAAACCCGCCCTGCTTTGTCTCGACGATCCCTTCTCGCCCATGGACCGTCGCGCCAAGGCGCTGACCGCCAATGCGCTCGCCAGCGCCGCCGACGAGCATGGCCTCGGCATTCTCATGGCGAGCAACGACCCGCTCGACGCGCTGCGCCATGCCGATCGCATTCTCATCCTGAGCCCCGGCCCCACGTCGACCGTCGTCGAGACGATCGCGCACGAACCGACGCCGGAGCGTAGCGACGACCAGTTGGCGACGACGGATTTGCACGCGCGGCTGTGGCGCGCGCTCGAAGGCTAGACCCGGAGACATCCCGGATCGGCTATGCCGTCCGGGATGACGGTAACGGAAACAGACGCGCCTACTTCACGAAATCCAGCGTCTTGAACGACGTCATCTTGCCCATGGCCTTGCCGGAGGCGTCGCGCTGCACGCCGGTCGCGGTCGTGACCTTCACCTTCTTGCCGATCATGGAGCGCGGCATCGTCTGCTTCTCGAACCAGGGCGCGCAGGCCTTCGCCTCGCACAGCCCGGTCTCCTCGCTCTTGGCGGTCTTGATCGTCAGGTAGCAATTGTCGCCGCACTCGAACTTGCGGATCGTTCCCTCGAGCGTCTTCTGCGCGGCGATCGACTTCGCGCTCTGCTTCTTCGGCTTCTTCTTGATGATCCGGATCTGTTGCGACGCGGCGCCGGGCGCGGGCTGCGAGGTCTGTGCCTGAGCAAGGCCGCCGATGAGCGAGGCCGCCAGGATTGCTGCGAAAATCTGCTTCTTCATGTCTCCCCCGATGGACACTGGATGCAAGAAAACGGGCGCGACCAACCGCCGCGCCCGCAATATGGGGCTTCGCTCAGAACTTCACGAGGTCTTTGATCGCGGATTCCGCATTCGCGGGCACGACGTTGCGCTTCACGAAATCGTCCCAGTTCTTGAACTTGCCCTTGGCGCGGGCCTCGATGATCGCCTTGGCGCGCGCCGGTCCGATCTGCGGCAGCTTGTCGAGATCGTCGGCGGTGGCCGTATTGAGATCGATCTTCTTTCCAGCCGTCGCGGCCGCAGGCTTGGCTGCGGGCGCAGCTGCGGGTTTGGCGGGCGCGGCTGCCTTGGCGGCAGGGGCGGCAGCGGGCTTTGCAGGTTCGGCCGCCTTGGCTGCGGGCTTGGCCGGCTCCGCCGCCTTGGCCGCAGGCTTGGCCGGTTCGGCCGCCTTGGCGGCAGGCTTGGCCGGTTCGGCCGTCTTACCGGCAGGCGCGGTAGCGGCCGGCTTCAGCGGGTTGGACGTCGCCGGCTGGGTGGCCTGCGCGAAAGCGGCGCCGCTTGCGAGCGCCGCGAAGAGCGTGGCGGCAATCAATTTGCGAGCAATCATGATGTTCCCCGGCGCCCGGGCAGGATGCGACGCGCGCCCCCGGGCCAAGCGCGCGCTCGTCGACCGGCCGCGATATGCGGACGGACGCGGCCATGAAACATCTTCGCCAGCCGCGGCGCAATCTCTGCAATTGGGCGCATGAACAGCGCCTGAACGTTCACTCCTGATCCGCGCAACGGCGTCGATAAGGAGCGCCGGCGGCTCCTGGCACGCTCGCTTCGCCGTCGTCGCTACGCAGGTCTGCAAGCGACCGCGCGCGGGTGATTGAAATCGAAGGATCGGCGAAGCGCCTCCGGTCGCCCGCCATTTCATTCGATCGCCTGTTCGATATCCTTCACGATCTGCGCGAACGCCTCGCCGGCCGGCGACATCATGCGATCGGGCGACCAGGCGATGTCGTAGCCGCAGACGAATCGTTCGAGCGAAAAAGAGAATGCGACGATCTCCCCGCGGACGACGGATTCTTCCAGCAGGCACATCGGCGCCCAGCTCACCGCATTGCTGGAGAGGACGACGGCGCGCGCGGCCGGATAGGAATTGACGAGGATCTGCGGCTCGAAGATGCCGGTCTCCGGCAAAATGCTCCCGCTGACGCCGAGTTCGTCCGGACGAAAAGGCAGCATCTGCGGCCCCATATGGAAGCCGACCAGCGGATAGGCCGCGATCTGCGCCGGCGTCGCTTCCGGAAACATCGCCAGGGGATGGCCGGCCCGGCAGTAGAAGATGTGCCGCCGGCGCGGCAATCGCCGACACATGAGACCGCGATAGGCAGGATCGGCGTCTGGCTCGCCCGGAATCCAGATGACGCCGATATCCGCCTCGCGTTCGCGCAGCTTCCGCGCCGCGACGAGCTGGTCGTCGACGGTCAGGTGCACCTTCAGTCCGGGATGGCGGTAGACCAGTTCCGAGATCGCCCTGGCGACGGAAATATGCGCGGGATACATGGTTGTCGTGATCGTGAGGTCGCCACGCTCTTTTTCGCGCAGGAGCGAAATGTCGTGCCGCAGATCGCCGAACGCCCTCAGAACCGCATCCGCCTGCCGCAGCACGGCCTCGCCGAAGACAGTCGGCTGTACGGCGCGCGCGCTCCGGTCGAAGAGCTTGACGCCCAGCGCTTCCTCGATCGCCTGCAATCGTCGCGACAAGGCTGGCTGCGTCACGCCAAGCGCATCGGCCGCCTTCACGAAACTGCCGAGGCGCGCGACCACGGTGACGACGCGCGCGTCGCTTTCCGACCTCATTTCAACCACCCCCACAATGCGTCGCAGACCCGCGGCGGACCCGGTCCGGTCGCCCCCTTCGACCGGCAACGCTGATCATCCATATGCGCAGCTCCAAGAAAATCAAAGACATATATCCATGCACGAAGATAATTGACCATTGCGCCCACGCCGACGCGCCGGAACGCTGCCTCCTACCTGCCTCCCATCGAAGATGGTTGCGACCCGATATCTAGTTGATCCGGCGCCGCTTGGGGCAAAGGAATCTCGAACCGCTCCGGCGCCGGCGCGATGAGGGCCTTCGGCGCATCGAATATGTGTGTCAGTCCCGGCCAGGCGAGGATCGCAAGCAGGACCGCCGCCAGCGCCGCGAGAAAAGGCGCGACAGCGCGGGCGATCGACGCCGTCGTCGCCGCGATATCCTTGGCGGCGCGCGCATCAGCGCGCCCGGCATGGCGATCGGCACGACGACGAACACGATCTCGAAGGCGTCGAGCACGAGCGCGGATGCCGCCAGGATCGCGAGCAGCGTCAGGACGGCGCCCGCCGGCCCGCCGGGCGCGGACTCGAGCAGATCGGTCGCCAGCCTGTCAGTCCCGAGCACACGCAGGACGAGCGTGAAGGTCGTCGCCGCGACGAGCAGCGCGAACAAGGCGCCGGAAATCGCGAGCGTGTCGCGCAAATCTCCTTCAACGCCTCGAGGCTCAACGCGCGCGTGACGCCGCCGGCGGCCAGCAGCGCGACGCAGCCGGTGGCGGCCGCTTCCACGGCATAGAACAGGCCGCTCGCGACGCCGCCGAGCAGGACGAGCACCGACGTCGCGCAAAGCGCGGCGACGGCGGCCTCGCGCCAGGCAAGCGGTCGCTCTTCCTCCCGCGCTTTCGCGCCGCTCGCGCTGACAAGCGTCACGAGCGCCCAAAGCGCCAACGTCACCGCGGCGGGAACGAGCGCGGCGCGAAAGACGTCCTGCGTGTTGATGATGCGCACGGAGGCATGGGTCGCGCGCGCTGCGATCGAATGCGCGTTCAGCATGGCGTCGCCCAGAAACAGCAGGACGAGCGACGGCGGAATGGCGACGCCCAGCGTGCTCGCCACGGCGACCAGCGCGACGCGTTCGGCCGGCGGGACGCCCGACCGCGCGAGCAAGGGCGCGACGCCGCGCGACAGCATGGAGACGCTGGCGCCGACCGAGCCGTTCATCGGCGCGACCAGGGCGCCTATGGCCAGCGCGGAAAGACGCTGGGCGGCGGCGCTGTTGCGTCCCAGCGCCGCTCCCGTGCGGTACAGGCTCTCCACCAGCGGCAGCCGGTTCATGGTCGCGCCCATCATCACGAACAGCGGCAACGCCTGTAAGAGATCGCCCTCGAGCAGCGCCTGAAGCCGCGCGCCGAGCGCCTGCAGCAGCGCCGCATCGCCGCCGCTGACGACGATGAACGAGGCGCCGAGGCCCGCCGCGCCGATCAGCACGAGAAAAGCCGGCAGACCGGTCGCCAGCATCACGCCGGCGATCAGCGGAAAAAGCGCGATGCCGACCCAGGCGCTCATGCGCTCTCGTCTTCCGGGTCGCGCAGGGCGCCGGACATGTCGACGAGCGCCTGCGTCGCGACCAGCGCCGCCAGCAGGACAACGGCGAGCTTGATGAGGAAATAGCCGGGACTGTTCGTTTCCGGGAAACGCTCGAGAACGAGCGACGCCCGCCAGGCGTCGCGCCCGTAGGCGAAGAGCACGAAGATCGACCAGGGCAGCGCGATCAACGCCGCGCCCGCCGCGGCGATCTGGCGTTGCGCCCGCCGCGACAACTCGCGGGCGAAAACGTCTGCGCGCAAATGCGTTCCCGCGCGGCTCGCCGCCGTCAGCGCGATCGCGATGAACAGCGCGAACAGCCATTGCCCGAGATCTTTTGCCTCGCGCGAACAGCAGCGCACAGCGTCGCGCAACGGCCATTGCGCGCTGAGCAGCAGCACGACTGGCAGCGCCAGCCACTTGCCGGCCTCTCCGATCCGCCCGACCAGCCGATCGAGCGCGCCCGCGAACCGAGCCATCCGTCAATTCTCCAAGGCTCGGATTAAGTCACGACCCGGGCCCGCCGGCAATCGGCGTATCTTGCGCCGCGCGCCCCAATCAGCCAACGTGCGGCCCAATTTCGCCGGGCCCCATGCCGCAGACAAACGCCCCCGCCGTCAGCCTCGAACGCGTGACCGTCGCTTTCGGCGCGGGCGCGACGCGTTATGTCGCGGTGGAAGCCGCCGACTTGTCCGTGACGCCGGGCGAGTTCGTCGCCATCGTCGGTCCGACCGGCTGCGGCAAGTCCACCCTCCTGAACATTGTCGCGGGCCTGCTGAAACCCGCCGCCGGCCGCGCGCGCGTGCAGGGCGCAGACGTCGCCGGCGTCATGGCGCCCTGCGGCTATCTCTTTCAGCAGGACGCGCTCATGCCGTGGAAGACCGCGCGCGACAATGTCGCCGTGGCGCTGGAGCCCAAGGGCGTCGTGCGCGCCGAAGCCCTCACGCGCGCTCAGGATTGGCTTGCGAAGGTCGGCCTTGCAGCGTTCGGCGACCGCTATCCGCACCAACTCTCCGGCGGCCAGCGCAAGCGCGTCGCGCTGGCGCAGATGCTGATCCGCGATCCGCAAATCCTGTTGATGGACGAACCCTTCGGGCCGCTCGACGCGCAGACCCGTGCGCTGATGGGCGACCTGCTGCTCGACCTCTGGTCGGCAGACCGCAAGGCCGTCCTCTTCGTCACGCACGATCTCGAGGAAGCCATCGCGCTCGCCGATCGCGTCGTCGTCATGTCGGCCGGCCCCGCCGCGCGCATCGTGGCGCAGCACACGATCGACCTGCCGCGTCCGCGCGAGATCAACGAAATCCGCCTCGATCCGAAATTCCACGCGATCCAGCGCGCGATCTGGAACGACCTGCGCGAGGAAGTCTTGAAGACCTATCAGGCGCAGGCGGGAGGCGCGGCATGAGTCGCTTTACGCTTCTCGCCTGGCAGGTCGGCGTCGCGGCCGCGCTGCTCGCCATCTGGCACGTCGGCTCGAGCGTATCAATCTTCGGCTTCTATTTCATGCCGAAGTTCTTCTTCTCGACGCCGGCGGACGTCCTCGGACGGGTCTGGAAGATGTTCGCGACCGGCGTCGTCTGGCGCCACCTCTGGATCACACTGACGGAGACCGCGCTCGCCTTCGTCATCGGCTCGGTCGCAGGCGCCGGCATCGGCTTCTGGTTCGCGCGCAAGCCGAAACTGGCGGCGATCTTCGACCCGTTCCTCAAGGCCGCCAATTCCCTGCCGCGTGTCGTGCTGGCGCCGATCTTCATGCTGTGGTTCGGATTGGGCATCTGGTCCAAGGTTGCGCTCGGCGTCACGCTCGTCTTCTTCATCGTCTTCTTCAACGTCTATCAGGGACTGCGCGAGACCTCGCCCGTCGTGCTCGCCAACGCGCGCATGCTCGGAATGAACGACCGCCAGCTGATGCGCCATGTCTACTGGCCGTCCACGCTCACCTGGGTCTTTTCCTCGCTGCACGCGTCGGTCGGCTTCGCGCTGGTCGGCGCCGTAGTCGGCGAATATCTCGGCGCTGCGGCAGGACTGGGCTATCTCATCCACGAGGCCGAAGGCGTCTTCGACGTCACCGGCGTATTTGCGGGCATGATCGTGCTCGCGCTCTTCGTCATCGCCATCGACTGGGCGGTGACATCGATAGAAAACCGGCTGCTGGTCTGGCGTCCGCAGCCCCATCAACAAAGCTAGGGGAAACACACATGAAGAAGCTTCTGCTCGGCGCGATGGCCGCGCTCGCCCTCTCCGCCACCGCCGCCTTGGCGCAGGTCGCTGGCGTCGAGAAGCCCAAGATCGTCATCGGCGTCGGCGGCAAGTCGCTGCTCTACTATCTGCCGCTCACGATCGCGGAGAAGAAGGGCTACTTCAAGGAGCAGGGCCTCGACGCCGAGATCATCGATTTCGCGGGCGGCGCCAAGAGCCTGCAGGCTTTGATCGGCGGCTCGGTCGACGTGGTGGCGGGCGCCTACGAACATACGATCCACATGCAGGCCAAGGGCCAGGATATCAGGGCGACCGTCGACCTCGGCCGCTTCCCCGGCATCGTCATCGCGCTGCGCAAGGACGTGAAATATGACAAGCCCGCCGACCTCAAGGGCCTGAAGATCGGCGTGACCGCGCCGGGCTCCTCGACCAACATGCTGGCAAAATATTTCCTCGCGAAGAACGGGCTATCCCCCGACGACGCATCGTGGATCGGCGTCGGCGGCGCGGCGTCGGCGGTCGCGGCCGTGCGCAACAAGCAGGTCGACGGCGTCTCGCATCTCGAACCTGTCATCACCATGCTGGAACAGACCGGCGACGTCAAAATCGTCGCGGATACGCGCACGGAAGCCGGCACGCGCGCCCTGTTCGGCGGCGAGAATCCGGCCGCCGTCATCTATTCGAAAAAGGCCTTCATCGACGCCAATCCGAACACGATGCAGGCCATCGTCAACGCCGAATACAAGGCGCTGCAATGGCTGAAGACCGCGAGCACGGAAGACGTGGCGGGCCTCGTGCCGGAAAACTACCTGCTCGGCGACAGGAAGCTCTACATGGCCGCCTTCCAGTCGACGCGCGCGGCCTATTCGCAGAACGGCCTGATCGATCCCGCCGGTATGAAGAGCGCGTTCGACATGCTCGCCGAATTCACGCCCGACCTGAAGAGCGCGAAGATCGACCTCGCCGCGACCTTCGACGACCGCTTCGCCAAGAAGGCGGCGACGAGCGCGAAGTAAACGGACCGCGAGCCTTCAGGCTCGCTTGTGCGAAAAAGGATTGCGAGCCCGAAGGCTCGCGGTCCAGTATTTCAGCATGAACATCCTCTCGATCCAGTCTCATGTCGCCTACGGCCATGTCGGCAATTCCGCCGCGGTCTTCGCCCTACAGCGCATGGGCGTGGAAGTCTGGCCGATCCATACCGTGCAGTTTTCCAACCATCCGGGCTACGGCGGCTTTCGCGGCCGGGCCTTCGATGCGCAGATGATCGACGATTGTGTGACGGGCGTCGCCGAACGCGGCGCGCTCGCGCGTTGCGACGGGCTTATATCCGGCTATGTCGGCGCGCCGGAAACCGGCGAGGCGATCCTACGCGCCGTCAAGCGGATGAAGAAGGAAAACCCGAACGCGCTCTATTGCTGCGATCCCGTGATCGGCGACGCGGGCCCCGGCGTCTTCGTCAAGCCCGGTGTGCCGGAATTTCTGGCGCAATCCGCGATAGCGCTGGCCGACGTCGCCACGCCCAATCATTTTGAGCTCGAATGGCTGAACGGCAGCCCGATCGTCGGCATGACCGGCTTTCGCGCCGCCGTCGACGCCCTGCATGCGCGCGGGCCGAAAATCGTGCTCGTGACGTCGGCGCATCTCGCCGACACGCCCGATGATTGCGTCGATCTCTTCGTCTCGTCTTTCGAGGGCGTCTTCCGCCTGCGCACGCCGCGTCTGCCGGAAGATTTCAACGGCGCGGGCGACACGATCGCGGCGCTGTTCTTCGCGCATTGCCTCGCGACCAAATCGCCGAGGGTCGCGCTCGAGAACGCGGGCGCAGCGATTTACGGCATTCTCCAGCGCACGCATGCGGAAGGCCGCCGCGAACTCATGTTGATCGAGGCGCAGGACGAGATCGTCGCGCCGACGACGACCTTCGTCGCCGAACCGCTCTGAGGCTAATACCGCCCGGCCGTCGAAGGATCGGGGGCAGCGCCCCGCGTCGCCGGCGCGAAAGCCGCCGGCGGGCGCGACGGCGGCTTCGGATGTTCCAGAGCTTTCGCAGGCGATGGCGCGGCCTGTAGCGGCGCACGCTTCTGCGTCTCGGCGGCGCGCCTTGCTTCTTCCGCGGCGCGCTTTGCGTCCTCGATCGCGCGTTGTTTCGCCTCTTCGACCGCTCGACGCTCCTCGTCGTTGCGACGATCCATCTTCAGGCGACGGTTGAAGAAGGCGCGTTCGTGAATGTCGGCTTCGAGCGCGGCGTTGCGTTCTGCCTCGCGCGCGATCGCCCGTTCCGCCAGCGCGCCGATCAGCGCATCCGCGTTGACGGCGCGAACGGGCGCTGAGGCGTCGCCGGACCAGCCGATCTCGATGCGCGGCGCGCTCTTCCAGCCCTGCGGCGCCGGCAGACTTAGCGTCTCGCGCGCATCGATATCGCCACTGCGCAAGTCGAGCGCACCGGTCAATCGCGCTTGAACCTCGCCGAGGCGAAGTTCGACGGGCGCGAGCGACAATCGTCCTGAAGCAATCGTCGCATCGCTCGCGAACTGTGGCAGGCGTTGCGCATCCCTGTCGAGATCGCGCGCGAGGTCCCGAGCAATAGCGCGCGGATCGAACGCCCCTTCGGCCATCTCGGTCGCCGCTGCGACCTGCGCGAGTCCATCAGGCGCCGCCTGCGCGATGCGCGTATCGGCAAAGCTCAATCGCGCCGAACCCGCCAGCGAGGCGACGAGCTGCGCCATCGAGCCGCCCGCGCCGGAAACGTCGACCGCCCCACTGACGCGCGCGGCGAATGGACCGGCGGAAGCCGCGAGGCCTTCGCCCCTCAGCGCGATCTTCGTCATCGCCGCGCCGCCTTCGCGCCGCACCGCGACTTCGCCGGACACAAGGCCGCCACTAAGCTTCATCGAGAGATCGCTGGCCTTCGCCATGCCGGGCGCGAGCGCGAGCTTCATGCGCGCGTCTCGCGCCAGAAGACCGGCGCCGAGTTCGAGACGATCGACAGCAAGCGCGACTTCCGCCTGCGGCGGATCGAACCGCGCGGCGGCGAATTTCAGTGTCGGCCACAGCGCGCCGGCGCGCGCGGGCTGCGACGGTCCCAGCACGATTGCGACGAGATCGGGCGCGGACAGACGATCGAGCGCGAGCCCGCCACTGAAACGTCCCGAGGGGTCGCGCGCGAGATCTCCGGTCGTCTTCACGCCGGCGACATCCGCCGCGATCGACGACAGGGCTAGGCCCTGCACATCGAAACGCACCTGCGCGCCGCCAGACAGAGGAAATCTGGTCGTCGCGTCCGGCGCGCCGAAGGCGAACAGGGGCGCAAGCCGCGCGAGATCGGCGCTGTCCGCGCTCAGCTTGCCCTGCGCCGATGCGCGATCGAGCGCGAGCGACGTCTCGCCGTCGAAGCGCAGCGCCAGGCCCGCCAGATCGAGGTTCGCGCGCATCCGCAATGGCGCGCCGATCGCACCTTCGCCTTGCGCCTCGAAACGCGCGCCGCCAAGGCCCTTGAGCGGCAAGACGAACATTCCCGCTTGCCGCAACAGCGTCGCGGCCTCCGGCGCCTGCGCGGAGAGCCGCACTTGTAGCCGAGCGCTCCCTGCCGGCGACGCCTGCGCGCTATAGCGCGCGCCGCCCGCTTCGCCGGACAGGTTGGCCTGCGTGAACGCGCCGCCGGCATCCATCGCGACGCCAAAGGTGAGATGCGCGGGCGAGAGCGCCAGAGCGCGCGCGGCGAAGGCCTCGCTCGCGGGCCCCGGCGCCACGCGGCGCAGGAGCGTGGCGAGATCGGAGAGACGGTCCGCGTCGAGCTTGAAATCGACGCCGCCGCCCTGCGCCGTGAAACGACCGGAACCGGAAAGATTTGCGCCGCCGAGGCCGACGATCGACATGTCGTCGAGCGTCGTCACGCCGCCCACGCGCGTCAGCGAGAATTGCAGACGTCCGGTCTCGGCCGGCGCAGCGCCGATGCGCGCGACGCGCAGCGCCTGCGCATCCAGCGACAGAGCGAGATCGTCCTGCGTCGAGAGATGCGCCAGTCCTCGCAAATCCGGCAAGCTGTCGATGTCGATGACAGGCGCGAGAAGCCGCGCGGTCAGCCGGCTGTGTCCGTTGGGCGTGGCCGCGCGCCAGTCGATCGCGCCGGAAAGCCGCGACCGGTCGAGATCGATCGCGCGCGCGTCGAGAGCCACGCCGTCGGCGTCCGCGCGCACGCGACCGTCGTAGGCGAGGCGCCCGAACGCGCCCGCCGACAGCCAGCGCGCGACCTGCGGCGCGACAGGCGCGACATAGGTTGCAAGCCGCGCCGCATCGCGCGTCTCGACCTTCAATGCGCCATCGGCGGATGCCGCGCCCGCAAGACCGAATGCGCCGTCGTAATGCAGACGCGTGCCGCCCGGCAGAGCGGCGTCGACGATGTAGCGCGGCGTCTCCTGCGGCTTGCGCGCGACGTCGAAAGACACGCTGGTCAGCGTGTCGCCGCCAAGCTGCACGCTCTCGGCTTCAAGCTGAAGCCGCAGTCCGGAGGTTGATGTCGCATGCCCGGGATCGACGACGCCGTACTTGCCGACGAAGCGATCGAGATCGAGATTGGCGGCGACAAGTCGCATCGACAGGCCATCGGCCGGCGACCAGTTCGCCATGCCGGAAAAATTCAACGGATGGTCGTCGTCGCCGAGGCGCGCATCGATCCTGTCCGCCTCGAGCGCGCCGGGCGTCGCAGTCAGCGCGAAACTCGCACGCGCCGGCGCGGCGCCTGCAAAGCCTGTTGCGATCGACTGCCCGGCGAATTGCGGCCGACCGTCGACCAGCGCGAAATCGCCCGTCGCCTCGACATGCGCCTTGCGTGAAAAATCGTCGAGCGTCGCCTTGGCGCGCAGCTTTCCATCCTCGATGGCGCCCGTGGCGAACGAAAAGTCGATATCGCGTCCACTGCGCGCGACGCCTTGCCCACGAAAGGGTCCGGCCAGCGCATCCGCCGCGCCGCTCATGTCGACGTGATCGAGCGTGAGCGGCTTCGCGCCGTGGAGGCGCAGCGTCGCATCCTTCAGCTGGAAGCGCGCGACCGCGACGCGCGCTTTCCGGCTCGCGACATCGTCGAGCCGCGCGGGGTCGATCGCGATATCGGCGCGCTCGAGCGCGACTTCGGTGAATTCGAACGCGCCACGCAGCAGCGCGGGCGCGGAAAGTTCGAGCGCGGTCGCGCGCGCATGGATTGAAAGTCCCGGCCGTTCGGCGACGAGAGCGCCGGCCGTCAGGCGCGGCGCCGGCAGGAGCCGCAGGCGCACCGGC
This sequence comes from Rhodoblastus sp., assembly GCA_020442275.1. GTDB lineage: Bacteria > Pseudomonadota > Alphaproteobacteria > Rhizobiales > Beijerinckiaceae > JAJXWB01. The sequence goes on along the minus strand of JAGRKN010000271.1, from coordinate 3,437 downwards.
CCTTCCAGCGCGACGCGGCCGCCGAAACCTTCGCCGAGTTTCTGCGCGATGGCCGCGCCGTGCTTCGTCCAGTCGACGAAAGGCGGCACGGCGAGAGCGGCCGCGAGCGCGACCACCAGGCATGCGGCAATGATCGTCAAAATTTCGCGCAAGCGCCGTCTTTCGATTCCGCGACCATTCTAGCGCATTTCGTGGCTTTCGCGCGGCGTCAGGGCTCGCGCGCCGACAGGGGCCTCGCCACGCTTTCGAGCGGGCGTCGCTCCGCCGCCACGCCCCAGCGCAACGCGACGGCCGCCGCGCCGATCATGCAGGCCGCGCCGAACAGATAGCCGGCAAACAGCGCAAACCGCGAACCGGACCCGATCAGCTCGCCGAATATGTAGGGCGCCGCCACGCCGCCGAGCGCCGTGCCGAAAGCGTAGAACAAAGCGATGGCGAGCGCGCGGATCTCGACGGGAAAAATCTCGCTCACCGTCAGATAGGCCGAGCTCGCCGCGGCGGACGCCACGAAGAAAACGCAGGACCACACGATCGTCTGCTGGTGCGCGTCGAGCCTGTCCTGCCAGAACAGATAGCCGGCGACAGCGAGAGCGAGGCCGGAGGCGGCATAGGTCGCAACGATCATCGGCCGGCGCCCGAGCGTATCGAACAGCGGCCCCAGCACGAGCGGCCCCAGCACATTGCCAATCGCGAAGGGAATGAGGTGCCAGCCGACCTGATCGGGCGCCACGCCGTAGAAACGCGTGAGGATCAACGCATAGGTGAAGAAGATTGCATTGTAGAAAAAGGCCTGCGCCGCCATAAGCGCGAGCCCGACGAAGGAGCGCGTGCGATGCGTATGCGCCATCGCTTCGAAGACCTCGCCGAGTGGCGTATGCGTACGCGCGGCGAAGGCGAGTTTCGGCGCATCGCCGAGCTCGGCAAGCGTGTGGCCGGACGCACGAAACTCGCCCTCCAGACGCTCGACGATTGTTTCGGCTTCCGTATTGCGGCCGTGAATCGCAAGCCAGCGTGGGCTCTCGGGAAGGAAGGCGCGCAGGCCGAGAATGAAAAGGCCGAGCACGGCGCCGATGAAGAAGGCGAGACGCCATCCGACATCGGGCGCGAAGCGCTGGGGATCGAGCAGCACGATCGAGGCGGCCGCGCCAATGGCGGCGCCGACCCAAAAGGTGCCGTTGATCGCGAGATCGACGCGGCCGCGATAGCGCGCCGGCATCAGTTCCTGAATGGTCGAATTGATCGCCGCATATTCACCGCCGATGCCGGCGCCCGTCAGCAGGCGGAAGAAGCAGAAGCTCGCGAAATCCCAGGAGAAGGCGGTGGCGGCGGTCGCGAGCAGATAGAGCGTCAGCGTGACGAAGAACAGTTTCTTGCGCCCGAGCCGATCCGTCAGCCAGCCGAACAACAACGCGCCGACGACGGCGCCGGCGAGATAGAAGCTCGACGCCAGTCCGATCTCGGCTTCCGTGAAATGCAAGCTCGGCGAAGCCTTGAGCGCACTGGCGATCGCGCCGGCGATCGTCACTTCCAGTCCGTCGAGCACCCAGGTGATGCCGAGCGAGACCGCGACCAGCGTATGGAAACGTCCCCAGGGCAAACGATCGAGGCGTTGCGGAATGTCGGTATGGATCGTTGTCGATTGCTTCATGCCTGCTCCGCTCGCGAAATCCGCGAGCAGCGCGAAACTTGCCCTATCGCGACAGCCCGAACAACGGCCGCAGGCGCGCGCCGAGCGCGACTCCGGCGAATGCGCATATCGCCCAGACGAGGCCGTGCGCGCTGCCTGAAGCGAGGCCGGAGAAGAAGGCGCCGATGTTGCACCCCGTCGCGAGTCGCGCGCCAACGCCCATCAGCAGACCGCCGAGCGCCGCCGCCGTCAACGAAGACAGGGGAATGCGCGCCTGCGGCGCATAGGCGCCGGCAAGACCCGAAGCCGCGGCCGCGCCAAGCATCAGGCCCAAGTTCATCACCGATGTCGCATCGCTCCACAGGCTCGCGGCGAGCGCGCTCTCGTTTTGCCAGAAAGGCCAATGCGCGACATCGACGCCGACGAGTGCGGCAAGCTTCGCGCCCCACACGGCAAAGCCATAGGTGATGCCCCACGGGCGTCCTGCCAGCGCGAGCGTTGCGGCATTGACGAGCACGAGCGCGACAGCGCCGCCGACGAGTGGCCACGGTCCCGCGAAAAACGAAGAGCGCGACAAATCCGCGATGAGCGGCTCCGCAGCGCCGTGGCGAAGGCGCTCGAGCGCGAGCGTCGCCGCATAGCTGGCTACGAGCGCGAGAAGACCGACAGCGAGCGCCCCTGCCCCGCCGAGCGCCTCGACCAGCGACCAGGCGCCGATGTCCGGCCAGCTGCGCCACCGCAGCGGATCGGCGGTCGCCGCCAGCGATCCCGCGATGAAGGCGGCGAGCGCCACGATCATGCGCGTATTGCCGCCGCCCGCCGTATACAACGTGCCCGAGCCGCAGCCGCCGGCAAGCTGCATGCCCACGCCGAACATGAAGGCGCCGACGACGAGCGCGAGCCCGACGGGAAAGACGAAACCCGAGACCTCCTGACCGAACAGCGATCCCTGCGCGAGCGCGGGAAAGAACACGAGTATGGCAAGCGCCAGCATGACGAGTTGCGCGCGGATCGCGCGACCGCGCCGGTCGATCAGCATGCGCCGCCAGGCGAAGGCGAAGCCGAACGAGGAGTGATAGAGCGCGACGCCCGCCAAAAAACCGACGCAGGCGAGCGCGGCATGTCGCCAACCCGATTCTCGCGCGCCGAGCATGGCAAGCGCGACGAGGCCGGCGCAGGCAAGCGCGACGACGATGGATTGCGGAGCGCGCGGCCTCGTCAGCGCTGGCGCGGCCAGACTCATGGCGCGGTCGCCTGCGATGCGATGGCAGCGAAGATCGTATCGAGTTCGCGCGCGAGATCTCTCAGGGGCGCCCCGCCCTCGATGAAATATGGCGCGAACACGTCGCTCGGCGTTCTGTAAGCGAGCGTCGCATGTCCGCCGCTGGTCTCGACGATATAGAAACGCACCGGAGCCTCGATGCCCGCGGGAATGCTGGCCGCCAGCATGCGGCGCGCGAAATCGTTGCGGAAGACGCCGACGACGCGATTGCCGGGAATGACGATGCCTTGCGCCTTGGCGCCCTGCGAGGCGCTGGCGGAATTGACGAGATTCATCTTCGCGTCCTCGATCGCCTTGTCGAGCCGGTCGGACAATTGAGCGAACGCATAAGCAGTCGGCTTGATCGCCCAGCCGGGCTTGGGCGCGAGCGGCGCTGGCGCGGCAATGGCGCCCGATAACGTCAGCGCGACGACGAGCGCCGCGCTCGCTCGCAGAAGAAAGTTTCGCATGGGTCCCGTCCCCGATGTTGCGACGAGACCCGCTATAGCGCGCGATCGATCACAGGCGCAGTCACGAATGGGTGAAAGC
>JAGRKN010000270.1 GCA_020442275.1 Rhodoblastus sp. | reverse complement strand
GCTGATCGGCGGCCCGCCAGCGCAAGACTTTCTTATGCGCCATGCGATATCAAGCACGGATGACCCGCCGCGCCGCGCCTTGGTGGTTTCGCCGTGATGGAACGCGCACTGCGCGTTCCTGCGCGCGCGCGCGTCCTGGGAGGCAGCGCGCATGAAGGTGCTGATCGCCTTCGTGGTTAACGCCCTCTTCAATTTCGTGATCGGGCTGATCGTCGCGAAATTCCTGGGGCCGGAGGAATATGGCCGGTTCGCGCTCGCGCTTGCGCTTGGCCTCGTCATCCAGACCGCAGTCTTCGACTGGATCCGGCTTTCGGCGATCCGCTTCTATTCGCAGCGCACGCGGGACGACGAGCCGCAGGTGCGCGCGACCCTCGACACGGCTTTCGCCATTCTCGCGGTCGGGCTGACCGTCGTCGTCGGCGCGGTGCTGATGTCGGGCGTCGAGCTCGGCCTGCCGCATGCGTTGATCGGCCTGTCGATGGCGACAGCCGTCATCAACGGCCTGTTCGACTATTCCGCGGGACTAGCGCGCGCGCGTTTCGACGACCGGCAATATGGCCGTCTCGTCATCGTCAAGAACGCTTTGTCGCTGGCGCTGACGACCGGCGCGGCCTTCATCTTCCAGTCCGCCAAAATGGCGCTGCTCGGCGCCATCGTCTCGATCGCGGGCTCTATCGTCGCTTCGCGGCGCGCGCTGACCGACGCGCACAGCGAGCCCAAGCGCGCGAGCTTCGATCTCGGGCGCTCCTATCTCGCCTATGCCTTGCCGATCATCACGGCCAACCTGCTCTATCTGCTCATTCCCTTCGTCAATCGCTCGCTCGTCGCCAAATATTACGGCTTCGCGGAAACGGGCCAGTTCTCGCTCGCCTTCGATCTCGGCCTTCGCGCGGTACAGGCGATCGGCTCGGCGCTCGACGTGCTGCTATTCCAGATCGCGGTCGCCGCACACGAAAAGCACGGAATAGAGAGCGCAAAGGAACAGATCGCGCGCAACATCACGATCGTGCTCGCCATCATCGCGCCAGCCTGCGCCGGCGTCCTGCTGACGCTGCCGTCCGTCGAGGCGCTTGTCGTGCCGATGCAGTTCCGCGGACCGTTCGGACAATATCTGACGCTGATGCTTCCCGGCCTGTTCGCGCTGACCATGATCAATTTCGCGATCAACCCGATCTTCCAGATCCAGAAGAAGACGCTGCCGCTGATCGGCGCCGCGCTGATCGGCTGCGCCGGCACGCCGCTGCTCGTCGCCCTTCTGCCACGCGGCGCGGACGCCTCGAGTCTCGCCATCGCGCAGAGCGGCGCCTATGTCGCGGCGCTGATCGCGCTGATCGGCTTTGCCCTCGCATCGCAGCCACGCTGGCCGGGACTGCGGGACATGGGCGCGATCGCGCTCGGCGTCGCCTCCATGGTCGGCGCGCTCTGGCCGATGCGGAGCTGGGCGCCGGGCGCGGTCACGCTAGCGACCCAGATCCTCGTCGGCGCGGGCGTGTTCGGCGCGATGGCGCTGACGCTCGACATCGCCGGCCTTCGCACGCCAATCATCGAGAAGGCTCGCGGGCTGCTCCGTGGAAAACGAAATGCGGCGAAAGCCGTCGGCGGGCCCTGACGGCCGGCCTAGCGTTTACATAACGACAACCATGTTCCTTTGCAGATGATTTACTGAAATCGTGGCGCGTTATCTTCTGCATAACCACAAGATTACGTAAATCACATCGCTCGAATTCTAAATGATACGATCCCCTATCGTCTTCGTGCGCCTCGGCGCGACACACGGGATCGAACCATGTCTCCAATCTGGCGCATCATGCTGCTCGCGAGCGTCGCGGCCATCGCGAGCGAGCCGGCGCTGGCCGGCAATTACGGCGGCGGCTTCATCGAATTCGTCATGACCGGCGGCCAACAGGCGGCCCCCCAACGCGATCCGTTCGCTCAGCCGCGCGCGACCGCGCCCGTCCCGACGCCCGGGACGCGGTCCGCGCCGGTCCTCTATGCGGCGCCGCCGGCGCAGCGCGCGCCAGTGCAAGTCGCCAGCTACGGGACGGCGCCGCTCGAGACGCGACGTAGCGTCGCCGCCGAATATCTGCGCGCGGAAGTCGACTACAAGACGAGCGAGCGGCCGGGCACGATCGTCGTCGATACGCGCGACAAGCATCTCTATCTCGTGCAAGACGGCGGCCGCGCAATTCGCTACGGCATCGGCGTCGGGCGGCCGGGCTTCACCTGGGCGGGCGTGAAGACGATCACGCGCAAGGCGGAATGGCCGGGCTGGACGCCGCCGCCAGAAATGATCAAGCGCCGTCCGGACCTGCCGAAGCACATGGAAGGCGGACCCGAAAATCCGCTCGGCGCGCGCGCGCTCTATCTCGGCTCGTCGCTCTATCGCATTCACGGCACGAACGAGCCGTACACGATCGGCCAGAACGTCTCGTCGGGCTGCATCCGGATGATGAACCAGGACGTCGAGGATCTCTACGACCGCGTCCGGGTCGGGACGAAAGTCATCGTCTTGTAAGACTGCGCGAAAAGCGCGGGAGGCGGGAGAGGAAGGCCGTCGCGGCGACGCGGCGGCCTTCCGGTTTTTCGCTCAGTCGACGCGCCGCGACTCACGCGTCGTAGGTGTCGTCGTCGTA
>JAGRKN010000007.1:2250-16855 GCA_020442275.1 Rhodoblastus sp. | reverse complement strand
AGACTCCCAAAGCAGCGTAAGGCTATCGGAGCGTCGACCTGCTTACTTTGCGTCGGGTCAATCGAATTCGCAAACATTTTCTGTAGCTTCTCAGGAAACTCAGGGGCCCGCCGAGATGCGCGGCGATGGGACGGGCAGACGGATATGGGCCGCGGGACCGAGGATACGCTCGGCGCCCCGCGCCATGCTTTCAGGCGGTCGAAGGGGGCGCTGGCGGCCGCGCTATAATGCAGCGCTATTCGGCCGCTGCGACCCGCCCCTGCCTCCCACGTTGCGCCTGCTTCCACACCAGCCAGCCGACGATCGACACGTTGACCGCGTTCCACAGGACGCCGTTCAGGAAAGCCATGCCGTAGGAGCCCGTCCAGTCGAAGATGAGGCCCGAGAAATAGCCGCCGAAGGCCATGCCGACGATTGTCGCCGTCACCAGCACGCCGATGCGGGCGCCGGCCTCGCGCGGCGGCAGGAGTTCGCGGCAGATGACAGCGTACATGGGCACGATGCCGCCCTGGAACAGGCCGAATATCCCCGAGACGACATAGAGCGACGTCAGCCCGTCGAAGAAGAGATAGAGCAGCAGCGCCACGCCCTGCATGACCGAGCCGATCAGTAGCGTCTTGGCGCCGCCGATGCGGTCCGACACATAGCCCGAGGCGACGCGAGAAAAGATGCCGAGGAACAGCATCAGCGACAGCATTTCCGCGCCGCGCGCCACGCCATAGCCGAGGTCGCTGCAATAGGCGACAATGTGCACCTGCGGCATGGACATGGCGACGCAGCAGGCGACGCCGGCGATCGACAGCAACGTCATCAGCGAGCGCACGGACAGGCCGAGATTTTCCTGAGCGGCGGCGGTGGCCTTGGCGGCGGCCGCATAGGTGTGTTCGGCCGGGCGGCGGCCGAGCGCCAGAGACAGTGGCACGACGAGCGCGGCGACGAACAGGCCGAGACCGATATAGGTGTGACGCCAGCCGAAGGCCGGCACGGTCTGGTTGATGACGAGCGGCCAGATGGCGCCGCCGACGTAATTACCGGAGGCGACCACCACCACGGCGAGGCCCAGCCGCTTCACGAACCAATGGGAAATGTCGGCGATCAGCGGACCGAAGCCGACCGCCGAACCGAAACCGATCAGGAGATGCGCGGCGGCGAAGGTCTCGATGCCGGGCGCGAGGCCGCCGACCAGAAAGCCGAGCGCCAACACGACCGCCGACGCGGCGAGCGGCAGGACGATGCCGATGCGATCCGCCCAGCGGCCAAGCACCATGGCGCCGACCGCGAAGCCGACCATGGACAGCGTATAGGGCATGGAGGCCGCCGCGCGGCCGACGCCGAAATCCGCCTGCACCTTCGGCATGATGACGACGATCGACCACATGCCGGCCGCCAGCAGCGTGGCGATGACCAGCGACACGACGAGCCGGGCAGTGGCATAGGCGCCGTCCGGCGCATGACGCGGGTCGATGGGCGCAGACGAGGGATTCATGCGGAGCGGTCTCGGAAACAGGGGCGCGCAATGTCCCCGCATCTGGCCGTCGCCGCAAGGCGCGGGCCGCGCATTGCGCTCGCGCCTGCCATGCGCCGGCCGGGCGCGACGCAACCGGAAGCCGGGAAATTGGTAAAATAACTATTAATTTTGAATTAAATTGCGCCGATCGGGCGGAGGGGGTCATGTCGCGATGCAAGCCGACGGCGCACCGGCATGCACCGTCATTCCGGACGGACAGAGGGAAACGGAAGATGAGCATCGAGGCCGCCAAGGCCCATTCCGGCATGTTTCGCAGCTTGAGGGCCAAGCCTTCGGGCGCGACGATCACGCTCGTCCATCGCGCCGCGATCGTCGCGCTGCTGGCGCGCCGGGCGATCTATCTGACAGCGCTCGGCCGCGTTGCGCCGCAGGCTGTCGCGGCCATCGCGCTGTCGACGTCCGAAATCGCGCTGATCGATCGCATGGCGGGAGGCGGCGCGACTGCCCTGCTTTCGGAGGCGCTCGCGAAACTCGGTCGGCTCGGCGGCGCCTCGCCGGCCACGCCCCGGTTCGCGCGACCCTTCGCGATCGCGCGCGGCCTGTCGCGGGTCGCCGATCTCCAGATCGCCGCGCGTCTGCGCGCCGCGAAATACCGCGACCGGGCATGAGCGCGGTCCGCATCAATCTGTTCGCGCCGCAGCAGGCGCAGGAGGCCGTTCTGGCGCGGCTCGCGGAAGGCCGCGCCTTCACGCTGTTCACGCTCAATCTCGACCATGTCGTGAAACTGCGTCGCAGCGGCTCGTTCCGCCGCTGCTACGCGACGGCCGATCTGGTGTCCGCCGACGGCTGGCCGATCGTCTGGTATTTCCGTCGTCGCGGCGTGACGCTTCAGCGTACGACCGGCGCCGACCTGACCCTGCCTCTTTGCGAAAGGGCGGCTGAAACCGACATTCCCGTCTACTTCATCGGGCCGCAGCCGCACGTGCAGGAACGCGCCCTCGAGACTTTGCGCGAGCGCTGCCCGCGCCTGAGTATCGCTGGCGCCGATTCCTCCTTCATCGCGCCCGAGGATAGTGCGGCGATCGACGGTCTCGCGCGCCGCATTCGTATCTCCGGCGCGCGGCTGTGCTTCGTCTGCCTCGGCGCGCCGAAGCAGGAACTCGTCGCCCACGCGCTGAAAGAGCGGTGCCCCGGCGTCGGCTTTATCTGCGTCGGCGCCGCGCTCGACTTCATCTCGGGCGCCGTGAAACGCGCGCCGCTCTGGGTGCAGCGACTCGGCCTGGAGTGGGCGTGGCGCATGGCATCCGATCCGCTGCGCCTCGCGCCGCGCTACTTGCGTTGTGCAGAGGTTTTCCTCCTGATCGCGCTGCGCCGGCTGCCGCTCGTCTTGACCGCGCAGCCCGCGCAGGGGCTAGCCGTCGCTGCGCCGCCGCGCGACTGATCAGCCAAAGCGCGCCGTCAACCGCACCGTCAGGAAACGCCGCAGCGCCGGGAAGAGCGCGATGATCGCCGCGCCGTAGCAGGCGGCGCCGAGCAGGATCTTGATGCCGATGGCAAGCGCGCCGCTCGGCGCCGGAGTCAAGACGAGAACGGCGAACATGCAGCAGACGGCCGCGCCTATGCGCAGGCATGCGTCGAAATCGATCGGCAGGTTGAGCCAGCTTGTCGAATAGATGACCGCTCCAAACGCGGCCAGCGCGGTTCCGCCGAGGCAACCGATCGCCGCGCCCTCGATCCCGCCGTAGGCGAGGCCGATCGCCGCGCCGAGCAGCGTGAGAACGGCGTCGGCGAAATTGGAGACGGTGAGCGCCGCCGTGCGCTCGAGCAGCATGCCCGCCTGATCGGTCGTATGCGTCTTGTAGGTACGGATCGCGCCGGCGGCGGCGGCGACCGGAAAGACGACCGTCGTGACGGCGCGATAGTCGGCGGCGATCAGGAGATCGACCAGCGGCCCGGCCAGGACCGCGACGCCGACGGTGGCCGGCGTGAGCAGCGCCAGCATCAACGTGCCGTTGAGCGAAACCTGCTCCAGCGCGCCCTTGCGGTCGCCCGCCTCGATCCGGTCGACTGCCAGCGGAAAGGCGGCGGCCGTGCAGAGCATGGCGATGAAATTGGCGATGCGCTGGCCGAGCCCCCAGCCCGCCGACAGCAGGCCGAGGCCGACCGCGCCCGCGCCGGCCTCAACGAGCAGACGGATGCCGTTGATCGCCGCCCATGCGAACAGGCCGGAAAGGATGAGCGGCGCGCCATAGCGCCGCGCTTCCCGGAAGATCGCGCGGTCGAAAACGCCGAGCCGCGGGCGCGCGCCGAGCGCGCCCATGACGGCGGCGGCTCCCGCCGCCTGGCCGAGCGCCATGGAGCAGAACACGACCGCCGGCGTCGCGCCGACCGCGATCAACGCGAGCACGGACAGACCGGAGCCGAGAATGGGGCCGGAAAACTGCGCAGCGGTATAGGCGCTGATGCGATGCTGCGAGCGCGCCCATTCGCTGTAGTGGACGACGAGAAGGCGGGTGACGAGATAGGCGGCGGCCGAAACACTGGTCGCGAGATCAGCGACCGCGCCGACCGCCAGCAGGCAGAGCGGCGCGAAGACGATCTGCGTCGCCGATCCGTAGAGCGCCATGCTTCCGTCCATGGCGCGAAATCGTTCGTCGTCTTCGCCCTCGTATCGCTGGCGGAAGCGCAGGACATAGAGAGACCACCAGGCGAGACCGATCAGCGCGGTCAGTTCCTGCGCGGCGATGACGAAAGTGACGACGCCGAAGGCGGCTGGCGCGAGCAGATGCGTCCACGCGATCATGACCGCGAATTGCACGAAGGGCCCGAGCACCTGCGCTGGCAAATAGAGGATCGTGTTTCTGAACAGCGAGCGCGCCATCAGCCGCGCTCCGGCGCGAGCCGCAAGGAACGTCGCGCGATCGAGGGCGCAGGCGCCGCGCGCGGCATGTCGCAATGGAAGACCAGGAGCAACACGATGAACTGGTCGAAGACGAGCGATTTCACGGAAATGCCGGCGGCCGAACTCAACTGCACGAGGATGTAGACGAACAGCGCCCATGCGCCGGGCCGCGCACGCCGCCAGAACTCCCACAGCAGCGCGAAAAAGGAGGCCATGAAGAACAGCGTCATGAGGGCGCCGTAGCCGAACAGAAGGCCGAACCACGAGCTCTCGATGCCGTATTCAATGCCGAGCGTGTTCTGGATCGTGGCGAGCCGCTGCGGGTCCGGTCCGAACAACAATTCGTCGAAACTGAAATAGTCGAAGAGCTGGAAGATCAGGAGGCGCGCGTCGGCCGATCCCTTGTCGTCCGAAAAGCGTTCGATCAGGCCATTGAAAGTTCCCCGCTCGGCGAGCAGGAAGATCGCGCCGATCAGGAAAGGCGCGGCCAGCGCCGCGCCGACAGCGACACGCATGTCGAAACGCCGCCCGGAGAGAATGTCGAGCGCGGGGCGGAACAGGGCCGGCGCGCCGAGCACGATGCACAGGACAATGGCCGTGCGGCCGCCAAAGGTCACGGACGCGGCGAGCTGCACGCCGACCAGCGCGAGGCGAAGCGGCCAGCGGACGGCGCGGTCCGCGCCATAGAGCAGCATCAGGGTATAGGCGGCGCTGACGGCGGCGTTGACGAGGGGATGGCCGAGCAGCGCGGTCGAGCGATAGTCGTGCAGGATCGTCTTGCCGCCGGTGACATAGGGCGTGAGGCGCCAATGCGTGACGAATTCGACCATGCCGATGCAGGCGTTGACGAAGAGGAAGGCATGCAACGCGATGCGCAGCGTCGCGCGCGTCCGCTCGTCCGCGTCCGCGTAGAGCACGAGAAAAGCGAGGCTGCACAGGAAGGAATCGATCAGCGGCGAAATCGGCGTTTGCTGCGCGACCGCGGCGAAGACGATCAGGGCGATCCATGTCGTCACGAAATAGGTCGCGCCGGGAAAGCGCTCGGCCTGTTCGCCGAGCCACGCAAATGGATTTGCGCGGCCGAGAAAGCGCGCGGCCAGCGCGAGGCAGGCCATGTAGGTCGCGGGATGAAATTTCTGCAGAAAGCTGCCGCCTGCCTGATCGTAGGCGATACCGAGCGCCGACAGGGTCATGGCGGAGACGCCGAACAGCAGCGCTACCATCAGCAAGGTGAGCGCGTCCGCGACGCGATCGAGCGGCGAGCGCGCGCGGATCATCAGCGCAGGCTCCTGCCACGCGCGGCGGTAAACGTGAGCGCGACGCAGAGATCGGCTAGGCCGAGGCGGTCGAGATCGTCTTCGACGCGCGCGACATCGGCGCCTTTGCGGGCGACGGCGACCATGGCGTCGATCGAACGGCTGTCCCGCGCAATTCGCGCGGCGGCGCGGAACTGGCCGGCGTCGATCAGCACGAGGTCGAAGGCGTCGTCGTCACAGGCGACGCCTTCGACCGGGCGATCTTGCCCATGCAGCGGCTGCAGCAGGATTTCGCCATCGCCATCCCTGCGCAGGATTCGTGCGCGGACACCGCTGCGCCGGAGCGTCGCGGGCTCGAAATCTTCCGCGAAATCCGAGAGCGCGGGCGCCCGCTCGTTGCGATCGATCACGAGCGCGCGCAAGCCACGATTGCAGGCGGCATGCGCGAGCGACAGCGCGACGGTCGAGGCGCCGCTGCCGGACGCCGCGCCGGCGACCAGCACGAACGGCGTTCTGCCCGATGCGGCGAGCGCATCGAGCAGGTTGGCGAACAGCGCGTCGATTTCGACGCGATAAGGTCCGGCGGCGCGCATTGCTGGCGCGACCGACCCCGGCCCTGCCCGCGCGGGCGCGCCGCGCGAACGTGGCAATTCCGGTATCTCATGCTCGCCGCGCGGCGGCGGCGACCAGAGTTTTTGGCTCGCCGCAGCCGCGCCGAGCGATGTCGGGCGTCCGACTTCCCGCGGTCGCGTCGGCGCTAGGGCCGCGCTGCTACGAAGGCGATACTCGGCGACCAACGCGGCGGCGATCCACAGATTGAGGCCCGCGACGAGGGCGATGAGAAAGGCCGCCAGCGTCTTCGGGCTCGACGGCGACATCGGCGCGGACGGCGGGCTGATCAGCATGGCGAGCGGCGCGGAGATCGGATCGCGCCGCACTGTTTCGCGCGCGGCCAGCGCCTTTTCATAAGACGCGCGCAACGCCGATGCGGCGCGGTCGAGATCGTTCAGCTCGACGCGCTTGTCGCCGACCTTGTTGGTCGAAATCTCCAACGTGCTGACGAATTTCGTCGCGGTGCGCTCAGCTTCGCGCGCGGTCTTCAGCTCGCGTTCGGTCGCCTGCGCGATCCTGTGCTGCTCGGCGCGGATCTGCGCGCGCGTCGATTCCATCTGCTTCTGGATCGTGAGGTAACTCGGATGGCGCGGGCCCAGCACGGATTGCGCATAGGCCTCGTCGCGCGCGAGCGCGGCATAATCCGACCGCAGCTTCTCGATCACCGGCGAGCGCAGGTCCTCGTTGACGGTCTGCGCGTCGAGACCGGCGGCGAGCGTTGACTTGATCTGGGCATAGCGCGCCTCGAGGTCGGCGCGCTTGCCATGCGCGACGACCAGCGCGCTGTTGGCGTCCTTGAGGCGCTGTTCCGGCGAACTGCGGCCTTCGGAGACGACGAGTTCATTCTTGTCGCGATATTCCTGCGCCTTGCGCTCGGCGATTTCGACGCGCACACGCAGGTCGTTGAGCTTGCGATCAATCGCCGCGCGCTCGCGGTCGGATATGTCGTCGGTCAGGCGCGCCTTGGCGGCGAGATAGGCGTCGGCCAGCGCCTGCGCGATCGCGAGCGCCTGCTGCCGCGTGCGGCCCTTGACCTCGACGTCGATGACGTAATTGCGCTCGCTGCGTTTCATCGAGACCGATTTCGCGAGCTTTTCGGCGGCGGCCAGACGGCGGACCTCCGCGGTTGGCGCTGCTTCGCCCGTGATCGAGCGCACGGCCTCGAACAGCGATCCGATCAGGCCGGGCGCCTCATCGGCGAGGCGTTGTTCGTCCACGACCTTGAGCAGCACGATCTGCGAGGTCATCAGCCGCATCTGGCTTTCGACCAGCGCCGGATCCGGATTCTGCGGCAAGGGCGCGGCGTCGATGCCGGCCGGCACGCGCTCGCGCGGGTCGAGCAGCAGCGACATGGTCGCCGTATAGGACTTCGGCGCGACCAGCGCATAGGCGAGAGCGAGGCCGAGCGTCAGCGCGAGGCAGGGCACGAGCAGCCGCAGGCGCGAAAAGACCGCGCGCGACATTTCGCCCATGTCCATCGAAGGCGCGCGGTCGCCGCCGGCCGTGGCGTACGGCCGGTCGAACGATCCATAACCTTCAGCCCGCAAGGCCATACGAATCTTACGCTTTCGCTCGTCGCGCCGGGCAGCTGGCCACGCGGCCAACCAATCTCGGAAAGCGTAAAGGTTTATGGTTACGAATTGCTTGCGGCGCCTGGGCCGCCGCCGAAGCGGGACCTGAGCAAAATCAGGCGTTTGGGCGCTCATGGCTTCAGCCTGCGCAGGTCCGCCGCGCGCTTCTCCAAGGCATTCAGCACGGCCGCGCGCATCGGCTTCGACCGGAATCGGTCGTCGAACGGCAGCGGCCGCGCCGGAAAACGTGCGCCATTCGCGCGATTGCCCGGCAGGCCGCGATACCAGCTGTAGCGATCTGACAATTGCCAGGTCGTCACCAGCCTGACGGCCGGAACCGCCAGCGCCTGCAACAGGAACTCGCCCGCCAGCGACGCCACGGCCGCGTCCCTTTCCTCCGGGGCGTCAGGCAGGACCGAATCGTCGACGTCGAATTCGCTGATGTAGATTTCGAGCCCCTTCGCGCCGAAACCAGCGATGTAGCGAGCGAAATCCGCATAGTCGCGCGGAAACTTCGGCTGGAGATGCGATTGCAGGCCAATTGCGTGCACCGGCGCGCCGGCGTGTTGCAGGCGGTCGACGAGACCGGCCAGGAGGGGGCGGATCGAACGGCCCCAGTCGCCGTCATTGTCGCATTGCGCCTCGTTGAGCGTGAGCTTTACCTTCGGATCGACGGCCGCGACACGACGGAAGGCGCGCTCGACATAGGCCGGCCCCATGGCGGAAAACCAGGGTCCGTCGCGCCATCCGCCGATCCTGCGATCCATCGGCCAGAAGGGCTCGTTGACGACATCCCAGGAGTGCAGCGCGCCCGCGTAGCGCGACGCGACGCGATCGATGTGCTCGTCGAAGACACGCTCGATCTCGCGGTTCGACAGCTTCTTCAACCAGGCCGGCGCATTGTCGTTCCAGACGAGCGTATGGCCGCGCACGAGCTTGCCCTCGGCCCTGGCGGCGGCGACGATCCGATCGGCGGGGTCGAAATTCCAGACGTCCTCGGCCGGGCGAAGCCAGTCGAACTTCAGCGCGACGTCGGTCACGTACATCTGCGTTTCGCGACGGTAGAGATCGAGATAGGCGGGATTGTCGAAGGCCGAGGCGTCGATCGAGGCGCCGAAGATCAGGCCCGCGCGCGCGGCGCCGATGGCCAGCGTGTCTTCTGCCGCGCCGAGCGGCTGCGCGACTCCGACAGCCGCGCCGGCCAGAAATGCACGGCGCGAGATCATGGCCCTGCCTCATCCGATGCGCCGCGCTTGCAGGCGGGGCCGACGGCGTCGATGAATTCGAAACCGCCACCGATATTCAACGTGTGGACGCCATGCGACGGCGCCCCGGGCGGCGGGCCGAGGCGCGTTACGACCGTCTGGTCAAGACCGTCCTCGCCGACGTGATCGATCCGGCAGAGGGCGAGCCCCTTGCCATAACCGCCGACACAATCCTGCGCCGGACGCCACAGCGCGCCGCCGATCGTCCGAACGAGCCCGGCCGGACGCGCGCAGGAGGCATCGACGAGAACCGGGCCGTCGCCGCAGCGCGTCCATGGGCCGAGCGGATCGGGCGCAGAAAACAGCGACAGGCAATCCCAACTCGACCCGCCCTCCCCGGTGGTCGCCGTCATCCACCAACGGCCATGCGCCTCGAACGGCGTGGCGTCCGAGATATCGACGCCGCCGATCAAGGTGCGGTCGCGAACCCAGCGGTCGGGAAAACGTTCCGCGCGATAGAGGTCGAGCCTGTTTCCGCCTGACGACTCCGGCATCATCCAGATCTCGCCGTCGCGCCGGAACACGAGCGGATAGGAGAGGTGGCAGTCGGCCTCGAGTACGATGCGCGGCGTCTCCGCGCGTCCCTGCGCATCGAGCGCCGCGACAGAAATGACGCCCTTGCCGGTCGCATAGGGGAATTCCTCGCAGAAAAGGAACGTTCGTCCCTCATGCGTGAAGGGAAAGGGATCGGCGTAGTAGCGGGCGCGGTCGTCGGCGAGCCAGGTCCAGCCGTCGCCACTCCAATTTTGGCGCGCCATCGCGCCGCCATCGGCCAGCAAAGGTCGCCAGCCGATGCGCCAGTGATGGTCATGTGCGACGAGCCGCGAAAGACGCGTTTTCGCGCGAGAGGCGAGCGACGCCGCCATGAAGGAAACAGGGTTGCGCCATGCGACGGCGCTCTTCGGCGCACGAAAATCGCCTCGTTCACGATTACGCAGGGCGAGCGGCGCCAATGCGAGCAGGCGCGCCGCGACAGCTTCGCGCCCGGCGTTCAACGACCACGGACGTTCGTGCGCCGGCAGGCCTTCGGCGAGAATCTCGAAGTCGTTTTCGTACACGCGCGCCAAAGCGAGACGCGGCATGCGGCCGTCAAGCAAAGCGGCGTCGCGAGCCGCGTCGCCCGGCGCGCCGTCGTAGAGCGGCGCGATCACGTTCATTGCGGGGTCCGGCGCGCCCGTGAGATCGACGACGAGAGCGTCGTCGGCGTCCAAATCATCTAGCCGCACATCGTCGATGGGGTCGCATAGGCTTGCCTCGCGACGGCGATAGACGAGGCGTTCGAGGTCCACACACAGACGCAGCGCCAATGGCGGTTCCGCGCCCGGCGCGGCGCGGAGGCCGATGCGCAGGCCCGCGTGCACGAGCCGGTCGCGCAGGGCGATGTGCCAGCGCTGGAGATTGCCGCCCGGCAGGAGGAGGCGGACAGCGCTCATGCCGCCCTCCGTTTCCCATGGCGCGCGCCTTCGCCTACAAGGCGTTGGTCCGACGGAAAGGCGCGAGTCGCACGATGAAGCCCCGCAGACTGCTGTTCTACACGCATGCGCTCGTTGGCGGCGGCGCGGAACGCGTGTGGGCGCGGCTGGCGGCGGGATTTGCCGCGCGCGGCGACGAGGTCGATTTCATCGTCGATTTCGAAGCGCAGGATAACCTGCGCTTTCTCGGCGCGCAGGCGCGGCTCGTCGTTCTGCCGAAAGGCCACGGCGCCGCGACGCTGGCGCTTGCGCGACACATGCGCGCCACGCGACCGCACGCGAGCCTGTCCGCGATCTCGGTGTCGAACCTGAAGCACACAGCCGCAGCAACGCTCGTGCGCCGGCGCGACCGCGCGATCCTGAGCTATCACGGCTTCTACGAAGGCGAACGCGAGCGCCTCAGCAATATCGGCTACCGCCTGACGCGACGCCTGAACGCGACGACAGCCGCGACGGTCGCCGTCTCGGACAGTCTGCGGCGGGATTTGATTGCGCGTTTCCGCGTTCCGCCCGAACGCATCGTCACGATCTTCAATCCCGCGGCGCCCGAGCCCTTTCCGCTCGCACGCTCCGCTGCCGAGATCGCTGCGCGCGCGCCGCTCGTGGTCGCAATCGGCCGGTTGACGCCCGACAAGAATTTTTCCGGCCTGTTGCGCGCGTTCGCGCGGATGAAAACGCCGGGCGCGCGGCTGCGCATTCTCGGCGAAGGGCGCATGCGCCCGGAGTTGACTGCCCTGCGCGAGGAGCTGGGTCTCGAGGATCGCGTGGAGTTGCCGGGTTTCGTCGACGATGTCGGCGCGCATCTCGAGGAAGCGCGCTGCTTCGCCCTGTCGTCGCTGAAGGAAACGTTCGGGCTCGCCTGTGTCGAGGCGCTCGCCTGCGGACTGCCCTGCGTCGTGACCGCCTGCGGCGGCCCGCAGGAAATCGTCGATGCGCCTGAACTCGGCGCCGTCACGCCCGTCGGCGACGCCGACGCGCTCGCCGCGGCCATCGACGCCGCGCTCGCGCATCCCGGCGATCCCGCGCCGCGTCAGGCGCGCGCACGCGACTTTACGCTTGATACGGCGCTCGACCGCTACGACGATTTGATCGGGCGCGTCATGTCGCATGCGCGATCTCCGATCTGACATTGGTCTCGCGGGCGTTTTCACTCGCAATGTATCGGGCGAGCCGAACCGCGAATGCGACGATCGACAAAGTCGGATTGGCCTGGCTCGACGTGCAGAAGACCGCAGAACTCGCCACGAAGAGATTTGGCGCGTCGAAGCAGCGCAGATCGCGGTCGACCACGCCCTCGCTGCGCGTCGCGCCCATGCGCGCCGTGCCGATCTGATGGGTGCCGTGCGACATGCGGGCGACGACGGCGTCGACGTTTTCAGCTTCGGGTTGCCGATAATGGACTTCAGCGATGTCCGACCGCTGCAACCAGTCGGCCAGGCGTTCATGCGCGCGCACGACGCCTTCGGCGTCCTCTCGCGAAAAACGCAGATCGATACGCAGGCGCGGCGCGCCGAACCGGTCGGTCGTGTCCGCCAGCGTCACGCGACTTTCGGCGCGCGGGCTCTGCTCGCAATGATAGGAGAGGCCGTAGCGCATCGAGCGGTTGCGAATGAAATAGCCGGGAATGCGTTCGGCCGCGAGATAGCGGCAATAGACGAAACGCAGCAGAAACGCGGCCATGCGAGGCGCATCGGACATGACGTTGCGCAGATGCGGCAGCCAGTCGACATGCGGCCCGACATGTCGGATGCGAATGGCCTCCGGCAGCAGAAAATTCTTCAGGACCGGCGTCGACAGCGCGAGCGCGACGGCCGACAGCGCGCCCGAGCGATGGCGCGGATCGGCGATCGGCGGCACGATCGGCCAGAAGCAGATGTTGGGGAGCCCATCCGCCTGTTGCAGGGCAAGGCTCGGCGTGAAACGGCGGCGCGTGTAGGAGCCATGCCCGTCGCGCAAGAGATCGAAGGCGTCGTCGAAGCGATCGTCGCGAAAGAAGATGTCGGCGATCTCGCCGATGATATGGCCCATGTAGTAGCGGCCGAGCGGGCCGTCCGCGCCGCCGAACATTTCGGGCCGCTTGCGTTGCGCGATCAACAGCAGGCGCGTCGATTCGAGACCGCCGGCCGCGATGACGAAGCGGTCGGCGACTATGCGCCGGCGGGCGCCGGCGACGCCCGCGACGACGGCGGCTTCGATCGCGCCATTCTCTGCAATCTCGAAATCGACGACGGTCGCGCCCAGTCGCAAGTCTATCTGTCGCGAGGCCGCCAGTTCTCGCGCATGCGCCTTGTGCATCTTCGGAACGTTGCTCGCGCGCTCGATCGACTCGAACGAAAAATCGTCGTCGGCGCCGTGCGCGCCGGGAATCGTCGCCTCGAACATGGGCTCGCCACAGGTCGCGTAGCGGCAGGCTGCTTCGTAATATGGCGCGATGTCATCGAGGCCGATCGGCCAGCGTGCGCCCCGCGCGAAGGGGCGCGGCTCGAAGTCGCAAGGATCGAGCGGCATGCAGCGGCCGCCCCAGAGATTGGAGGCGCCGCCGAGACGTCGCGCGACGGCGATGCTCATGTCGTCGTGGACCGAGGGATCGACGATCTCGGCCGCGGAGAGGTCCTGCGCGGAACTCGCGCGCTCGCCACCGGATTCGAGCACGAGCGACGGGCGCCCCTGCGCGGAGAGTTCGAGCGCGAGCGCGATGCCGGCCGGGCCCGAGCCGATGATGCAGGTTTCGCACCGCAGGTCGTCGAGCGTGGCGGCGAAGTCGCGGATCATGCCGGCCGCGCCTCGCGCGCGAGGCGAGCGGCGATCGCCGGCGAGACTTCCGCATAGAGAGCGGTCATCTCGCGGTAGTAGCGTTCGCGCGTGAATGTCGTGGTGGCGCGCTCGCGCGCGCGGGCGCCCATTGCGGCGAGCGCGGAATCATCGAGCGCGAAAGCGCGGCGCAGGGCCGCCGTGAGCGAGGCGAGATCGGACGGCGCCGCGAGAAAGCCGGTCTCGCCTTCCTCCACCATTTCGGGCAGGCCGCCGATGGTCGTGACGAGCGAGGGCTTGCCGCGCGCCTGCGCTTCCAAAATGCTCTTGGGCGCGATCTCGTACCAGACAGACGGCAGCGCCACGAGGCTCGCTGCTTCCACCTGCGCCCACAGCGCAGCGCCCTTGAGATGGCCGAGGAAGGCGCAGACGCCGCCACGCGCCGCCGCGCGCGCCTCGAGTTCGGCGCGCTTCGGGCCCTCGCCGACCACGACGAGCGTAACGCCGGCCTCGGCGCAAGCGTCGATCAGGAAATCGACGCCTTTTTCGGCCGACAGGCGTCCGAAGTAGAGAACGTGACGTCCATATCTTTCACGCAAGCTTGCGACCACAGCCGGGTCGACCGGCGCATCGTCCGCACTTTCGAAGAAGTTCGGCACGTAGCGCAGCTTCTCCGGCGCAAAGCCGTGCTCGGCGAATTTGTCGACGATGAAGCGCGCGGGACCGATGAAGCGCGAGACCGTGTCGTGCAAGGCGCCGACGCGCCATTGCACGAAGCCGTCGAGCGCGTAGATCGCATCCATGGCGAGCGAGCCATGGGTGCAGCGATTGACGAGACAACGCCACTGGCGACCGCCGCGACATTGCTCGCAGACGCCGGTGCGCTCGGTGTAGAAATGGTAGGCGGGACAGATCAGCTTGTAGTCGTGCAGCGTGTAGACCATCGGCACGCCGCGATCGCGTGCGGGCTTCAGGATGGCGTTGGTCAGGTGATGATAGACGCCGTGCGCGTGGATGATGTCCGGCTTGAACTCGTCGAGCAGCCGCGCGAATTTTTCGCGCGCCTCGCCCGAATAGAAGTAGCGCGGGAGGGACCCGAGCCCGGCGACGCCGGACGGCGGCTCGAAACGCTCGGGGAAATAGTCGCTCCAGTCCGATGGTTCATTGTCGGGGTGCGCCATCGCGAATTCCGCGCAGTCCCAGCCACGTTCGCGAAATAATGCGAGATGGTCGAGGTGCACGCCCTCGGCGCCGCCCTTTCGATGATGCAGGCGATGGATGGCGAGCAATCGCATCAGCGCGCGCTCG
>JAGRKN010000007.1:528-2136 GCA_020442275.1 Rhodoblastus sp. | reverse complement strand
GGGGAAACTCCCGGATTTTCGGCTTTAACGGTAAATTTACGATGCCGGCTTCAACCGCGGAGCCTACAGCTCAGGTCGTGTTGGAAGCGATATTCGTGATAACCAGGTTGAGCGCCGTGCCGACGAGCTTGGCGGCGGAGACGATCGCAACCGCCATGCCTGTCGCCAGCAGCGCATATTCGACCGCTGTCGCGCCCGAACGGCATCGCAGGAACTTGGAGATTGCCGCTTTCATTCGATGTCCTTTGCCGCGACGGGATACCGTCGGCGCATGGTTCAGGAACGTTAGGGGGCAATTCCTGCGACTTCGTTACGAAACCAGTCAAAATACTGAAGACCTTACGTCATTTTGGTTTCGCGACGCGATTTTCAGTCATCTTCGTCGCGGTCTTTCCAGTCGGCGATGCGCGCGCCGATGGCGGCGGCGAGCCGTCCCTCGGGGCTGTCGGCACGCTCCGCGAAGGACAGATGAGCCACGGCGGCGTTGAGCTTTTCCTCGCGACGGCGGAAGGCCGCGACGTCGGTGTCGCTCATCAGAGGCGGCGTATGGGCGTCTTTCCAGCCGATGCTGTCGAACCAGTCGAGGTCCTTCAAGTCGGCGCCTGCGGCGAGAAGTCGCGCGCGCGCCTCGTCGATCTCATTGGGATTGCTCATGTCATCCTCCGACGACCCCGCCTGTGCTGGAATCGCGGCATATTTTAGATCGGGTTCGCGCCGCCGGCTCGCACGATAACGGGCCTTCCACGGATTAACTGCGACGGCGCGCCGCCGGTTCCCAGCCGGGAGCGCGTGGCGCCAACTCGGCGAGGCGGCCCGCCGTCAAGACGTCGCGAGCCGCCGCAGATCGAGCGTGAGCGGGAATTCGCCCGTCGGCTCCGGCTGCGGCGGCGCGCTTTTGCCGGGCGTATGGCCGAAGTCCTGGAAGCGCGCGAGACGCCTCGCCTCGGCCTCGTAGGAATTGACCGGGAAGGTCTCGTAATTGCGACCGCCGGGATGGGCGACATTGTAGACACAGCCGCCGAGCGAGCGGCCGTTCCAGAGATCGTAGATGTCGAAGGTGAGCGGCGCCTGCGCCGGTATTGTCGGGTGCAGGCCTTCGGCCGGCTGCCACGCCTTGAAGCGCACGCCCGCGACCGCCTCGCCCGACACCCCGGCGCCGGTCATCGGCAGGCGGCGGCCGTTGCAGACGATGGCGTGGCGCCCGGGGATGAAGCCCGTCGCCTTCAACTGGAGCCGCTCGACCGAGGAATCGACGTAGCGCACCGTGCCGCCGGCCGCGCCCATTTCGCCGAGCACGTGCCACGGCTCCAGCGCCTGGCGTAGCTCCAGCTTGACGCCGCCGTGGTCGACCGCGCCATAGATGGGGAAGCGGAACTCGAGCTGCGCCTTGTACCAGGTCGGGTCGAAATCGTAGCCGGCGGCGCGCAGGTCGGCGAGCACGGCGAGGAAATCCTCCCAGACGAAATGCGGCAGCATGTAGCGGTCGTGCAGCGCGGTTCCCCAGCGCACGAAACCGCCCTGCTGCGGCTCGCGCCAGAACATCGAGATCAGGGCGCGGATGAGCAGCTGCTGGGCCAGCGACATGCGCGCGTCCGGCGGCATCTCGAA
>JAGRKN010000007.1:0-457 GCA_020442275.1 Rhodoblastus sp. | reverse complement strand
CAGATTTCCGCGCGATGCGTGTTGCCGGTCACGTCGGTCATCAGGTTGCGGTAGAGACGATCGACGAGCCACGGGGGCGGAGCCGCGCCCTGCCCCGGCGCCGGCGTCGCGCCGAGCGCGATCTCGAGTTCGTAGAGCGTGTCGTGGCGGGCTTCGTCCACGCGCGGCGCCTGGCTGGTCGGGCCGATGAAGAGGCCCGAGAACAGGTAGGACAACGAGGGATGGCGCTGCCAGTAGAGGATGACGCTCTTGAGCAGATCCGGGCGCCGCAGGAAGGGCGAGTCGTTGGGCGACGAGCCGCCAATGACGACATGCGCGCCGCCGCCCGTGCCGGTGTGGCGGCCGTCGATCATGAATTTATCGGCGCCGAGACGGCACTGGCGCGCCTCCTCGTACAGCGTGACTGTCGTCTCGACCGCCTCGCGCCAGTTGCGCGCGGGCTGGATGTTGACCTCGA
>JAGRKN010000269.1 GCA_020442275.1 Rhodoblastus sp. | reverse complement strand
TGAAGAAGGTCGAGCCGTAGATCGAATTCTTGAAGGCGAAGGGCGCGTGGGCGTACTCGTAGCCCTGCACGAAGCTGAAGATCATGCCGAGCACGATTGTCGCCATCAGGCCCTTCTTCAGGCCCTCGCGGTCGCCGTTCAGCAGCGCGTGATGCGCCCAGGTGACCGTCGTGCCGGAAGTGAGCAGCAGCAGCGTGTTGAGCAGCGGCAGGTGCCAGGGATCGAGAACCTCGATGCCCTTCGGCGGCCAGTGACCGCCCGTGAATTCCACGCGCGCATACTGGATCGCTTCGCTCGAGAACAGGCTGGCGTCGAAGAAGGCCCAGAACCAGGCGACGAAGAACATGACCTCGGAGGAGATGAAGAGGATCATGCCGTAGCGGTGGGAGAGCTGGACGACGCGGGTGTGGTCGCCCGTCTCGGCCTCGTGAACCACATCCGTCCACCAGGCGATCATGACGTAGAGCACGCCGATCAGACCCGCGCCGAAAATGTAGGGGCCGACATGCAGGCCGGCCATCTTCAGGTTCTTCATCCAGAAGATCGCGCCGACGGCGAGCACGAAGGCCGAGATCGAGCCGACGAGCGGCCAGGGGCTCGGAGGCACCAGATGATAATCGTGATTTGGCTTCGCGTGACCGTCCGCCATCTTCCTTCCCCTTCCGGCCAGTCGGCCGCGTGCGACTTTGTTTAAGTCAGATCCTGGATTTCGGTTGCGCCTGCTCTGCGGAGCGGGCGGGCTTTTTCGATTCGAAGAATGTGTACGACAGCGTGATCTGCTCTACGCCCTTCATCGCCTCGTCCTTCTCCAGGGCGGGATCGAGGAAGAAGACGACCGGCCATTCGGCGCTTTCCTTCGGACCCAGCGTCTGCTCGGAGAAACAGAAGCAGCTCAGCTTGTCGAAATAGCTGCCGGCCTGGTCGGGCGTGACATTGTAGGCCGCCGTCGCGGAAATCGCGTGATCCGTGAGATTGGTGACGCGATAGAAGACGGTCTTGGTCTCGCCGGTGCGCAGCGTGATCTCTTTGGTCTCGGGCTCGAAGGCCCAGGGCAGGGAGCCGCCGACGTTGGAATCGAACCGCACCGTCAGAACGCGTTCGCCGGGCTTCGCCGGAGCGACATGCGCGCGCTGCGTCGTGCCGCCATAGCCCGTCACCGCGCAGAACATGCGGTAGAGCGGCACGGCGGCAAAGGACAGGCCAAGCATGAGGCCCGCGACGCCGACCGTCACAACGGCCGACATGCGCTTGTTGCGGGCGGACTTGCCTTGGGGCGCAGGCGCGTTCATCAGCCGGCCCCCTTGATCGCGCCCGACCCGAGCTTGGCGATGGTGACGGCGTAGAACAGCGCGCAGAGCAGCGCGACCGCGAGGCCGATGGCGATGTTGCGCTGGCGACGCGCCTTTTGCTGCGCGGGCGACAGGACAATGCCGTTGTCGGCCGGCGGGCGCGGGTCCATCGCGTTCATGACGCGAACCCGAGCGGAGCCAGTATCCCGTGCTCGGCGACAATGACAGCGAACAGCAGGAACAGGTGCAGGATGGAATAGGCGAACAGGCGCTTGGCGGCCTTGTCCTTGTCGCGGCCTTCCGTATCACGCCACACGGCGAAGGCGAGCGCGAGCATGATGAGGCTGGAGACGAGCGCCACGACGCCGTAGGCGCGGCCCTCGAAGCCGATCATCCACGGCGACAGGCAGACCGGCACGAGCAGGATGGAATAGAGGAAGATTTCGAGCCGCGTGCGGGCGGCGCCCTTCACGTTCGGCAGCATCGGCACGCCGGCGCGGCCGTAGTCGGCGCTCTTGAACAGGGCGAGCGCCCAGAAGTGCGGCGGCGTCCAGAAGAAGAT
>JAGRKN010000268.1:2963-7470 GCA_020442275.1 Rhodoblastus sp. | reverse complement strand
TGGATCGCGTTCACGCAATCATTGCCGCAGCCCGAGAACTTGAACTTGAACTTGTAGGGCAGCGCCGGACGATGCATTTCGTCCAGGAATTCGTTGATGACGGTGCGATGCGCCTGCACTTCGTCGTAGCAGGACATTTCGCAGCGCGCGTGGCCGACGCAGCTCATCGAGGTGCGCAGCGCGGGGCCGGCGCCGCCGAGGTCGAAACCGATCTCGTTGAGGTCGTCGAAGGCCTTCTGCACGTTCTCGGTCGAGCAGCCCTGGAACATGATGTCGCCGGACTGGCCGTGGAGCGCGATCAGGCCCGAGCCGTGCTTCTCCCAGATGTCGCACATCTGGCGCAGCAGGTCGGTCGTGTAATGATAGCCCGCCGGCGGCTGCACACGCAGTGTGTGGAATTCCTTCGAGGCAGGGTACTGGCTCGCGACCTCGGAGAAGCGCGGAATGACGCCGCCGCCGTATCCGAACACCGAAACGGTGCCGCCCTTCCAGTATCCGGTCTTCGTCTCGTAGGAATGCTCGAGCTGGCCGAGCAGATCATTCATCATCGGCGCATATTGCTTGTCGCCGGAATCGCGCAGTCGCTTCAGGCCGGTCACGAAGCTCGGCCACGGGCCGCCTTCGAGTTCGTCGAGCAACGGCGTCGGATGCTTGCCCTTCGGCGTCGACGCGCCTTTCGCCTCATCGTGCGACATGACTGTGCTCCCTTCAGCATTGCGCGCCAACATAGCGTTCGCTGCGCGCCTCCCAAGCCCCGTCGCGTCCTCAATCTGCGTGACCCTTTGACGGGAAACACGATTCGGACTTTTCATTTGGACGTGACGGTCGCATAATAACAAAAAATTCGAATATGAGAATAGGAAATTTCGCTTCCGGCCGACTTGTGGAAACATTTTGTTGGAGGCGAGGTCCGACGGAGCGACGCCGGGAGGATAGCATGACGGGCGCAAGCCTGCAGAAGGTCGAGTCGAACCGGGGCCCGTTCGACCTCGGCGATGATCTTTCGTACCGCGCCTGGCGCGAGCGCAAGCTCGCCGCCTACCCGCGCTCCATCCACGAGCTTGTCGTGGAGATCGCCGATCCCGCCGCGCTGACGCCGACCGAGCACGCGGCCATTCGCGAGCGCTGCGCGCGCGCCAACATGGCGATCTATGTCCTGACCGGCGCGCCGCGTGACGAACGCGCCCAGCGCGCCGCCGTTCTCGCGCTCGGGCCCCAGCTTGGCCTGACTGCGGTCGAGGATCACCGCTCGCGCGACAATGACGGCCTCGTCGCGATCGAGGTCGTCGAGACCGGCGGCCGCCTCGGCTACATCCCCTACACCAGCCGGCCGATCGCCTGGCACACGGACGGCTACTACAATTTCCATGGCCCCGAGCGCGCCGTGCAGGCCATGCTGCTGCATTGCGTGCGCGACGCCGACGGTGGCGACAATCGCCTGCTCGATCACGAGATCGCCTACATCCGCCTGCGTGATGACGACCCCGGTCATATCGCCGCGCTGATGCATCCCGAAGCCATGAGCATTCCGGAAAATGTCGAGCCGGACGGCAAGGTGCGGCCGGTCAATGTCGGGCCTGTCTTCTACATCGACCCGCGCGCCGGCGCGCTCGGGATGCGCTACACGGCGCGCACCCGATCGATCGCATGGCGCGACGACGCCGCGACACAACGCGCCGTCGCCGCCTTGACGCGCATTCTGGCCGACGAACCGCTCACTCTCTCGACGCGCATGCGCCCGGGTATGGGGCTCGTCTGCAACAATGTGCTGCACGACCGCACAGGCTTTGCCGACGGCGCCTCAGGCGGTCGGCTCGTCTATCGCATCCGCTATCACGGAATCATCGCCTGAGGGCGCAGGGGCAACAAAATGGTCTATGTCAGCGAAATCATGATCGCCCATCCGGAGACGACGAGTTTCAAGCAGCTCGAGGAACACGTCGCGCAGGCCGCGCGCGACGGCGAGATTCATCTCTACATGGACATCAAGCCGGAATATCCCGACACGCCGCCGAAATGGGAGACGCGGCTGGAAATTGTCTTCTACCAGGCGGAGCGCAAGCGCGAATGACCGAGCCGGAACGCATCAAGCTCGACACGATCCAGGCGCCTTACGGCCGAGAGCTGCGCATGGAGGAACTGCGCTTCGAGACGGGCATGCGCATTCTGCGCGTGACGATCCGCGAGGGGCGCAGATTCACCACGCTCGACCTCGACCCCGAGCGTGCGCGCGAAGTCGCGGCCGCGCTCGGCGCGTGGGCGAACACCGCTTCGCCGCCCTGACCGCGACGCGCGCATCGCGTCTTGATGCGCGAAAACGTCGCACCGCATGCGCGTTGCGTGTCGGTGGTCCGCTTCCCAACTGATTGATGGACCGCCACATGACGGAGGGCGCACGATGCCGACGCCCGCGATCGAAACCACCGAGCAGCCGACGCTGAACGTTTCGCGCCGCGCCCTCCTCCAGTTCTCCAGCGCCATGTGCGCGCTGCTGGCGCTGCCGGCGACAGCTGCCGCCGCCATGGCTGAAGGGCTCGCCAAATCGCCGCGCCAGTCGGTCATCTGGCTCTCTTTCCAGGAATGCACGGGCTGCACGGAATCTCTGTCGCGCTCCTTCTCACCGACGTTGGAGAGCCTGATCTTCGACGTCATCTCGCTCGACTATCATCACACGCTGCAGGCGGCGTCCGGCGAAGCGGCCGAGCAGGCGCGCGACGCCGCGGCGGCGGCGAACAAGGGGAAGTATATTCTCGTCGTCGACGGCGCCATCTCGACCAGGGACGGCGGCCTCTATTCCACCATCGCCGGCGTCGCCAACCTCGACATGCTGCGCGCCCTCGCCCGGGACGCCAAGGCGGTCGTCGCGGTCGGAACCTGCGCGGCTTTTGGCGGCATCGCCAAGGCGAAGCCTAATCCGACCGGCGCCGTGGGCGTTCGGGAGATCGTTTCCGACAAGCCGCTGATCAACATTTCCGGTTGCCCGCCCGTTCCCGAAGCCATCGCCGGCGTGCTCGCGCATCTCGTCGCTTTCGGCAAACCACCGGAACTCGATCGCCTCAAACGGCCCGTCGCCTTTTTCCCCGCGACCATCCACCAGCGCTGCTATCGCCGGCCCTTTTATCGCGAAGGGCTTTTCGCGAAGAGTTTTGACGACGAAGGCGCGCGCAAGGGCTATTGCCTCTATTACCTCGGCTGCAAGGGCCCGGTGACACGCGGAATCTGCGCAACGCGAAAATGGAACGGCGGCGTCTCCTTCCCGATCCAGTCGGGCCACGGCTGCCTGGGATGCACTGAGCCGAACTTCTGGGACCGGGCCGGCTTCTACCAGCCGCTCGAAGGTCGCGGCGGGGGCGGCGGGGGCGGCGACTCGCGGGATTGAGCGAGCGCGCTTGGCGATAGCCGCAGGCGCGCCCGGATATGAGTCCAAGGTATGAGACGGCGCCTCAGCCCGTGCTCCAGATGCGCGGACGCTTCATGCCGGCGATCTTGCAGGCCTGTCCGGCGTAGCCATAGGGAAACAATTCGAAGATCCTGTTGCGCGCGGCGCCGTGAGCATCCGTCAGGTGACGCATCACGAAACGCACATCGGGCGAGACCTGATGTTCGTCGCGAAACGCTCGCATGAAGCGGACTGCGGACCAATGCTCTTCGTTCATGTCGATGCCGAGAGCGGCCGCCACGCGCGCGGCCCAAGCCTCGCTCCAGTCCTCCGGATCGATCAGATAGCCTTCGGCGTCGACAGCCGGTTCGCCCATGGCCTGGCCCCTCCCGTTCTTCTTGCGGCGCAGCAATCTAGCGACGTTGCGCGGCCGGAACTTGACGACAAACAATTGGACAAATCATGATACGCGAATATAATGAATTTTGAAACGAGGCTCGGTCCGCGGTCTTCCTGCGCGCCGACTGCTGACGTTGGCGACACGGGCGAAGATCGCGTTATTCTCCGCGGGTTCGCGACGTCGGGCGATACAAGAACAAAACGGCGCAGGAGCGAAAGCCCGACGTCATCGCAACGAAACAAGTCAGGGAACGGGGACGGACATGGCGGAAATCGTGATTATGGGCGCAGGCCTCGCCGGCGCGATCATGGCCTACGAAATGAAGGATCAGATGCGTCCGGAGGACAACCTCA
Source organism: Rhodoblastus sp. (assembly GCA_020442275.1). Lineage (GTDB taxonomy): Bacteria > Pseudomonadota > Alphaproteobacteria > Rhizobiales > Beijerinckiaceae > JAJXWB01. Next base: position 3,338 of record JAGRKN010000268.1, on the reverse strand, counting down.
CGGTCGTCACCAAGGATCCGGTCTATCACTTTGTTCCGTCCAACCCCTGGGTCGCCGTCGGCTGGCGCACGCGAGAGGCCATCCAGGTCGATCTCGCGCCGACCTTCGCGCGCCGCGGCATCAACTTCAAACCCGTTCCGGTTTCCAAGGTCTCGCCGCAGGAAAATTCGATCGAGCTCGAGGACGGCTCGAAACTCGCCTACGACTATCTCGTTATCGCGACTGGCCCGGAGCTCGCCTTCGACGAAATCGAGGGCCTGGGCCCGCACGGCGGCTTCACCAATTCGATCTGCCACGTAGATCATGCGCTGAAGGCGTCTGTCACTTTCGAGGAGTTCTGCAAGAATCCCAAGCCGATCATCGTCGGCGCGGTGC
>JAGRKN010000268.1:0-2745 GCA_020442275.1 Rhodoblastus sp. | reverse complement strand
ACGGCAAGATGCACGTCGAGGAAGTCAATCCCGACGGCTCTGTGAAGGCGGCCTCGGAACTGCCCTTCGGCTTCTCGATGATGCTGCCGGCCTTCCGCGGCATCAAGCCGCTGATGGGCATCGAAGGCCTCGTCAATCCGCGCGGCTTCGTGATCGTCGACAAACACCAGCAGAACCCGACATTCAAGAACGTGTTCTCGGTCGGCGTCTGCGTCGCCATCCCGCCGATGGGCCCGACCCCCGTCGCCTGCGGCGTTCCGAAGACGGGCTTCATGATCGAATCCATGGTCACGGCCACGGCGCTCAACATCGGCGCCATGCTGCGCGGACGGCCGCCGAAGCATCAGGGCACCTGGAATGCGGTCTGCCTCGCCGACTTCGGCGATTCCGGCGTCGCCTTCGTGGCCCAGCCGCAGATGCCGCCGCGCAACGTAAATTGGGCGTCCTCCGGCAAGTGGGTGCACGCGGCCAAGATCGCCTTCGAGAAATACTTCATCCGCAAGATGCGCAAGGGCGAGAGCGAGCCGTTCTACGAGACCGCCGCGCTCAACATGCTTGGCATCTCCAAGCTGAAGCAGGTCGTCACCGACTGATCCGGGACGGCGCGGGCGGCGGTATGCGCCGCCCCCGCTGCTGATCCAATGCTCGAAGGCTTCAGGGCCCCAAGGCAATTGTTCCGGTAGAGCCGATGGCCTTCTCCTTCGCCCCGTCGTCGCCGCAAGCGCGACTTGCCAATTTCCTCCCTTTCCTGCGGTGGGCCCCGCTGGTCAACGGGCGCACGACGCGCGCCGATCTCATGGCGGGCCTCACCGGCGCCATCGTCGTGCTGCCGCAGGGCGTCGCCTTCGCGACAATCGCGGGAATGCCGCCGCAATACGGTCTCTACGCCTCGATCGTGCCGACGATCGTCGCAGCCCTCTTCGGCTCCTCCTGGCATCTGGTCGCGGGCCCATCGACGACGGCCTCGCTCGTTCTGGCCGCCTCTCTGGCAACATTCGCGACGCCAGGCACGCCCGACTACGTCCAGCTCGCCATGACGCTCGCGATCATGACAGGGCTGATCGAACTGGCGCTCGGCCTCTTCAAGCTCGGCGTCATCGTCAATTTCATCTCGCACTCCGTCGTCATCGGCTACACCGCCGGCGTCGGCATGCTCATCATCGCGACGCAGTCCGCGAAATTCTTCGGACTGCAGGTCCCCTCCAGCCACGATTTCCTGCTCGCGGTCTGGCAGACCATCGAGGCGCTGCCGACCATCTCGCTGACCGAGACGAGCGTCGCATTCGCCACGCTCGGCGCGGGCATAGCCGCGCGAAAATATCTGCCGCGCATCCCGTACATGCTGCCGGCGCTGCTGGTCGGCGGGCTCGTGGCGGCGGCGCTCAACTACTGGAAGCCGGGCTCCGCCGCCGTCGTGGGCGCCCTGCCGTCGCATCTGCCGCCGCTGTCCGCGCCGAGCTTCGATCCGCACACCTGGCGCATCCTGCTGCCGACCGCGCTCGCCGTCGCCATTTCAGCGCTCAACGAAGTCGTTTCGATCGGCCGCGCGCTGGCGACGCGCACCGAGCAGGATCTCGACATCAACCAGGAATTCGTCGGCCAGGGGCTGGCCAATATCGCCTCGCCCTTCTTCTCCGGCTATGTCGTCTCCGGGTCGTTCAACCGCAGCGCGCTCAACTACGAGTCGGGCGCCCGCACGCCGCTCGCCGCCATGTCGGCCGGCGTGATCCTGCTCGGACTTCTCGTCTTCGCCGCGCCGCTGGCCGCCTACCTCCCGAAATCGGCGATGGCGGCCTCGCTCGTCATGATCGGCTGGGGCCTGATCGACCGCCGCTCGATCGCCAACATCTGGCGCATGAGCCGCGCCGAGCGCTGGGTGTTCTTCATCACCATCGCCTCCGCGCTCTTCATCCACATCCAGATGGCGATCTTCGTCGGCGTCGCGCTGTCGCTGCTGATCTTCCTGTACCGCACCTCCGTGCCCGAACTGCGTCGCCGCGTACCCGATCCGATGAGCGCCAGCCGCAAGTTCACCGACGTTCGGCCGGACCTGCCGGAATGCCCGCAGTTCCATCTGCTGCGTCTCGACGGCGCGCTGTATTTCGGCGCGGTCGCCAGCTTCCGCGACGCGATGCGCAAGGTCGAGGCGGAGGCGCCGAACTGCAAGCAGATCGCCATCGTCATGACGGGCGTGAATTTCATCGATCTCGCGGGCGCCGAAGCTCTGGCGCTGGAGGCGCGCAAGCTGCGCGCGCGCGGTGGCGGCCTCTATCTCATCCGCTTGAAGGAACGCGCCTCCGAGTTTCTCTCGCGCGGCGAATATGCCGAGATGATCGGCCGCAAGAACATGTATCAGTCCAAGACCGCCGCGTTGCGCGAGGTCTATCGTCACCTCGATTATTCGGTCTGCAAGGAATGCAAGTTGCGCGTCTTCGTCGAATGCGCGCGGCTCGGCAAGCAGGAGCCGCGTGATGACGACGACGAGGACGACACCGGGCGCGCCGTCGCCAACTGATCCAACGCCACACGCATCGTCAGACACACATACGCAAGACCGGAACAGCCAAGAGATGCTCAAAGACCCCGTGATCGAGCTTTCGCCTGAAGTCGCCGACGAGGTGAAATTCACGACCTGCTACATGTGCGCCTGCCGCTGCGGCATCAAGGTGCACGTGAAGGACGGCCAGATCCGCTACATCGAGGGCAACAAGAACCATCCGGTCAACAAGGGCGTTCTGTGCGGCA
>JAGRKN010000036.1:3426-11248 GCA_020442275.1 Rhodoblastus sp. | reverse complement strand
CGTGCCGCACGATTGTCTCGAACTGCATTACGCCGGCGGCGACAAGCTCTATCTGCCGGTCGAGAATCTCGAACTCCTCTCGCGCTACGGTTCGGAAGACGAGGAAGCGACGCTCGACCGCCTCGGCGGCGTCGGCTGGCAGAACCGCAAGGCGCGGATGAAGAAGCGCATCCGCGAGATCGCGCACGGCCTGATCAAGCTCGCGGCGCAGCGCCTGTTGCGCAAGGCGCCCGTCATGACGCCGCCATCCGGCCTCTACGACGAATTCTGCGCCAAGTTTCCCTATGACGAGACCGAGGACCAGGACGCAGCGATCGAGGCGACGCTCGATGATATGGCGGCCGGCCGCCCGATGGATCGCCTGATCTGCGGCGACGTCGGCTTCGGCAAGACGGAGGTCGCGCTGCGCGCCGCCTTTACGGGCGTGATGGCGGGCAAGCAGGTCGCCGTCGTCGTGCCGACGACACTGCTCGCGCGACAGCACTACAAGACTTTCTCGCAGCGCTTCGCGGGCCTGCCGGTGAAGGTTGCGCAAATGTCGCGCATGGTGTCGTCCGCGGATCTCAAGCTTGCAAAGTCCGGCGCTGCCGCGGGCGAGGTCGACATCGTCGTCGGCACGCATGCCGTGCTCGGCAAGACCGTGTCGTTCAAGGACCTCGGCCTCGTCGTCATCGACGAAGAGCAGCATTTCGGCGTCGGCCACAAGGAGCGGCTCAAGGAATTGCGCGCGGAAGTGCATGTTCTGACGTTGTCCGCCACGCCCATTCCGCGCACGCTGCAACTCGCACTGACCGGCGTGCGCGAACTCTCGATCATCGCGACGCCGCCGGTCGATCGCCTGGCGGTGCGCACTTTCGTTACGCCCTTCGACGAACTGATCGTGCGCGAGGCGCTGTTGCGCGAGCGCTATCGCGGCGGACAATCGTTCTATGTCTGCCCGCGCATCGAGGATCTGGATGAAGCCGCGGCATTCCTGCGACAAAACATTCCGGAGGCGAAGTTCACTATTGCGCATGGGCAGATGAGCGCGACCGAACTCGAAGAGAAGATGAGCGCGTTCTACGACGGCAAGTACGATATTCTCGTCTCGACCGCGATCGTCGAATCCGGCCTCGATATACCGACCGCCAACACGATGATCGTGCATCGCGCCGACATGTTCGGCCTCGGCCAGCTCTATCAGTTGCGCGGGCGCGTCGGCCGCTCGAAGACGCGCGCCTATGCTTTGTTCACGGTGCCTGCCAAACGCCAGATGACGCCGCAGGCGGAGAAGCGGCTGAAGGTGCTGCAATCGCTCGATACGCTCGGCGCGGGCTTCCAGCTCGCCAGCCACGATCTCGACATTCGTGGCGCGGGAAATCTGCTCGGCGACGAGCAGTCGGGCCATATCAAGGAAGTCGGCTACGAGCTCTACCAGCAGATGCTGACCGACGCGATCGAGGCCCTGAAGGCGGGCGAAGAGGAGCCGGCGGAGGAATTGTGGTCGCCCACGATCACGGTCGGCGCGCCGGTCACGATCCCCGAAACTTACGTCGAGGATTTGCAGCTTCGCCTGCAGCTCTACCGGCGCCTGTCAGGCGTGGTGGAGGAAGCCGAAATCGAATCCTTCGCCGCCGAGATGATCGATCGTTTCGGCCCGCTGCCGCCGGAAGTCGAGCAGCTCATGGAGATCGTCGCCATCAAGGCGCTGGCGCGCCAGGCGCATGTCGAGAAGGTGGAAGCGGGACCGAAGGGCATCATCGTTTCCTTCCGCGACAATTCCTTCGCCAATCCGGCCGGACTCGTGCGTTTCGTGGCCGAGCAAGGCAATCGCGCCAAAGTGCGGCCGGACATGAAAATCGTCTTCACCGGCGATTTCGACGAGACGCACGAGCGGCTGGAAGGCGCGCGGCGCCTGCTGCGAACGCTGGTGGCTCTGGCGCAGAAAAAGGCGGCTTGATCGGACCGCGCGCCTTCAGGCTCGCTCCTGAAATCGCCAGACTGGAAGCTCGCGGTCCCGCCTTGCAAAAGCCTACGCGCGCCGCCACATTGCGCCGCCAAAGGAATACCCGTCCGTGACCGATCTGCCGCCCCTGCCTCCACCCCATCCGCCACGCCCGCGCGGCATTGGCGCGCGTATCCGCGCCTATTTCCTGACGGGGCTGGTGATCGCGGGCCCGCTGGCGGTCACGGCGTGGCTCGTCTTCTGGTTCATCGACACGGTCGACCACTGGATTCGGCCGCTCATCCCGGTCACGCTCTGGCCCAACATCTATCTCGTCAAGGATATTCCGGGCGTCGGCGTCATCCTCGCCTTCGTCGGCCTCACGCTGCTCGGCTTTCTCGCGGCCAACCTGCTCGGGCGCACACTCATCCGGCTGAGCGAGACGATCCTCGATCGCATGCCGGTCGTGCGTGGCATCTACAAGAGCGTGAAGCAGCTGTTCGAGACCGTGTTCTCGCAGCAGGGCACTGGCTTCCGCAAGGTCGGGCTCGTGCAATATCCCGCGAAGGGGCAATGGTCGCTGGTCTTCATCTCGACGCCGCCGGGCGAGACGATCAAGACCGCCATCGGGGCGGGCGAGACTCCCTACATTTCCGTCTTCCTGCCCTGCACGCCCAATCCGACGACGGGCTTCTACTTCTACCTGCCGGCGTCGGAAGTGATCGAAATCGACATGTCGCCGGACGCGGCGGCCAAGCTCATCATGTCCGCCGGCCTGATTCAGCCTGATGTCAAGGCGCTGACGAAGAACGGCAAGCCGCTGGCGCCGGCGCCGGTGGAGAAAGTCGACGCGCGGTAATCTGGCCGGTCATTGCGGGCCCGACAGAAGTCGGCTGTTGCCGACTTCGTCTGAGGGCGAAGCAATCCATCTCCGTATCTCGACCAGCAGCCGGGGATGGATTGCTTCGTCGCTTCGCTCCTCGCAATGACGGAAACTTATTTCGGCTTCAGCTTCTCGAACGAGGCGATGATCGCGCGGATGCGTGCGATCAGCTCCGGATTCCGCTTTTCCCAGATCGCCACCTGCGCCTCGTCGGCGCTGAGCCGCGCATCGCTCGTCGTTTCCGACAGCGGCGCGCCGAAGGGCGGGATGCTTGCCGGCCAGGGGCGATCGAGCAAGCGCGCCACGATCATGTCGCCGACGCTGGGCCGGAAGTGCAGCACTTCGAAGAAATACGGCGAACGGTCCAGCGGTCCGCCGCGCTGGAAGACGTCGAGCGCGACAGGGCCGACCTCGCTGAAGTCGAACGCGCGCACGCGCGCGCCCTCCCCTTTCGCGGCGTCCTCGACGGTCGCCGCCAGCGCTTTCTTCCAGTCGCGGAAGCGTTGCTGAAAGCCCAAGAGATCGAACATGGCGCGGCGCGAAACGTGGACCGGCGGCAGGACGATATCGACCGCAACGCCCTTCGCCCGCGCTGCTTTCAGCGCATCGACGATGCGCTTCAGGCGCGTCGACAGTAGGTCTGCGTAAGAATCGCGCGGCAGGAACATGTAGGAAGGGAACCACGCGCGCATGCTCGGCAGCTCCCAGAAATCCTCGCCGCCAATCAGGTTCTTCTTGTCCTGCAGCGCGTAGTGATAGAAGCCGTCGGTGTCGATGTAGAAGGCCTGCTTGCCCAGTACGCCGCCGATCGTCTTGCGCAGAGCCTCCCACGACAAAGTGTGCATCGTCCGGCCGCGCCACGGCGAGGCGCCGCCGAAGACGCTCTCGTTGAGATCGGCTGGCGCGGCTTCCTCACGGAAAAATTCCTCGAAGTCGATTGCCCAGATCACATGCGCGACCTTCGGTTCTCGCGCGGCGATCGCGGTCAAGATCGTCGCCGCTTCATTGGAATGGGAGCCGTTGAGGCCGGCATTGTAAGCGTTGAGCCCGCTCATCGTCGGCGTGTGTGGATCGAAGCCGAAAACGGCGCGCGAAGAGCCGAGGAAGACGACGTCGAGCGGTTTTGTGCGACGGAAATATTCGAGGCCCTTGAGAACGCGATCGCCATTGGTCGTCAGCCGCAATTCCAGCGGCCCGAGATTGTGCGGCACGAGCCGCGTGCCGAAGATCGCGAAGACATCGCCGGCCATGGCGATGGCGGCAATGGCGCCGAAGAGCGCGAGCGTGACGCCGAAAGCGGTGGCGAGCCAGCGGCGCATCATCAGAACCGGAAGTAGAGGAATTCGGACGTCTGCCAGGAGAAGAGCTCCACGGCGACGATGCCGACGGCGAGAAAGAGGGCCCAAGCAGGAGAGGGCCAGGCGAACAGTTTCGGCGCAAAGCGCGGCGCGGGCGCCGGCGCGCCGAGGGTGGGGTGATAGGCGCGCAGGATCTGGAGCGCATTCGGCAGGACAACACAGGCGACCAGCAGCGCGACGCCCGCCGCGAGCCCGCCCGGCGCAAATCCGATCTGGTCGAGCCGCAGGCCCTTCAGCCCGACCATCCCGGCCATCATCCGTCCCGCTTCCGTCGCGCTGTCGGCGCGGAACGGGGCCCAGGCGATCAGCACGGCGCCGAGCGTGAGCACGCGCGCGAGAAATGGCGGCATGCGCCAAGGCGCGCGCTTCTCCCAGACATGCGCGATCAGGAGATAGAGGCCGTGCATGCCGCCCCAGATGATGAACGTGTAATTGGCGCCATGCCAGAGACCACCGAGCAGCATAGTGGCCATGAGGTTGATCGAACGCTGCGTCTCGCCGCCGCGATTGCCGCCGAGCGGAATGTAGACGTAGTCGCGCAGGAAGCGCGACAGGGTCATGTGCCAGCGTCGCCAGAAGTCGACGATGGACGACGACGCATAGGGCGAGTCGAAATTGGCCGGCAGTCGCACACCGAACAGGCGCGCCAGACCGATCGCCATGTCGCTATAACCGGAAAAGTCGAAATAGAGCTGGACGCCGTAACAGAGCGCGCCCTGCCAGGCGAGCGCGACGCCGACATCGCCGACGCGCGCCGTGGCGAAGGCCGGCTCGACAAAGGGCGAGATATTGTCGGCGACCACGACCTTCTTGATGAGGCCGATGGCGAGCAGCGCGAAACCGACAGCGTAGTTCGTCCAGCGCGCATCCTCGTCCACATGGCCGGGCGACGTCAGCTTGCGGAACTGCGGCATGACTTCGGCGTGATGGACGATGGGCCCGGCGATGAGCTGCGGGAAGAAAAAGACGAACAGCGCGAAGTCCAGGAAGCGTCCGCTCTTCGCCTTGCCGACATAGATATCCGAAATGTAGGCGATCTTCTGGAAGGTGAAGAAGGAAATGCCGAGCGGCAGGAACACCTTCAGCAGCGCGACGCGAATGCCCGTGACGTCCGCGAGGGTCGAGATGAAGAAGTCGGCGTATTTGTAATAGCCGAGCAGCGCAAGATTCCCGCAGATCGCTGCGATGAACAGCAGTCTTCGCGCGCGACCGTGCGCCTGATCGATTAGGCGCCCCGCCAGAAAATTAGCGGTCATGGCGGCCGCAAGCAGCCAGAAATAGGCGATGCTCCAATAGGAATAGAAAATGCAGGAGGCCGCCAGCAGCCAGGCCACGCACAATTCGTTCGAGCCCCGGCGCTGCAGCAGGACGAAGCCGCCGAGCGTGACGGGCAGGAAAACCAGCAGGAACTGCCAGGAGGTGAAAAGCATTCGGGCGCTGCTCTAGCGCGGGCTGCGCGGATGCGTCTCCCCTCTCCTCCGTGGAGCGGGAAAAAGCGGACCGACCGCAGCCAGCGTCGGAATTCAAGGCGCCCCGTCTACACGATATTGGCTGGTAGCTGAAATCCGCTCAGGGGACGGCCGGCGAGCCGGCCAGCGCCCGCCAGACTTTCGGCAGCGTTTCCGGCAGATCCTCCGCGATCAGGCCGGGCCCGAACAGGCTTGCCGCCTCGCCGTGCATCCAGACGCCGGCGCAGGCGGCCTCGAAGGCGGGCATGGCCTGCGCCAGTAGGCCGCAGATCACGCCTGCCAGAACATCGCCGGAGCCGGCGGTGGCGAGCCAGGCCGGGGCATTGGAAGCGATGGCCGCGCGGCCGTCGGGATGGGCGACAACCGTATCCGGCCCCTTGAAGACGACGATGGCGCCGGATTTCTCCGCGGCATGTCTGGCGCGAGAAAGCTTGTCGGCGTCATCGCGGCCGAACAGGCGCGCGAATTCGCCGGCATGCGGGGTGAGAATGACGGGGCCGTTCGCGCTCCCGATCGCCGCGAACAGGCGTTCGGGCGCGCCGGCGAAGGAGGTCAGCGCATCGGCGTCGAGCACAATGGCGCGAGACGACCCGCCGGGCGCCAGCGCCATCTCGACCAGCGCGCAGGTCGCCTCGCCGACGCCGAGGCCCGGCCCCAGAGTGACGGAATTCTTGCGCGGGTCGGCGAGCAAGTCCGCAAGCCCTTTCGGTCCGTCGCTCTTGCGCACCATGATGGCCGTCAGCGCCGTGGCATTGACGAGGAGCGCATCCGAGGGGGAGGCGACCGTCACGAGGCCCGCGCCCGCGCGCAGGGCGCCGCGCGCGGCGAGCCGCGCCGCGCCAGTCGCCGCGAGATGGCCGGATACGACAACCGCATGCCCGCGAGAATATTTGTGCGCGTCGATGCGCGGGAGCGGCAGAGCCGCGCGCCAGAGCGCGGGGATGTTGTGGAAAGCTTTTGGCGCGATGGCGTCGAGGACATCGCCCGCAATGCCTATATCCGCGCAGACGACGGTTCCGCACAAAGCGCGACCGGGCATCAGCAGATGCGCGGGCTTCAGACGAAAAAAAGTGAGCGTCTCATCCGCCTCGATGGCAGAGCCGCGTACGGCGCCGGTCGCGCCGTCGAGACCCGAGGGAACGTCGACCGCCAGCACGCAGCCGCCGCCCGCGCGCCGCCAGGCGTTGACGCGCTCGACGAGATCGCGCGCGGCGCCGGCGAGATCGCGCGCGAGGCCCGCGCCGAACAGCGCGTCGATCACCAGATCGGCCTGTTCGATATCGAAGAGATCGATCGGCGGCGCGTCGCGGTTCCAGAGTTCGTAGGCCCAGGCCGCGTCGCCCTTCAGCGCACGCGGATCGCCGAGAGTGTGCGCCTCGACGTCGAAACCCATTTCGAGCAGCGCATGAGCTGCGACATAGCCGTCGCCGCCATTGTTGCCGGGGCCGCACAAGACTTCGATCTTAACGCCGCCGCGCCTGCGAAGGAGATGCGCGGCACGATCGGCGACGGCGCGACCCGCCGCCTCCATCAGGGCGGCGCCAGGCTTTCCCGCAGCGATCGTCAGTCGATCGGCGTCCGCCATTTCCTGCGTCGTGAGGATTTCGATCTTCATGCGCATCTCTCGCGAGGCGACGTTTCATTCGACGTCGCATCGATCCGCCACACCGTCGACATCGGCGCGCCGCCCGTCAATTAAGGTCTCTGTAACTCTATCGACACGGCGCGTCGACTTTGATGCGACCGATTCGCTTTCCGCTTGACAGAAATGGAGACGAGGCGGAGCATGTCATTAATGCAATCGTCGGCTTCAGCGAGTGCGTAGGCCTCGGGGAACGGCGGTGTCGGCGGGCTTTCGAGAGGGCTTGGCCGCGCAGGAGAGTGGGAACGACAAGTTCTCGTTCAACAGCGAAAGCAGGAGATGACTCCACCGGACAAGGATGCGTGACTCCTTGGCAATGGGAGTCGCCGGTAGTGTGTGCGGGAATGGATATCGGCCCGCGCACATTGCGCAACATGACTTCGACATAGCGGGATGGCGTCGCAACGGCCACGCGAAGGCTGTCTCGAATCTTGACTGGTCAATCCAGACAATTTCGCAACATGGCGAAATATAGGGTCCCGCGACGCATCAGGCGCCGGGACCCGTTTCGTTTGGGGCGGCGCTAGCCCCAAACCTTGCGCGCCG
>JAGRKN010000036.1:0-3286 GCA_020442275.1 Rhodoblastus sp. | reverse complement strand
TCGACCGTCTCCACCTCGCCGCTCTTGGTCGTGATGAGGCCGAGCACGACAATCGTCCCCTTGCGCACGAAGCGGAGGGGATCGAAGGAGCCGGCGCGTTCCGTATCGTATTCGAGCAGCAAGCGATCGTAGTTCAGTCCGCCGAAGACGGCTTCCGCGATCGCGTCGTAATGGCCCTCGCGATGCCACATGCTCGCGCGGTTGCCGCGACAGATGTGCAAACCGAAAACCGCCCTGCCCTGCATGCCCGAAATCACGGCATTGTCCGCATCGATCGCGGCTTTCAAGCTTTTCAGCGGATCCTCGCCACGCGCCTCCATGCGTCGAAGCGTCGCGGGATCGACGTAGCCGGTGAAGCTCGGTTCGTCGATCTGAACATAGTCGCAGCCGGCCCCGACCAGCTCTTCCACCATGCGACGCTGAATGGCGACGACGTCGGCAAGGAAGGACGCGCTGTCGGCATAGTGCGGCGCGGATTTTTCTATGTCGCACATCTGACGCACACGGTCCGGACCCATCAGCGTGATCTTCACGGGCTTTGTGGCGACCTGCTGCAGGTACTTCAATTCGCGCAGCGGAAAGCTCTCCTCGAGCGCGATCCTGCCCGTCGCCGGAACCTTGAAGGATTCCACGGCGTCGGCGCCGCGCTGCATCGGCTTTTCGCCGGCGCCGACATTGTCGGGGAATTGGAGAAAGTGGCGCCAGGCGCCTTCCCACAGATCCCAGCCGGAGACGCGCGAAAAACTCACCTGCCAGTTCAGGCGGCGATATTCGCCATCGGTCACGATCGGCAACCCATGCGCTTCCTGTTCCGCAACGATGACGCGGATCGCCTCGTCCTGCGCCGCAACGAGCGCGGCGTCATCGATCTGGCCGCGCGCGCGGCGCAGGAAGGCGGCCTTGAGCTCCTCCGGCCGGAGGAGGCTGCCAACCTGATCGATGCGCGCATCCCGCGCGAACCCCTGCGCCTTGCTCATGCCGCCCTCCCTGCACCGGCCTTCCCCCTCTCGAAAGGATGGGGTTAAATTGTCCGACCGGACTATCCGACAACAATAATCCAGACGGAAACGCTGATGGCAATGCCCGCCGACAACACGGATCTCGGTTTCAATCCGGAGGCCTTGCGCGAAAAATACCGGACGGAACGCGACCGGCGCCTCCGCAATGACGGCAACGCGCAATATGTCGAGATATCAGGCGACTACGCCCGCTATCTCGAAGACCCGTTCGCGCCGACGGATTTCTCGCGCGACCCGATCGAGCGGGACGTCGATCTCGTCTGCTTCGGCGGCGGATTTTCTGGTCTGCTGACCGGCGCGCGCCTGCGTGAAAAAGGCGTCGACGATTTTCTGATCATCGAGAAGGGCGCTGATTTCGGCGGCACCTGGTACTGGAACCGTTATCCGGGCGCGGCCTGCGATACCGAGAGCTATATCTACATGCCGCTGCTCGAGGAGACCGGCTACCTGCCTGCGGCGAAATACGCGAAGGCGCCGGAACTGTTCGAGCATTCGCGCCGCATCGGCCGCCATTACGAACTCTACGAGAAGGCGCTGTTCCAGACGGAAGCGAAGGACGCGCGCTGGGACGAAGCTTCGGCGCGCTGGATCGTGACGACCAATCGCGGCGACGCTCTTCGCGCACGTTTCATCGTGGTCGCCGGCGGCCTGCTGCATCGGCCCAAGTTGCCGGGTATTCCCGGCGTGGAGACATTCAAGGGCCACAGCTTCCATACGAGCCGCTGGGACTATGCCTATACGGGCGGCGATTCCACTGGCGGCATGACGGGGCTTGCCGACAAAATCGTCGGCATCATCGGCACAGGCGCAACCGCCGTGCAATGCGTGCCGCATCTCGGCGCGAGTGCGAAGGAGTTGTTCGTCTTCCAGCGCACGCCTTCCTCCGTCGACGTGCGCAATGACCGACCGACCGACCCCGAATGGGCGGCTTCCCTCAGACCGGGGTGGCAGAAGGCGCGCACCGACAATTTCTCGGCCGTCGTCTCCGGCGAGGAATTCGACGAGGACATGGTCAGCGATGGCTGGACAGATCTGATCGGCAACATCCTGCTGCTCGCGCGCCGCAAGGAGCGCGCGGGCGAAAAGGTCGAGGACCCGCAGACGCTGATCCAGTTCGCCGACTATCAGAAGATGGAGCGGGTACGCGCGCGCGTGGACGAAATCGTCAAGGACAAGACGACGGCGGATGCGCTGAAACCCTGGTACGACCAATTCTGCAAGCGGCCGTGCTTCCACGATCAATATCTGCAGACCTTCAACCGGCAGAATGTTCACCTGATCGACACGGCCGGCAAGGGCGTCGAGCGCATCACCGAGAATGGCGTCGTGGTCGCGGGCAAAGAATACAAGCTCGACTGCCTGATCTATTCGACGGGCTTCGAGGTCGGCACTGACTATTCGCGCCGCATCGGCATGACCATCACGGGCCGCGACGGGCTGACGCTGACAAAGAAATTCGAAGGCGGCGCCGAGACTTTGCACGGCATTTTTTCGCGCGGCTTTCCCAATATGCTGCTGATCCAGACAGCGCAGGGCGGCTATAGCGCGAACTTCCAGCACATGCTGGCCGAGACCGCCAAGCACATCGCCTTCGTCGCGAGCGAGGCCCTCAAGAACGACCTGCGCACGCTGGAGCCGGAGGCGCAGGCCGAGGCCGACTGGGTGAAGAGCATCGTGCGCATGAGCAATTTTCGCGCGCCCTTCCTGAAGGAGTGCACGCCGGGCTATTACAACAACGAAGGCCATCCGGACGAAGTCACGGCCAAGAACGGATCCTATCTGAAAGGCCCGAACGCCTTCGTGCGCCTGCTGGAAGGCTGGCGTGCGGAAGGGACGATGCGCGGGCTGGAGGTCTCGCGTTGATGGACGACGCCGCACGGCAACAGGCGAGCGACCTGCTCTACGAAGCCTGGATGAAGGGCGAGGTCATCGAGGACCTGCCCTATTCCATCCGACCGCAGACGCGCGCGGAAGGCTATGGCGTGCAGGGGCTGCTGGACAAGCGCTTTGCCGCGCCGCTGTGGGGCTGGAAGATCGCGGCGACCAGCATTGCCGGCCAAAAGCACATCGGGGTCGACGGGCCGCTCGCCGGCCGCATTTTTGCCGAGCGCGTGCTTCAGCCCGGCGCCACCGTCCCGGCGAGCGCCAATCGCATGAAGGTGGCGGAGGTCGAATTCGCCTTCCGTTTTTCACGCGATCTCAGCCCCCGCGACAAGGCCTATTCGGTCGAGGAAGTCCTCGCCGCGGTCGGCTCGCTGCATGTCGGC
>JAGRKN010000267.1:5516-6215 GCA_020442275.1 Rhodoblastus sp. | reverse complement strand
CCTACTGCCGCGCCATCTCCGTATTGCCGACCGCCTCGCCGTCCAGCGCCTGATCCTCGTCCATCGTCACCACCACCTTGCGCAACTCGCCGGTGAAGACGAAGGGCGCGGCGTAGTCGCCGACGGGGCTGCCGCGGTCGAAACCAATGTCGAGGCCCGACCACGAGATCAACGTGACGAAGCCGAGCGGCGTCTCGACCGAACCCGCCTCTTCCCCATCGATCAGAAGCGTGTAGCGGCTCGTACCCTGCCCCTCGCCCATGCGTGGCGGCGCGATCTTGGTCAGCCGTCGCACGCGCACGCCGAGCTTGCGGTCGCCCGTGGGCACAAGACGATCCGATGTGACGGCGGTCAGCTGCCCGCCGATGTTGAGCACATGTGTCAGCCGCCCCTCGTGCAGGTAGAGCGCATAGCCGGATGTCGCGTCGCCATGCGAGATCAGCACGCCCTGCGCGCCCTCGCTCACATGCGCGTCGGCCTCTATCGTGTAGGAGCGCGAGCGCACGTCCGGCGCGACGTCGGTCGGCACATGGCCCATGCCGCGATGGAACGTGAACTTGCGCCGCTCGCCGTGATAACGCGCCGCCGTCTCCGCGAAACGCGGGCCGAAGCGGTCGTCGAGCGGCAGCACCTGATTGGCCTCCGCCTCCTTCCACCAGAGATCGACCAGCTCCTTCAAAAGCTCCGGCTTCTCGGCGG
>JAGRKN010000267.1:2181-5367 GCA_020442275.1 Rhodoblastus sp. | reverse complement strand
GATCGCGAGGACGAGGACGCGTCGAACAGGCTCTGCTTGAAGCTGACGCCGGTGATCGGCTGCTGCTTCACGCCGTTGATCTCGGCCGGCGGCGCGACGCCGACGATGTCCAGCAGCGTCGGCGTCAGATCGCTCGCATGCGCGAACTGATGCCGCAACTCTCCACGCGCAGAAATTTTCGCCGGCCACGATATGACAAGCGGATCGCGGATTCCGCCGCCATGCGTGTTCTGCTTGTAGCGGCGCAGCGGCGTGTTCGCCGCCATCGCCCAGCCCAGCGGAAAGTTGGAGTGCGACTGCGGCCCGCCGATGCGATCGATCAGCCGCTTCTTCTCTTCCATCGACTCCCAGCGGAAATTGTAGGGGCCCATGGCGTTGAGCATGCCGAGCGGCCCGCCCTCCTGGCTCGCGCCATTGTCGGACATGACGATGACGAGCGTATCATCGCGCACGCCGGCGGTCTCGAGAAACGCGATCAATCGCGCGAGATTCTGGTCGGCATGATCGAGCATGGCCGCATAGGCGCCCTGCAAGCGTGTGAAGACCGTGCGCTCGTCGTCGGAATGATCGGCCCACGCGCGCACGAAATCATTTCGCGGGGGCATGCGTGTGTCCTGCGGAACGATGCCGATCTCTTTCTGTCGCGCCAGACGGCGCTCGCGCTCCTCGTCCCAGCCGTGCGAAAAATGAGCGTCGTAATGACGAATGAGATCGGCCGGCGCCTGATGCGGCGCATGGCAGGCGCCGAGCGCGAGCCAGCAAAGCCAGGGGTCTTGCGGCCGGTCCGCGATGTGATCGGCGATGAAGCGGATCGTGCGATCCACAAGATCGGCGGTCAGATGATAGCCGCTCTCGAACGTGCCGGGCGCCTCGACATGCGTATTGTCGAGCACGAGTTCGGGCGCGTACTGATCCGTCTCCGCGTCGAGAAATCCGTAGAACCGATCGAACCCTCGCGCGAGCGGCCAGCCATCGAACGGCCCGGTCGCGCCGCTCTCGGTCAGCGGCGTGACGTGCCACTTGCCGAGCATGTAATTGCGATAGCCGTGCGGGCGCAGCATTTCGGCGAGCGTGCCCGCCTCCTTCGCGATCTTGCCGCGATAGCCGGGGAAGCCGGAATCGAAATTGGCCAGACACCCCACGCCGACCGCATGATGATTGCGCCCGGTCAGGAGCGCCGCGCGCGTCGTCGAGCACATGGCGGTCGTGTGGAAGCCGGTGTAGCGCAGCCCCTCCGCCGCCAGCCGGTCGATCGTAGGCGTGGCGATGGCCGAGCCGTAGCAGCCGAAATCCGAGAAGGCGACGTCGTCGAACAGCACGATCAGAATGTTCGGCGCGCCCGGCGGCGCCTTCTGCCGCTCTGGCCACCACGGCTGCGAATCCTTGACCGTCTTGCCGATCCGGCCCCTAAACGAGTCCGACATTGAAAATCCTCTATTGCGCACCAGGTTGCGTTGTTGATTGATTGGTAGGCAAGGTTGATTGATTGGTAGGCTGGCTTGCTTTTTGGCGCGAGACTAGCCCGCGCAGCTCTCCAGCTTGAATTTCAATATCGCGGGCGACCTTCTCTAGGCTTTTCGACGCCTCGGCAGCTTGCGCTTGTGCCTTGTCAGAGGCCGAACGGAGTTCCCTGACCTCGGCTTTCATCGATTGAAAATCAAAGATGATACCCACCGCGATGGGCACAAAAATTGCGATCAACGCAACGATCACGCCGAACACCGATACTATCAGAGCGCCACTTGCAAACCGCGTCACCCACCGAGGTATGGTGAAAACTCGATCGATTATTTCCGATGCCAACGAGGACAAATTCAAGAATGTATCCGACGTCTGTTTCGATTTTCCGGATATGTAAGCTATATAATCATCTCTATCGCGCGTTTGTATATTTGCACCGGTCGCATCATGCTCGTGAAATGCGACACGAAGGAATGCATCACCCTTCTTCACAAAAAAATCTTGTTCGCTGAAGTTCACGATAGCGGCCGCCAACGGCCCATTCCAGCCAGGGTCGACCACGCCTACGTTGAGGGTGAGCACTCCATCATGCGTCCAACTTGTTCGAAGCGTTGCTAATCCTGTGACATTCGTCGGAATTGCGAACAACTCACGCGAGACAACCCAGACCATTCCGCGCGGAGGGAGCCGAAATTTGTCGCCCTCAAACGGTTGACCCTTAGAAAGGATTTCCCCGACGGTTGCGTCGTACGTTGTGTGTCTGTAGCCCTTGTCGAGTGCGCCGGTGACGATATTCCGGGCTCTGATCTGCTGCGAGGTCAAAATCATATGCGATCCTATGGTGGCGGATGACAGTACTAAGATCTAAGACAAGGACCAACACCGACCGCGACTTTCTGGAGCTCGCTGCTGCGGAAAGGATGAATTCGGACGATCCTAAAGCTCAATTTGTACTGCAATCTGGCGTCGGCGCTCTAATTGTTTCTGCGGGAGGGGAAATCATTGCGCGATCCGCGAATGTAATTCCGCCAAACCTAAAAAGCTCACCTCAGATGACAATTTCAGAGTTCGAGCGCTACCATTTCATCGAGCACGCCGAACGGGCGGCAATCTACTCTGCTCTTGCGCAAGGGCGTACGCTAGTTGGCAGCACGATATATTGCACACGTTTCCCGTGTAGCGATTGCGCGCGAGCCATTGTTTGGGCCGGAATATCAAGAGCAGTATTTTCGACAGGCCTCGACAAAGAAGCGAGGTGGAAAGAGTCGCAAAGGGCCGCGCGACACATTCTAACACGATCAGGCGTTACCGTGCGCATTCTTCGACCGATAGTTCGTGCTGTGAATCAAACGTAGTTTCACATGCCTGGCACGCGAGAGTCCGGCAGAACGCCTGAGAGACATGCGCCCCACGCGATTGACCGGGCGCAGCCGTCCTCTAGACTTCGGGCCGATCGTATCGCGCACCCCAAAAATCCGGTCGGACCGGCTGCGCCCGCACGCAAAGCTCACAGGGAGACCGCCATGTCGGCCAATGTCCAGCCTCTGAAATCCGCTTCTCACGCCGATGCGGTCGAGGCCGCCATCCGCGTCGATCTCGCCGCCTGCTACCGGCTCGTCGCGCTCTACGGCTGGGACGATCTCGTCTTCACCCATATTTCCGCGCGCATTCCCGGGCCCGAGCATCACTTCCTCATCAATCCCTACGGCATGATGTTCGAGGAGA
>JAGRKN010000267.1:0-2166 GCA_020442275.1 Rhodoblastus sp. | reverse complement strand
AGCCTCGTGAAGATCGACATGCAGGGCAATCCGGTCGGCGAGAGCGCATATCCGGTCAATCCGGCCGGCTTCACCATCCATTCCGCCGTGCACGAAGTGCGCGAGGACGCGGGCTGCGTCATGCATCTGCACACGCCAGATGGCACAGCGGTTTCGTCCTCGAAGGAGCGGCTGCTGCCGCTCAACCAGACCGCGCAGCTCGTCATCCCCGACCTCGCCTTCCACGACTACGAAGGCGTCGCGCTCGATCATGACGAGCGGCCGCGCCTGCAAAAGGATCTGGGCGAGAAGAACATCATGCTGCTGCACAATCACGGCACGCTGACCGTGGGCGAGACCTGCGCGGCGGCCTTCCTGCGCATGTATTATCTCGAACGCGCCTGCACGATGCAGGTGCGCACGCGCATGCTGGGCAGCGCCGAACAGGACTATCCCGTGGCGCAGGATGTTATCGACAAAAACGCCAGTCTCGTGGCCGGCGACGGCTTTTCGCGGCTCGCGCAGCACCTCGTCTGGCCGGCCCTGCTGCGCAAGCTCGACCGGACCGATCCGTCGTTCAGAAACTGATCGCGATCCGCGACGACAGCACGGACACCATGCGCATCTTCACCGCCATTCTCGGCACCGAGACCAACACGTTCGCGCCCCTGCCCACCGGCCTCGCGCAATTCGATCCGATCGAGCCGACCCCGGGCGGCCCGCCTGACGAGATCAAACATCCCTTCGGCATGATCGTGCGCGCCGCGCGCGAGCGCGCGCTGAAGGAGGGCCACGAAGTGCTGGTCGGGCGTGGCGGCTTCGCGACGCCTGGCGGAATAACGACGCGCAACGCCTACGAAACATTGCGCGCCAACCTGCTCGCAGATCTGAAGGCGGCGCTGCCCATCGACCTCGTCGCGCTCGGCGTGCACGGCGCCATGATCGCCGACGGTTATGACGACGCCGAGGGCGATCTCATCGCGCATATCAGAACCATCGTCGGGCCGAGTACGGTCATCGCGGTGGAACTCGACCTGCACGGCCATCTGACGAAAGCCAAGGTCGAGAATTCCGACTTACTCGTCTTCTTCAAGGAATATCCGCACATCGACATCTACGAACGCGCGGTCGAAGTCGTCGATCTCGGCGTCGCCGCCGCGGAAAAACGCATCAAGCCGGTCATGAGCGTCTTCGACTGCGGCATGATTTCGGTCTTCCATACCTCGCGCGAACCGACGCGCTCCTTCGTCGATCGCATCAAGGCGCTCGAAGGCAGGGACGGCGTGCTCTCCATCTCGCTGGTGCACGGCTTTCCCTGGGGCGATTGCCCGGAGATGGGGACGAAGGTTCTGGTCGTCACGGACAATGCGAAAGCGAAAGGCGACGCGCTGGCGAAGGAGCTGGGCGAAGCCGTCATCGCCATGCGTGAAAAGACGCTCGCCAACTACATGTCGGCCGACGATGTGATCGAGACCGCCCGGTCGCACAACGGCTGCGTGGTGGTTGCCGACAGCGCAGACAATCCCGGCGGCGGTTCGGCCGGCGATTCCACCTTCATCCTGCAGCGCCTGATCGAGCGCAACATCGACAATGTCGCGTTGGGCCCTCTGTGGGATCCCGGCGCCGTCGAACTCTGCTTCGCCGCCGGCCCCGGCGCGCGCCTGCCCCTGCGCATCGGCGGCAAGACCTCGCGCGCCTCGGGCGCGCCGGTCGATGTGGAAGCCGAAGTGCTCGCCTGCGTTTCCCGCGCGCAGATGATCGACACATTTGGCCATGGAGCCGATGCGACTTCGCCGCTTGGCGACGCTGCAGCCGTGCGCGTCGGCGGAATCGAGATCGTGCTCAACCAGCATCGCACGCAGGCTCTCGGCGATGTCTTCACGCCGCTCGGCATCGACTGGCGCAGGAAGAAAATGGTGATCGTGAAATCCTCGCAGCATTTCTACGCCGCCTATGCGCCATCGGCCGACGTGGTGCTCTATGCGGAAACGCCGGGGTCGATGACCATGGACTGGAGCAAGCTGCCCTATCGCAAACGCCCCGACGGCCTCTGGCCATTCGAGAAGTGACATCCGTTATGCCCGACCATCCGCAACACCGCTTCATTTCCGCACCCGACGGCCTCAAACTGCATTATGTCGAATACGGTTCGACGCGCGATGCAGGGGCGCCCGTCGTCTGCCTGCC
>JAGRKN010000266.1:12249-13599 GCA_020442275.1 Rhodoblastus sp. | reverse complement strand
CGACGACATATTCGGCGCCGCGATAGAGCTCGGTGTGACCTTTTTGCCTGCCGAAACCCTTGGCTTCGGTGACGGTGATGCCCTGCAGACCAATCTCGTGCAGCGCCTCCTTCACCTCGTCGAGCTTGAACGGCTTGATGATCGCCTCGATTTTCTTCATTCGCGTCGCCTCGTCCCCTCCGCCCGGCTGCGGAAACGGTCAAATCGAACCGCGATCGTCAGCCGCAGCGCTCATTAGCACCGGCCATGCCAACCCGCCAAGGCCATTCTCCGTCGCAGGCGGTCGGTTCCTGGGCAGTTTTTTCGTGAATGCCTACCAAATAGGCATGTGATGATCCGGCAGCCTGCCAATCGTGCACAGACATCGGTGGCGGGGATCGACGCCGACAAGGAGCAAGACGGCGGACGCGCCGGGAGGGGCGCGTCCGCCGGGCGAAAGCAGACGACCTCGCTGGCCCTATTGTGCGAGGGCAGGCTCCTTCACAGGCCTTTCCGCTTCCAGCGGCGCCTCGATCGCGACCGTCACACCCGGTCCGATCTGCTGCAGCGAGACGATCTTGCCGTCCCCGAGGACGACTCCGTCGTGATAGGCGCCGGTTTCGATCCGCGCGAACACCACGCTCTCGCGTTCGCGGAGGTTGTAACGTTCGCGCACCGGCGCCGGGATGTCCGTCAGTTCGAGCTTCGTGTCGTACTGCACGCAGATCGCGGTCGCGCGGTCGCCGGGCGACGTCACACCGATCGAGCCGCTCGGGAAGCGGGTCGTCATGTAACGTTCGCTCTGGCGGGCAGGGCGGGATGCGTACATTTCGAGGGAATAGTCGCACATGTCGCTCTCTCCGGTTTCGGGGATTCGCCTGGAACGCCGCATGGACCCTGTCGACGAAGGGCGCGCCTTCGTCTCCCGTTCTTCTGGACGAAATCCCGACTGCGGGCGGCGTAACGGGCCTGCCGGCGGTGGGGCGGACAAAGAAGCGGCGACTGCTTCGCGCCCCGAGCGCTGCGGCCGCGAATGCCGGTCGCACCTGCGATTTGAACTAGCGCGCGGAGCAGCGGGTTCCAGCATTTCGGTTCGAAAATTGGCCCGCGACCGGCCCCGGGCGGGAAAATGTCCTCGGCGGACTTGCTGTTTTCGACACGGCGACGAATATGCTTGCGGGGACGCGGGCGGCGTGCGTCCGTGGAAAGACGCTCTATGCGCGGGTTCTGCCTCGCATCGACGGGATTGTGGAAGGGCGAGCGCCATGAAATCGAAATTCATCACCATGGCCGTCTTGGTTGCAGGCGCAGCGCTCGTCGGCGCCGCGAATGCCGAGCCGGCGCGGGTCCAGCTTGCCCAGTACGGGGGCG
>JAGRKN010000266.1:2489-12200 GCA_020442275.1 Rhodoblastus sp. | reverse complement strand
TATTGCCGGAACTGGGCGCAGGGCATGGTCGCCATGGGCATCGAGGCGGCGCGAAAAGGTTGCCTGCAATACGGGCCGCAGGGCCTGCATACGAATTTCGAAGCCCATATGGACTTCTGCCTGAACAGCCCGCCCGGCCGCACGCAGCGCAGGGCGGCGCGCGCCAACGCGCTGCTCGCGTCCTGCAATCGCTGACGGCCATCCGCGCCGACATCACGACGCTCGCTGTCGACGCCATCGTGAACGCCGCCAACGAGAGCCTTCTCGGCGGCGGCGGTGTCGACGGCGCGATTCATCGGGCCGCCGGCCCGGAGCTTCTCGCCGAATGCCGGACGCTCGGCGGCTGCCCGACGGGCGAAGCGAAGATCACGCGCGGCTATCGTCTGCGAGCGCGTTACGTTATTCACACGGTCGGGCCGATTTGGCGCGGCGGCGCACGTGGCGAGGCGGAACTTCTGGCCTCCTGCTATCGGCGCTCGCTCGAACTCGCTTCAGCGCATAGTGTCGCGACCATCGCCTTCCCCTGCATATCCACCGGCGTCTATGGCTATCCAGCGGACGAGGCCGCGCGCATCGCGGTCGGGACGGTTCGCGACATCGTCGCGCCAAATTTTCGGGAAGTCCTGTTCTGCTGTTTCTCCGAGGGAGACCGCGCGCTTTACGCGGCTTTGCTGGACGCCTGATGCGCATTGACGGCGGAAGGCCGATCGGCCACGCTCACGCCATGCGCATACCTTTTCTCACTCTCGCGACAACGTTCCTGACCATCGTCGCGGCGCCCGCTGACGCGCAAACGACGCTGCTGACCGGCGCCGAAGCCTGGAAGGCCGTGGTCGGCAATACGATCGTCGGCAAGACGCCATCAGGCGAAGCGATAGTCGAATATTTCGCGCCCGACGGCGCCGCCCGCCAGCGCGTGGACGGCAAGTCGGCCGAAGGCTCGTGGACGCTCCGTGGCGCGAAAGTCTGCACGGACTATTCGAGCGACGATGACGACGAGGACGACAGCGAGGCCTCGGACGAGGATTCCGGCGACGACGAGGAGGCCGAATGTTTCGGCCTTTCGGCGCAGGGCGACAGGTTGACCTTGACCGATGACGCGGGCAAGGCGCGCGACTTCAGGATTTTGGCGGGCAATGCCGAGAAACTGTGAACGTTCTTCTTTCGCAATTGATGGATGATGCGCGTCCGCGCCATTGCGCCACGGCCTTGAACCTTCACTCGGACGCCACGGCCATGCGGACGATCTCACGGCGCGCCGCCAGCGTCGCGACAGCCGCCTTCAGCGCATCTGAGTCGAGCCGCGTTGCCGAGATCTTCACGCGATACAGTCCGCCCGGCTTCGGGCCATCGACGATGCTCGCGCCGCGCGCCGCGAGAAACTCGCCGATCTGCTGCGCCGTCGCATCCGGCGCGAAGGCGACCAGTGCGAAGGAACCGTCGCGGCTCTCTGGCGCGGACGCCGTGTGAAACGTTCCGCTGGACGTCACGAGCGAGCGTGTGAGCACCGCGCCCTGCAGCACGATCACCAGCGCGGCGGTTGCTGCCGACCAGGCGATCGCGCCCGGCGTCAACGATCCGAAGAAATCGAGCGCCCGCGCCCGCCAGCCTCGGGCGGACGGTTGCGCCACTTGCGGGCCGGCCTCGGCCTCGATCGCTGCGAACAGCCGGTCGCGGGCCCGTGTCGACGGCGCTCCGAATTCCTCGGCGGCAAGAACGCTTTCCGCCATTTCTTCCTGCACGAGATCGTACTTGCGCCTGAGCTCCGCGTCGGCGGCCAGCGCGGCGTCGACGCGGCGCGTCTCTTCCGCGCTCAACGCGCCGGTTGCGCGCCACGGCAGCAACAGCTCGATCTCGTCCATCTTCTCGTCGTCGCGCGCGCTCATGGCCATCCCCGATCCAGTCCTGCTTCGCGCAGGATTTCCGACAGCCGCTTGCGGGCGTAGAACATCCGTGTCTTCACCGTATTCTCGGGCACGCCGAGAATGATCGAAATCTCGTCGATCTTCTTCTCGTGGTAGTAGACGAGGTCGATCACTTCCCGATGCTCCCGCGACAGGCGCTCGATGCACAGGCGCAAGGCCTTCGCCTTCGAGACTTTCTGAAGGGAGATCTCGGGCGTGTCGGATTCGTCCGCGATCTCCTCCGCCGTCTCCGGATCGAACGTTTCAGGCGCCTTGCGTCTAAACGACGAGAGCGCCTTGAACCGGGCGATCGACAGGAGCCAGGTCGAGACGCTGGAACGCGCCTCGTACTGGCCGGCCTGCCGCCAGACATCGAGGAAAACGTCGCCGGTGAGATCCTCGGCCAGTTCGGCGCTCTTCACGAGCCGCCGCAGAAAGCGATACGTGCGCGTTTGATGACGCAGGTAGAGCGCTTTCATGGCCGCCTGGTCGCGCGCGGCTATGCGGGCGATCAGGACCTCGTCGGGAACGGTGTCGTTCAATGTCCGTCCAAGACCTCTTTGTGTCGCGCGAACGCGCCAAAAGGTTCACGGGACATCGCCGAAAACTCAGTTTGACGCGCCCGTGATTTTCGCCGGGGCGGCGATCGTCGCCTCCAGCTTGCGGCCGGCGCGGCCCGCCGCCTCGAGCGTGCGTTCCGGGTCGATCAGCCCGGCGCCGAACTGCGCGTCGCGCCCGGCCGGGCCGAGGTCTCGCGCATTGTCGGTGAGCATCCGACGCGCCTCGGCCGGCGTCAATTTGGAATCTTCCTGCAGCATGAGCGCGACGAGACCGCTGACGTGGGCTGCCGCGACCGACGTGCCGGACGAGAGCCCGTAGCCATCGCCGGGCGTCGCGACCAGCACATCGACGCCAGGCGCGGCGACGCCGATATAGTCGCCGCGATTGGCGGACGGGAACAGGGCGTCGGCGGCATCCGTCGCGGTGACCGCGATGACGTTGGGATCGGCCGCAGGATAGGCTGGCGCCGCGTCCGGCCCGGCATTGCCGCCGGCGGCGACGAAGATCACGCCGCGCGCATTCGCGGCCTCGATCACGCGCGCCAGCAGCGGATCGGCAGGGCCCGCGAAGCTCATGTTGACGACGCGCGCATTGGCGCCGACGGCGATCTCGATCGCGCGCACGATGTCGGCGGTCGTGCCGGTCGCGCCGTCGCCGCGTGCCCCGGAGAAGGCGCGCACCGCGAGGATCTTCGCGGCCGGCGCGACGCCGACGAGGTTGGTGTGCGCCGCGATCACGCTGGCGATGCCGGTGCCGTGCGCCTCGGGCGCAGCGGCGGATTTCAGCGCGTTGACGCTGGCGGCCAGCGAGCCCGCGAGTTCGGGATGCGTCTGGTCGACACCGGAATCGAGAACCGCCACTGTCACGCCGTCGCCCTTGGCGACGCGATGG
This sequence comes from Rhodoblastus sp., assembly GCA_020442275.1. GTDB lineage: Bacteria > Pseudomonadota > Alphaproteobacteria > Rhizobiales > Beijerinckiaceae > JAJXWB01. Next base: position 8,844 of record JAGRKN010000266.1, on the reverse strand, counting down.
ACTTCCGACAATTGCAGCTTCGAGATGGCGTATTGCGCGCCCGCGAGCGCTTTTGCGCCTTCATCCTGCAGCCTGAACTGCATGTTGGGCTGCGCCGATGCGATGCGCTTGTCGGCGCGCAGGCGCGTGACGACGTTGGCGACGGACTGCCCGTTGCGGATCGTGTAGCGGTAGAGCGTCGATTGCGTGAGGCCGACGCGCTGAAATGACTCGCGCGCAAGACCGTAGCCGCGCGCGATCTGGTCGACCGCGGCGATCGGAACGTCGCCCCTGATCTCGCACAGAACTTCCTGCGGCGCGATCGAGGGATCGACGGCGGCGACCTGCCGCGGCGCGGGCGTGGGCTTACGCTGCGCGCGGCGCACGCGTGGGGCGGGCTTTTCGTCCGGCGCGGCGCGGACGATTTTCGGCGCGACATGACGCGGCGGCGGCGCGCTCTCGTGTCGGATCAGGTGGCGGCGAGGACGGACCCTGCGCGGTCGTTCGACGACGTAGTCGTCATCGTAGACGGGGCCGTCGACATAGACGCGCGGCGGCGGTCGCCAGCGCTCGTGGACATGGCGTTGCGGCCAGCGCGGCGCGTGATAGCCGTCGTCGTGACGCCGCCCTTCGCCGCGCCACGCCTGCCCGTAGCCGTGTCCAAAGCTATGGCCGAAGCCGCCGCCGTGCCCCCGGAAGCCGCCTGCCGCAGCGGGCGCCGACGACAGGATCGTCGAAAGACCGAGGAAGAGCGCGAGAGCCGCGATTGTTGCGCGAGAGCCGGTGGGGCTGGATGGCGATCGCAAGAATTGGCGCATGTCGCTCACCTGCGTTTGAAGAGACGATGTCCGATGCCGAGACATTGCGTCGTCCGGTCACGCTCTGCTGTGTGCGTCCGCACGCGCGCGGTTCTTCCGGGCCGGCTCTCGACAAGAGCCCGGGTCCGGCGAACATCGGGATCGCCGGACCCTTTTGGCCCGCATGGCGTCAGTAGCAGCGCCGCACGAGGACCACTTCGCCGAAGTCGTTGATCGCGCGCCGCAGGTAGCAGCCGCCGTAGCCGACATACCCGAAGCGGCGATAGCCCCAGCCGTGACCCCAGCCGCCGTGGCGATGTCCCCAGCCGCCATGGCCGAAACCGCCGTGGTGGCCGAAACCGCCGCCGTGGAAGCCGCCGCCGTGGAAACCCTTGGCCGAAGCGGCCGTCGGCGTGAGCGAGGCGGCGCCGAGCGCGAGCGCGCCGAAAGCGATGGCTGCGAGCGGGGCCCGGAACGAACGGATCTTGAACATGACTTTCTCCCTCGGTTGCTTGGACCGCCCAGCGCGGCCCTGACGATGAGTGGTCGCTCGAGCGCGAGGGAAGGTTCATGGGCGCGCGAAAAAAAATCTCGCGGAGGGAGGCGCGGCCCGATACCTCAAGGATTCCAGAAGAAAAATTTCGACGAGAAAAATTTTGCAAAGCCGTCGTCAAAAAAAAACGGCCGGGCGTCGCCACCCGGCCGGCTTATGTCGTGGTTTGAATACCGATGCGCCTTACGCGGCGACCGAGGCCTTGCCCGAAGTCGGGACTTCCGAGATCGTCTTCAGAATCTGCGAGGCGATGGCGTAGGGGTCGCCCTGGGAGTTCGGGCGGCGGTCTTCGAGATAGCCCTTGTAGCCGTTGTTGACGAAGCTGTGCGGGACGCGGATCGAAGCGCCGCGGTCGGCGATGCCGTAGCTGAACTTGTCGATCGCCTGCGTCTCGTGGTGGCCGGTCAGGCGCATGTGGTTGTCCGGGCCGTAGACCGCGATGTGATCGGTGACGTTTTTCTCGAAGGCCTTCATCAGGGCCTCGAAATATTCCTTGCCGCCGACCGTGCGCATGAATTCGGTCGAGAAGTTTGCATGCATTCCCGAGCCGTTCCAGTCGGTCGCGCCGAGCGGCTTGCAGTGGAACTCGATGTCTATGCCATACTTCTCCGTCAGGCGCTGCAGCAGGTAGCGGGCCATCCACATTTCGTCGGCCGCCTTGCGGGAGCCCTTGCCGAAGATCTGGAATTCCCACTGGCCCTTCGCCACTTCGGCGTTGATGCCTTCGTGGTTGATGCCGGCGTGGAGGCAGAGGTCAAGATGTTCTTCGACGATCTGGCGCGCGACATCGCCGACGTTCGAGAAGCCAACGCCCGTGTAGTAGGGGCCCTGCGGCGGAGGATAGCCCTTGTCCGGGAAGCCCAGCGGGCGGCCATCCTTGTAGAAGAAATATTCCTGCTCGAAGCCGAACCAGGCGCCCGCATCGTCCAGGATGGTGGCGCGCGTGTTGGACTCGTGCGGCGTGACGCCGTCCGGCATCATGACTTCGCACATGACCAGCACGCCATTCGTGCGCGCGCCGTCCGGGAAGACCGCGACCGGCTTCAGCACGCAATCGGAGCTGCGGCCCTCGGCCTGCTGCGTCGACGAACCATCGAATCCCCACAGCGGCAGTTGATCGAGCGTCGGGAAGCTTTCGAATTCCTTGATCTGCGTCTTGCCACGCAGGTTCGGCACCGGCTTGTAGCCGTCGAGCCAGATGTACTCGAGTTTGTATTTGGTCATCTATTGCGTCTCCAACGCGATATTCGATCCCGAGCGGACGCGCCTCGGCGACCGCCGGGCGTATTGCGCACGACGCGGGTAAGCAGGCTCCGTGCCAAGTCCATGCAGGGCTGGGCGGATCGGGCGCTTCTCGAAAATCGCGGGGAGTACGGTCAGTTGGACGCGGCGGCGTCGCACGCGGCGTCGGGCGCTGCGCCCAACGCGAATCCATCATGATGACAAAATAGGCAAAATGCATAGGGAGCGCACACAAGGCGTTCCGGCGCGCGCGAACGGCGCGCCGCGCGACAGGTCGGCCCGGCGACAATGGCTCAGTGGCGGCGCAGGCGATGCGTCGGATAGGCGATCCGGAACTGAAGGTCGCTCCAGAAGTCGGCGTCGGCGTTCAGTTCGACGACCTCGGCCGGCGCGCTCAATTGCGCAGGGCTTTCGCTGTGGAGCTGCGCCCACCGATCGGAGACGGGCAGGGCCGGGCTGGCGTCCGCGGGAATGGCGGGCAGGCCGAGCGCGCTCCGCCGCCGCGAAAATTCGGAAAAGGGCACGATTTGCATTTTTTCACCTCTGAACGGTCGAATCTGGACGCGAAATGCGACTGAAACCGAGAGATGGGACCTCGATGAGCCATCTCCAGGCCCGAATCCAGCAAAAAAGCACGTTTGATGAAACAATCAGCAAAACTGGGACCCGCCCATTTTAACCGCGTCCGCGCTTAATTCTTTCTTAAGGCGGCGACCCGTGGTCCCATCTGCTGGTTCACGCGGGCCACTTTCGGCCGAAAGGAGCAGCGCTTGCTCGATCCAACCATCAAACCTCGCTCTCAAGCAGAGGATATTCGCAAGATCGCGACCGATCTCGGCTATCCCACGGACTGGATCTGGGCCTGGGACAATTACAAACCGATGATCGTCGAACTGTCGCGCAGTCTGAACCTGCGGCGTCACGTCGAGATCGGGGCGGGCCGCGACCCGCTTTTCCTGATCGACGAGGTGCGGACGCACGGTTTCGATGTGACGATCAGCGATATCTCCGCCCGGGAACTCTCGCTGGCGCCCGAGGGCTACGAGAAGGTCGAATGCGACATCGCCGCGCCCGACGCCATCGACAAGCTGGGCCGCGAGGGCTACGACCTCGCCTATTGCCGCATGGTGATGGAGCACGTGCCCGACGTCGCGGCCATGTGGCGCAATATCTGCGGTGCGCTGGCGCCGGGGGGCGTCGCCATGAGCTTCTTCCCGACGCTCTACGCGCCGCCCTACGTCCTAAATCGCATGATTCCCGAGCGAGCTTCCCGCTGGATCCTCCATACATTCTTGCCGGACCGGCATGACGACGGCGACAATCCAAAATTCCCTGCCTATTACGACCATTGTTTCAGCGACGAGGCCAGGATCGGGCCGATGCTGAAGGAGGCGGGGTTCTCCGACTGGGTGATCCTGCCGTTCTGGGGCTACAGCTATTTCTGGAAGTTTCCGGGCCTGAAGCAGCTCGACGCGGCCTTCACGAACCTCGCCCAGCGTCGGCAGTGGCGCTCGCTGTCGAGCTTCGCCTATGTGATCGCGATCAAGTAGGCCGCCCCGTGCGCATCGTCGTTGTCAGCGACCACGCGCATGTCAACGGCGGCCAGGCCAAGGTCGCCATCGAGAGCGCGAAAGGATTGGCGCGGCGCGGCGCTCAGGTCGATTTCTTCGCCGCCGTCGGTCCCGTGGATCAAGGCCTTCAGGACGCGGGCGTCGCCGTCACGCTCCTCGGGCAAGACGACGTTCTGACCACGGGCTCCCTCGCCCGGTTCGGCGCCCAATGGCTCTGGAACGAGCCCGCGCGCCGCGCGCTCGCCGGGCTTCTTGACCAATGCGATCCCGCCGAGACGGTCGTGCACGTGCACGGCTGGTCCAAGGCGCTGTCGCCCTCCATTGGCAGGGCGCTGTGCGCGACCCGCGCGCCGGTCGTCCATACGCTGCACGATTTCTATCTCGTTTGTCCGAATGGCGGCTTCTACGACTACCATGCCGCGCGCAATTGCGGCCGGACGCCCATGTCGCTCGCCTGCATCAGCCATGATTGCGACTCGCGCGGCTATCATCGCAAGCTGATTCGCGTCGGCCGCCATGCCCTGATGCGTCATGCGAGCGGGCTTTACGGCAGCGCGCGACGCATCGTCACCATTTCGCGCCTCCAGCGCGAGGTCGCAGCGCCTTACCTGCGCCGCGACACGATCTTCCACACGATCGACAATCCGGTCGACGCCGTCGATCTCGGGCCGCGCGCGCCCGATGCGCCGCTCGGCGACTTTCTCTTCGTCGGCCGTCTGTCGCCCGAAAAGGGGCCGCGCTTCTTCGCCGAAGCCGCGCGTCGCGTCGGCGCGCGCGCGACCTTCGTGGGCGACGGGCCTTCGATGGCCGCCCTTCAGGCCGAATTTCCCGAGGCTCGGTTTCTGGGCTGGCGGAAGGCCGACGAGGTTCGAGCCTTGATGCGGGCCGCGCGCGCGCTGGTTTTCCCATCCGTCTGGTACGAGGGCCAGCCACTCACGGTCTACGAGGCGCTGGCGCAAGGGACGCCCGTGATCGTTTCGGATCTCTGCGCCGGCCGCGAAGCTGTCGTCGACGGCGAAACGGGGCTGTGGTTTCGAAGCGGCGATGCCGCCGCGCTCGCGGCTGCAATGACCCGGCTCCAACACGACCCCACCGCGCGAGCCATGTCGCGTGCGGCCTACGAACGCTATTGGGCCGCGCCGCTCACGCTCGATCGGCATGTCGACGCGACGATTGCGGTTTACGAGGAGATGCTGGCCGCCTGACGGTTCAGCCGTAGGCGACCGGGCAATCAGGCCGGCCGCCCCATTCGGCCCATGAGCCGTCATAGATTGGCGCCGGCCGGTTGGCGGCGGTTTCCAGCGCCAGCGACAGGATCGCGGCCGAGACGCCGGAGCCGCAGGTCGTCAGGATCGGCTTCGACAGGTCCACGCCGGCGCCCTGGAAAGCGGCGGCCAGCGCCGCCGTCGGCTTTAGCCGGCCATTTTCGACGATGTCGGTCCACGGCAGGCTCTTCGAACCGGGCATATGGCCCGACTTCAGGCCGGGACGAGGCTCCGGCGCCTCGCCGCGGAAGCGGTCGCCAGCGCGCGCATCCACAACCTGCACGCCGCTCGCCAGCGCCTTCTTCACATCGTCGAGATCGGCGACCGCGCCATGGTCGAGGCGCGCCGTGAAATGGCGCGGCTGCTTGCGCACCGGGCCTTCCTCGAGCGGCAGGCCGGCGTCCTTCCAGGCAGGTAGGCCGCCTTCCAGAACGTGCACGTCGGCGACGCCGAAGGTGCGCAGCGTCCACCAGACGCGCGGCGCGGAGAACAGGCCGTAGCTGTCGTAGACGACGGCGCGCATGCCGTCGCCCAGCCCCATGGCGCGCATGGCGCTCGAAAAGGCGATCGGATCCGGCAGCATGTGCGGCAGCGACGACTTCTTGTTGGAAATTTCGTCGATGTCGAAATGGACCGCGCCGGGAATGTGCCCGGCCAGATATTCCGCCTTGGCGTTGCGGTTGAGCGTCGGCAGGTGCCAGCTCGCGTCGATCAGAAACAGGTCGGGGGCCGCGAGATGCTCGGCGAGCCATTTGGTCGTCACGAAATGCTTATGCGCGCCGTCGCCCGACATGAACCTGTCCCTGTTCGTTTCCTCACCCCGGATTTAGCGCGAACCTCCTTGCGACGGCAAGGCTTGCGGCGGCCGCGGCGCCGCGTGCGGGGACGCACGGACCCCGGAGCCGGAACGATCCAAATATGGCTGCGTTGGATACGCCAATGGGGAGA
>JAGRKN010000266.1:0-2483 GCA_020442275.1 Rhodoblastus sp. | reverse complement strand
AAGCCATGAACCCGACCACTCAGACCAGCGGCCTTGCAGTCCCGATGCTCTCGGTCCTGTCCGTCCTGATGGCGACCGCGTGGCTGGTCGTTCACTGATTTTCGGTCGCGCGTTCAGCGCGACACATAGGGCGGGACGATATCGGTCTTCCGCTCCATCCAGCCGGGAACCGGCAGGCCCTTCGAGCGCAAAAACTCCGGATTGAACATCTTGGCCGCGTAGCGGCCGCCGGAATCACAGAGCGGCGTGACGATCGTGTGGCCGGGGCCCATCTCCCTTGCCAGCCGGATCGCGCCGGCGACGTTCACGCCCGAGGAGCCGCCGAGCAACAGGCCCTCGTTCTCCGCCAGATCGAACACCACGCGCAGCGCCTCGTCGTCCGGGATCTGGTAGGCGACGTCGACTTCCACCCCTTCGAGATTCTTGGTGATCCGTCCCTGGCCAATGCCCTCGGTGATCGAGGAGCCCGAGGCCTTGAGTTCGCCCGTCGTGTAGTAGGAATAGAGCGCGGCTCCCATGGGATCGGCGAGCCCGATGCGGATCTTCGGATTGCGCGCCTTCAGCGCCATCGACACGCCGCCGAGCGTGCCGCCAGAACCGACCGCGCAGATGAATCCGTCGACCTTGCCCTCCGTCGCATCGAATATTTCCGGGCCGGTCGTCAGCCGATGGCCCTCGCGATTGGCGACATTGTCGAACTGGTTCGCCCAGATAGCGCCCGTCGGGCTTTCCGCCGCCATGCGTTCCGCGAGCCGACCCGACAGCTTCACGTAATTGTCGGGGTTGGAATAGGGGACGGCCGGCACCTCGATCAGCTCCGCGCCCTGCAGGCGCAGCATGTCCTTCTTCTCCTGGCTCTGAGTCTCGGGAATCACGATGACCGTGCGATAGCCGAGCGCATTGGCGACGAGCGCGATGCCGATGCCGGTATTGCCCGCCGTGCCTTCCACGATCACGCCACCGGGCCTCAGCAGGCCCTTGGCCTCCGCGTCGCGCACGATGGCGAGCGCCGCGCGATCCTTCACCGATCCACCGGGATTCATGAATTCGGCCTTGCCGAGAATGCGGCAGCCGGTCGCCTTCGAGGCGGCCTGCAATTCGATCAGCGGCGTATGTCCGATGGCGTCGATGACATTGGCGGCGATGCGCATAAAATTCCGATCTCCCGAGGCGGTTCGGGCGGCACTCTAGGGCGCCGCGCGCGGCTTGGCGAACCGCGCGGGAGATTGGGGCGCGCTCAATTTCTGAGGCGAGCCGCCAGCGTATAATTGGCGTTCGTCGAGCAAGTCGTCGCGACGTTGAAGAAAATGTCCTGCTGCGCCCAGCCGCCGCCGTCCTCCCACGCATGCGTGGACGTCTGATTGCAGGGCAGGAGCGTGAAGATCGATGGCGTCGAATTGGCGGGCAACTGCACGCCATTGACGAAGAGATAGCGCGCCGTCGAAGCGTCGTTGGTGCCGTAGGCGACCGGGCTCGCGGTCTTGGTGTAGGTCGTATAGGTCGGCTGCCCGTAGCGGTTCACACCGGTCTGCACTGATGTCCCAGAGGCCACGCAATTCTGCGTCGTCACCGAGCCGCTGGTCGTCGCATAGCCCGCCATGCCAGGCCCGCAGCCGTCGGAATAGACGGTCATTTTCAGATAGGCGTTGTCGTAGCTCGAGCCCATGCTGACGGGGCTGTCGACGGGACCGGCGACCATGCCGCCGCCGAAGGCGAAATTCGCCGTGGTCGTGCCCGTGCCGCGCCCGTTCTGGGCGCTGAGGGTGACGGGTTGATAGACGTAGCTCGCCAGCAGCGTGTCGCTCGTCGCGCCGACCGCATGTACGTAGAGATCGACCCGTTTCCACCACCAGCCGTAGCCGCCGGTCAGGACGAAGGTGACGTTGGAGGCGGTCTGCGCGGAGGGCATGTCGACCGTTGTGCTGGCGGATGCGGTCATCGTGTCGATGCGCGCGATTTGCATGAAGACCGTGGACAACCTTCCTTGAGCCGTGCCGGTCAACGACCCGTCGGCGTTGGTTGTCGGCGGCTGCGTCCAGGACGCGCTGATGCCGGTCGCGGAGAGGCTCGCATTGAGGATATGCGTCGCAACGGCGCCGCGCTCGGCCGCGGGCGCCTGAATGGCGGCGAGCAATGCGGCGTCCACCGCCGCCTGCAGCTTCTGCTTCATGCTGATGCTGCGGCCGTAGTCGATCGAGGCGCCGGCGAGCATCGTGGCGACGACGCCGGTCATGGCGAAAATGATCGAAACCGACCCGCGTGCGTCCCGCGTGAAACTCGCAAGCCGCGATCGCAGCGGCGCGGCCGAACGATTTTGCAGAGAGGTGGAGGACATGTTTACCAGCGCGTAAGGTTACGAAAGCGCTGCACCGTGACGCCGATTGTTTGAGCGTCGCGTTTAGGAATTCATTAGCATTTACAATAAAACGAGGCCCATCGCGCTGCCGCGTAAAGACGCGTTTAGCCCACATTTCCCAAGTAAG
>JAGRKN010000265.1 GCA_020442275.1 Rhodoblastus sp. | reverse complement strand
CGCGTGAAATCGCCGCCGGTCTCAATGTTGATTTTGATGAGAAGGGGGATGTGGTCGGCATCGATATCGACCATGCTTCGCGCAAGCTCGATCTCACGTCCTTGGAGACGATAGCGCTTCCAGTTGCGCGCGCGAGCTGAAAGCGCGCGAAAAATAAGGAGACGCCCAATGATCGTAGCCATCGTCCGCTTCGCGCTGCCGGCGCCGGTCTCGCTCGAAGAAGCCGCGCGTATGTTCGAATCCAGTGCGCCGAAATATCAGGGCCTGCCGGGCCTCGTGCGCAAATACTATATCCGGGCCGAGGACGGCCGTTCGGCCGGCGGCGTCTATCTCTGGGATGACAGGGCGACGGCCGAGGCCGTCTACAACGGCGAATGGCGCGAGCGCGTCGCCAGGCTCTACGGGTCGCAACCGCAGATCGAGTTCCTCGACTGTCCCGTGATCGTCGACAATGCCGCGGGCGACGCGATCACTAAGGCCGCCTGAGTTCATCGACCCATGTCCGACGACCGTCCCGCAGGCTTTCTCCCCGGTCGCCATCCGATCGACGCCTATGGCGAGGGCGGATTCAAATTCGGCGGCATGTCGCATCGCGGCTCGCTGCTGGCTCTGCCCTCGGGTCTCTACGCCTGGGACGCGACGACGCCGGCGGACATCGATGTAGGGTCGCTGGCGCGAATTCTCGCCGAAGCCCCGGAAGCGATCGAGCATTTGCTGGTCGGTACGGGCCTCGATCTCGCTCCGCTGGCCCCCGCGCTCGTCCAGCGCCTGCGGACGCTGAAAATTGTGGCCGAGCCCATGGCCACCGGCGCAGCTGCGCGTACATACAACATTCTGATGGGCGAGGGGCGGCGCGTGGCCGCCGCGCTCCTCGCCGTATGACGCGCCGGGCGACAGAAACATGACAGCACCCGCCGCCGACAACAGCGCCGCCGCGCCTGCCGACCAGCGCGTCGAGCGGATGGCGGAGAATTACGCGCATTGCGAGCAGCTCCTGCGCACCCATGATCGTGATCGTTGGCTCGCCTGCATGTTCGCGCCGACGTCCGCGCGCCCGCGCCTGCACGCGCTCTACGCCTTCAGCCTGGAGATCGCGCGCATCCGCGAGACCGTGTCCGATCCCATGCCCGGCGAAATCCGCATGCAATGGTGGGTCGACGCGATCGAGGGCGAGGCGCGCGGCGATGTCCGCTCGCATCCCGTGGCCGCCGCGCTCATCGACACGATCCGCGCCTTCAGCCTGCCGCGCGCCGCTTTCACCGATCTGGTCGAGGCGCGCCGGTTCGATCTTTACGACGAGCCCATGGCCGACCTGAAGGAACTGGAGGCCTATTGCGGGCGAACCGCTTCCGCTCTGTTCAGGCTCGCCTCCATCATTCTGGCTGAAGGCGCGGAGCCCGGCGGCGCGGAGGCGGCGGGCTATGCCGGCGTCGCCTATGCGCTGACGGGGCTGTTGCGCTCCTTTCCCTGGCTTGCGGCGCGTGGGCAGATCTACGTTCCCGCCGAAATTCTGGAGCGCCACGGCGTCACGCCTGCCGCCGCGCTCGTGCGGCCGGCCAAGCCCGGCCTGGTCGCGGCGCTGGCCGATCTCAGGGCTCTTGCCCGCCGCCGTCACGGCGAGGCGCTGGCGCATCTCGCCGCCGTTACGCCAAAGGCCCGCGCCGCCTTCGCGCCGCTCGCCTGCGCGCCGCTCTACCTCCTGGCGATGGAGCGCCCGGACTACCAGCCCTTTTCCAGCCGGATCGACGTCGCGCAATGGCGCCGGCAATGGGCGATCTGGCGGTTTTCGCGGAAATTCCGCTGATCGCCCCGCGGCGCACGCCGCCTACGGCTTGATATAGGTCCAGCCCTTCTCCTGCAATTCCGCCAGACGGATGACGCCTGCTTTCACCATTCGCGCCTCAGGCGCCAGCTCGATCTTCTTGCCTTCGGTCTTTTCCGCTTTCGCCAGCGTATTGCCGCAGGCCGAGAACGTGACGTCCGGGATGCTCGCCTTGATCGACTTCAATCGGTCCTTCACGGGCGAATTGTCGTTGCGCAGCATCGTGAGGCCGGGACCATAGGCGACGACCTCGATCTCGACGCTGTCGCCGCTCGCCGAATATTCCTGCGCGACGTTCACGATGTTGTTCAGCGTGAGATTCATGGTCGGCGCATCGCCGCGGCTGACCTGGAACACGATGTGGTGCTCCTTCTTGCCGAAGTCGGCACGCGCGAGCGAAAACGAGACCGCGGACGCGGCGGCAATTCCGACGATAGCGAAGGTACGGGCGAACTTCATGTTTTCCTCCCTGCCGTCATTCTGCGGACGGCAGGGCAGGGTCGGTCAGCCGAAGTAGAATTGCAAGTTTATCGACCTTGCGTGTTCTGACCATCGAGTCACGGCAGGACCTTCAGGTTGTCGTCGGTCATCGCCACCAGCAGCAGCCGTCCATCTGTTCCGAGGCGGAACTGGCCGTACTTGGCGTGCGCGAAATCGTCGGCGCGCCCTTCCTCGAAGAAGTAGGCATCCGTGCCGACGAACCAGCGTCGAGACTTCTGGCGCAGCTTGACCGCGATCTGATTGGCTTGCGGCTTCGCGCCCGGCGCGGCGAGGCCCTGGATGGTCGCGATCGAGCGGTCGTCGATATCGGCGAGCGCGATAACCTCGCCATTGATCTCGCGCGGCGCCGGCAGCCTGTCGACGTTGAAGGCGACCGCCATGTAGTCGCCCTGGATCAGCGAGCGCGGATCGACCGGCCGCAGCGCGATGTAGACGATGCGCCCGTTCGCCAGCACATCCTCGGCGCTGCGCACGGCGGTCCCGCCGATTGCCGCGGTCGCGGCGGTCCCGAGCGCGATCAGGCCGAGCGCCATGCCGCCGAACGTCTTTGGCAGCGCCATGCCGGCGTCGCGCGACCGCGTGATGAAGACCACGAGACCGAGCGCCGCGCCGAGGCCCATGAGCGCATAGGCCTTTTGGGTCAACGACCAGGTCAGCGCGTAATAGAGAGCGCTGACGATCCAGATCGCGGCCAGCGCCGCCGCGCCCGAAAGTCCGCGCGAATTGGCGAGCATGGCGCCGGCGAATATCGCGATCGTGGCGCCGAGCGCCGGCGAGCGGAAGGTGAGCGCGACCATCACTGCGGCGACCGCGAAGCCCAGAGGCGTGCGCAGGTCCGCGCGTCGCGCGAGCAGGACCGCGGCGCCGCCAATGCCCAGCGCAATGGAGACGGCCTGCGCCGGCCCCGCCCAGGGTGTGCGGATCAGGCCGGCGAGTTCGCCGACGAGGCCCGAGCCCGCGCCGACGAGAAACGGCCGGCCTGCCATGAGAATGAGCGCGACGAGGCCGCCCGCCGTCCAGCCGGCGAAGAACGGCCGCGCATTTTCGGGCAGCTTCAGGCCGAGCGCGGGCCCGGCCAAACCTATCGCACCAGCGACCGCGACGAGCGAGGTCAGCGCGACCGATATCTCCATGTGGTTCCAGGCGAGCCGGGCGAGCAGCGAGACGACGATCGCCCACAGCGCCCAGAAGCCGAACAGCATGCGCATCCAGCGCGCTTGCACTGCGAAGCCCACAACGATGGCGATAAAGGCCAGCACGAAGCCGGCGTCGCGCTTGAACCAGCGCGTCAGCGCATAGACCAGCAGCGCCGTCGAAACGCCGGACAGGATCAGGCCGAACATCTGGCGGAAGCTGAAAGGCGCGCCGCCGCGCATGATGAAGACGGCCGGGATAAGCGTCAGCGCGCCAGCCATGGCCGCGCCCGACGCCGTGTCGAGGAAGGTTCCGAACAGCAGGCCGTAGACCGTGAGGATCGGCATGGCCGCGAGCAGCGCGCCGAAACCGCTGAGCGCCGCCAGCGGCCACGAGACCTTGGCCTCGAGATCGGCGACCTCGCCCTTTTCTCCTTCGGCCTGTCGGTGGACGATGCGCAGGACCGTGACGCTGCCGAACACGATCGCGGTCGACAGGGCGGCGAGCGCAATCGCGCCGCCGATCTCGAACTTGGTGTCGATCAATATTTTGTAGAGCCGCGCGATGATAAGCGCGTCGATGCCGGCGAAGGCCAGTGTCATCACGCCGAATTCCAGCGGACGCGCGAGGGCGAGGCCGCCCGTCAGGACGCATAGAAGGAAAGCGGCAGTCACGAAGGCGCCATCGCCGATGGCGGCCGAACGGAACAGGCCTTCGAACCCAGTGACCGTGATCAGCCCGATCGCGCCGAGGCTCGCCAGACGGAAGGCCCAGGTCGCATCGCCGATGAAACGGCGCAGGCCGAGGTAGGGGCTGAGCACGGCCGCGACGGCGAGCGCCATCGCCCAGGCCGGCGCAAAATCCCCGATGCGCAATCCGCTGCTCTCCTGCATGCGCCAGAGCCCGATCGCCGCGCCGGCGACGATCGCCCAGAGGACCCAGACCGCGTCGTGCCGCGCGGCAAGCGCGAAGGGGAGCGTCAGCGCCGCCCACAGCGCGAACAGCTGCCAGGCGTCGGCGCCGCTGGGGTAGGTTTGGCCGATCAGGGCGAACAGGCCGCCGACGGCGGAGGTGGCGACCAGAAGGGCGGGGACGCGGGCGCGGGGCAGGACGGCGCCTGCGAGCGCCGAAGCGAGCAGCAGGCCCGCGACCAGTTCAAGCTTGGTCAGCCGATGGAAGGACGACCAGTTGGCGGCGATCCAGCAGAAGACGCCGAAGGCGAAGAGACCGGCAGCGCCTATGCCGGTGAGCGCGCGCAGTGTGGCGGCGGGAATTTGGGTCTGGGAATTATCCTGCGATGTCATGGCGTTCGGTCCGGCTCCCGGCGGAGTGCGGGAAGCTGCGAGCATGTCGAATAGGAGCGCCGGCGTCCCGTCGCGGCGCCATTTCGCACGTCAGGGACGCACGTAGGCCCAGCCCTGTTCCTGCAGTTCGGCGAGCCGGGCTACCCCGGCCGGCACGATGCCGACATCCGGCAGCAGCTCTATGTTCCTGCCTTCAGCCTTTTGCATCGATTCGATCGTGTTGCCGCATGCCGTGAAGGTCACGTCGGGAATGCTCAGCTTGATCGATTTCACCCGATCCTTCACCGGGGAAGTATCGGCGCGCAACATGTGGAGCCCCGGCCCGTAGGCTATGACCTCGAATTCCACGGGGTCGCCCTTGTCGGCGTAGTAGCGCGAAACATTGGCGATATTGTCCAGAATCATCGTCATGCGATGCGGATCGTTGTCCGTCAGCTGAAAGACGATGTGGTGCTCGCGGAGCGTCGCCGCAGCCAGCGCCGGCGCCGAAAGGCCCGCGAAAACAAATCCAGCAAGAAACGCCCGGCGCGTCGATGTCATGAAAGTTCCTCCCGCGACAGGCTCGCACAGGAGCGCAGTTCCGGAAAGCGGAGCGTCAATTGCAAAGAGACAACTATAGGCCAAGTTAAAGCCGTTGCACATCCAAGGGGGCCGACAGCGTCGCGTTCAGAGTGTGCGGCCAGAGCAGGGGCGGCACGGGCTGCTCGACGATCACAGTTCAGCTCTCGGTCGACTGATCGGAGCTTCCCGCCTCAGCGCGGCCCGAGCCACCGCGCCAGATCCCGCTCCGCCCGCGCGCTCAGCGCCATCTTTTTCGCACGCGCCTTTTCCGGCCCGCGCAGGCGCTTGCCGTCGGGATGCTTCACCGCCTCGGTCAGCGGCGGGAACAAGCCGAAATTGACGTTCATCGGCTGGAAGGAGCGCGGCCCGGCGTCGATCTTTTCGATATGCCCGCCGGTGATATGCGCGATCAGCGCGCCGATGGCGGTCGTCTGCGGCGGGACTGACATCGGCGCGCCCGACCGCTCGGCGGCGGCCATCCGGCCCGCGATCAGCCCGACGGCGGCGCTCTCCACATAGCCCTCGCAGCCCGTGATCTGGCCGGCGAAACGCAGGCGAGGATCGGCCTTCAGACGCAATTGCGGGTCCAGCAGGGCGGGCGAATTGAGGTAGGTGTTGCGGTGGATGCCGCCGAGCCGCGCGAATTCGGCATTTTCCAGCCCCGGAATCGTTCGGAAAATCTCGACCTGCGCGCCGTGCTTCAGCTTCGTCTGGAAGCCCACCATATTGTAGAGCGTGCCCAGCGCATTGTCCTGCCGCAGCTGCACGACGGCATAGGGCTTCACTGTCGGATTGTGGGCGTTGGTCAGGCCCATCGGCTTCATCGGGCCGTGCCGCAGCGTTTCGGGCCCGCGCTCGGCCATGATCTCGATCGGCAGGCAGCCGTCGAAATAGGGCGTCCCCTCCCATTCCCGGAATTCGGTCTTCGGCCCGTCGATCAGGGCGGCGATGAATGCCGCATATTGGTCGCGGTCGAGTGGGCAGTTGATGTAGTCCGCGCCTGTGCCGCCCGGTCCCGCCTTGTCGTAGCGCGACTGGAACCAGGCCTTGCTCATGTCGATGGAGTCGCGATGGACGATCGGCGCGATCGCGTCGAAGAAGGCGAGACCGGCCTCGCCGGTCGCCTTGGCGATCGCCTGCGCCAGTTGAATCGAAGTCAGAGGTCCGGTCGCGATAATCACGCTATCCCAGTCACTTGGCGGGATATCCTGAATCTCTTCACGAGCGACTTGAATCAGGTCGTGAGCCGCGATCGCCTCGGTCACCGCGCCTGAAAAGCCGTCGCGGTCGACCGCGAGCGCCCCGCCGGCTGGCACCTGGTTGGCGTCGGCCGCGCGCATGACCAGCGAACCCATGGCCCGCATCTCACGATGCAGGACGCCGACGGCGTTGGTGGCGGCGTCGTCGGAGCGGAAGGAATTGGAGCAGACGAGCTCGGCGAGCCCGTCGGTCTGGTGGGCGTCGGTGCCGCGCACCGGGCGCATCTCGTGCAGCACGACGGGAACGCCCGCGGACGCGACCTGCCAGGCGGCCTCCGAGCCTGCGAGCCCGCCGCCGATGACGTGAATGGATTTCATGGGGAGGGGATTAGCGTGTGGCCGCTGGAACGCAAGCCCTCAGGCGCTGGTCAAAAGAAAGCGCCCGCCGGAGGGAGGAACCGGCGGGCGCTACTGGCATGAAACTTGGCCGGGGAGGGAGGAGATCCGGCGTCTGCGTCATGCAAACTCAGTACTGGGCGGATTTCTTCGCGATGTGCTCGATGTCGGCCCGGACGATGCCGAGGTCGTGCAGTTCACGGTCCGTCAGACGCGACAATTCCCGCACCGACGCGCGATAACGGCGCCATTCGTGGATCTTGTGCGCGATTTCCTTGATCGACATAGCTCTGTTCCCATCACGTTGCGCGGCGTTGTCCGTCGCTCATGATGCGTTGCAACATAGTGGAGATATGAACGTTCGTGTAGAAGCGATTTTACAAAACAGGCATGCAATAAATGCATTGCAACGCGCGAATGAACGAATATTCATGCCTGAGGCGCGCTTGTGGCGCATGCGAGTAATCGCAGAGCGAAATCAAGAGATTGTGCGATGCAGCATATGATTGAGGTCGCCTCAGATCATTAGGGCGCGCCGCCAACGTGCCACGAAAATGTGCAGCCCAAGGCGAAGACGCACGGTCCCGGAGGCTGCGCCCTATTTGAGCGGAGCGATCCAAAGTCTGACGGCGCGCACATGTTCGGGGTCATATATGGCGCCTGGCGCGAAATTCGGGTCGCCGACCTGCCTGCCGACCAGGAAGGAGGCTGTCTGGACGTTGTAGAGGTCGCGGCAGACATTCGGAAAAGTGCGCGACAGCCTCGGGTCTTCCGAATTGCTGGGGTCGGCGTGCTTGATCAAATTGCGATCGAGTATCATTGGCAGCGCCGTCGGCGGCCATGTCGTGACGCGCCCATCCTGCTGTACGACATATGTGGCGTCGAAACAGACGCGATAACGCCCCCACGCGGGGATCTGCAGCGAGCATTGCCGCACGAAGACCGTGTCGCCCGTCACGCCGTTCGGCACGCCGGAGGCGGGCTTGCACATTACGTCCATCGTTTTGGCGTCAGCCGGATGCGAGGGCGGCGGGCTCGTAGGCGCTGGCACGAATTTCTTCGAGGCGCCGGAAGCGAAAGCTCCACGGGCAAAGCGCACGAAATAAGCGGTCTGCCGATGGGAAAGCGTGCTGGCCGAAATGTGGATCGCGGTTGCGCGCGCCTTTCGCAACCCGCCGAATTCCATGCATTGGCCCGGCTTGAGGCTGTCCGTATTCGGCGGCTTGAGCGGATCGACATGATCTCCGTCGAACCAGTGAATTCCGATCGGATCCGCGTCCGTGTTGCAGACGCGATAATCCCTCTGCAAGGACTTGGCGAACCCGGTCCCGCGCCGCGCAACAGGCATGCGGTGCCCGTCGATGGTCGTGACAGGCGCTGCGGCTTCGACCGGGTCATAGTCGACCGCGACCCGGCAGCCGACGAGCGAGGCCTGAACCTGATATCCCGATCCCTGTAAGCCCGGCAGATCGCCGGTCGCGCAAAACCAGCCGTCGTCGGCGAGCGGCCGGCTGGCGATGAAGGCGAAATTGCCCTCCGGAAACACCTGCTCGCAACCGCCGCCGGTCACGACATAGCCCGCCTTCTTCTCGTCGTCGGACAGGCGCACCGAAAGCGTCTGATACCGGTTGCGGCCGGAGATCTCCCATTTGCGGATGCATTCCATCCGCACGCGCCCGCCCGGCCGCGGCGCGACGGCTGCTGGCGAGGAATAGGTCTGGTGGTTCAAGATGGGCGGCGTCGAGCCGGCGCCGCAACACGGCGGCAGCAGTGGGGATTGCTGCGGGAGATCATCGGCCCAGACTGACGGCGCGGACAACACCGCCAGCGCAAACACAAAGCGACACATCGTCCCCACAGCCAGCCCTCCCCAGCGCTGTCATCGAGAGCAATGGTAACATGCGGCGCGGCGCGGTCCAGATTGCGCTACGGACGGCAGAAGCCTCGCGTCTATTCCGCCGCCTCGCTGGACGCCTTCATCGGCCGTCGCGCCAGCACTTCCTTCAGGAACCGCCCGGTGTGGCTGCGCGAAACCTTCACCACGTCCTCCGGCGTCCCTTGCGCGACAATCTCGCCGCCGCCGTCGCCGCCTTCCGGGCCCATGTCGAT
>JAGRKN010000264.1 GCA_020442275.1 Rhodoblastus sp. | reverse complement strand
AGGTCAGCTTGCGGCGCTGCTCGAAGGGAAAGTCGAACAGCGTCGCCAGCATCTGGCCGGTCAGTTCGATCGAAACCTTGTCGACCCAGTCGAAAGCTTCGCCGCGCGGCAAGCTGTCCAGCGTGTTCTGGATGCGGCTGCGGATCAGGCCTTCGAACTTGGCGAGATTGGCCGGCGAGACGATCGGCTGCACGATCTTGCGCTGCTCGTCGTGCTTGGGCTGGTCCATGGCGATGAACATCGGCAGTTCGAGATCGCCGGTGCGGTCGCGCAGCGTAATGCCGCCGAAGGTGGACGAGGAGGAGAACGCCTTGTGGTTCACCTCGACCGAGACGATGTCCTTGTACTTGCTGATCGACCAGAAGGGCCCGATCGGGCTGTCCTTGCAATAATGGACCGGCGCATCGCGACGCAGCCGGTCGAAATAATGCATCCAGACGTCCTGCTGGTAGAGTTTGGGATCGGAGACGTTGATGTCCTCGAGCGGCATGCTCTCGGCGAGCTTGGCATGGTCGATGGGCGCATGTTCGTTCATGGTGTCCTCCCGACGAAGGCTGATTGTGTGCTGTTGAGTGCGACGCAATTGCGGCCGCGCGCTCGAAGGCGCGGCTCACCTTGTCAGTGCTGGCTTTCCGGCAGATGGACGACGAGCCCGTCGAGCGCGCCCGTCACGGTGATCTGGCACGAAAGACGCGAGGTGTCCTGCACGCTGTCGACGAAGCTCAACATGCTCGTCTCCTGCTCGTTCGGCGCGCCTACCTTATCCTTCCAGGCGGCGTCGATATAGACATGGCAGGTCGCGCAGGCGCATTCGCCGCCGCAATCGGCGTCGATGCCCGGCACGGAATTGAGAATCGCGCCACGCATCACGGTCTCGCCTTCGGCCACGTCCACGACGCGGTCGGTTCCATCATGCGCAACGTAGTGAATTTTCGGCATTTCCTCGCCCCTGGCTCGCTTGTTGTTCGCGGTTCGCCAAAAAGTATAGGGATAAACAGGTTTCTTGCAAAACCCGTTTATCCCTGTTTCGGAATGCGAAATTCGGTGGCCGGCGGCGACTGCTTCAGGCCGGGCGGCGAGGGCGGCCATCTCCCCTCCCCCTTGTGGGGAGGGAATCGGGCCGCGCTGGCCAATCAGTACCGGTAGTGATCCGGCTTGTACGGGCCCTGGGCCGGCAGGCCAAGATAGGTCGCCTGCTGCTCGGTCAGCTTGGTCAGCTTCACGCCGATCTTGGCGAGATGCAGCGCGGCCACCTTCTCGTCGAGGTGCTTGGGCAGCGTGTAGACGCCGACCGGATATTCGCCCTGCTTCGTCCAGAGCTCGATCTGCGCGAGAGTCTGGTTGGTGAAGGAGGCAGACATCACGAAGGACGGGTGACCCGTGGCGTTGCCGAGGTTCACGAGACGGCCTTCCGACAGCAGGATGATGCGCTTGCCGTCGTTGAACTCCACCTCGTCGACCTGCGGCTTGACGTTGTGCCACTTGAAGTTCTTGAGGCCGGCGACCTGAATCTCGGAATCGAAATGCCCGATGTTGCAGACGATGGCGCGATCCTTCATGGCGCGCATGTGATCGACGGTGATGACGTCCACGTTGCCGGTCGCGGTGCAGAAGATGTCGGCGCGGGGCGCGGCCTCTTCCATCGTGGTGACTTCATAGCCTTCCATCGCCGCCTGCAGCGCGCAGATCGGGTCGATTTCGGTGACGATGACGCGGCAGCCGGCGTTGCGCAGCGAGGCGGCCGAGCCCTTGCCGACGTCGCCGTAGCCAGCGATGCAGGCGACCTTGCCGGCCATCATCACGTCCGTGCCGCGGCGGATGCCGTCGACGAGCGATTCACGGCAGCCGTAGAGATTGTCGAACTTCGACTTGGTGACGCTGTCGTTGACGTTGATCGCCGGCCACAGGAGCTTGCCCTCCTTGTGCATGTTGTAGAGGCGATGCACGCCGGTCGTGGTCTCTTCCGTCACGCCCTTGATGCTCTCGGCGTTGCGCTTGTACCAGCCCGGATTGGCCTTCAGGCGCTTCTTGATGGCGGCGAAGAGGACTTCCTCTTCCTCGTTGGTCGCCTTGTCGAGGAAGGCCACATCGCCCTGCTCGGCGCGGAGACCCAGATGGATCAGCAGCGTCGCGTCGCCGCCGTCGTCGAGAATCATGTTCGGGCAGCCGCCGTCGCCCCATTCGAAGATCTTGTGGGTGTAGTCCCAGTAGTCCTCGAGGCTCTCGCCCTTGATGGCGAAGACCGGCGTGCCGGCCGCCGCGATCGCGGCCGCGGCATGGTCCTGCGTCGAATAGATGTTGCACGAGGCCCAGCGCACGTCGGCGCCCAGCGCCTTCAGCGTCTCGATGAGAACGCCGGTCTGGATGGTCATGTGCAGCGAGCCGGCGATGCGGGCGCCCTTGAGCGGCTGGGCCGGGCCATATTCGGCGCGGGTCGCCATCAGGCCGGGCATTTCCGTCTCGGCAATGTTCAATTCCTTGCGGCCCCAGTCGGCAAGGCCGATGTCGGCGACGACGTAATCGTTGAAATGCTTGGTCATTGTGCGCTCTCTGGCTCTTTTGGTCCGTGGCTTGGGCGGTCCTATAGCAGCGGATGGGAAATAGCGCAATAAACATATAAAGATTTCTTTATGTGCCCGGCCGGTTTACGACCGCTGTCATCTGATACATATTCAGAGAAACGAATACGATGACGCCCCAAGGCGCTCATGGGGAGGCAAGCCATGACCATCCAGGCTCTGATCTTCGACGTCGACGGCACGCTTGCAGAGACCGAGGAAGTGCATCGCGCGGCGTTCAATCGTGTGTTTGCGGAAGAACGGCTCGGCTGGAGCTGGGATGTCGATCTCTACCGCGAATTGCTGAAGACCACCGGCGGCAAGGAGCGGATGCGCGCCTATGCCGCGCGGATCGGGGCCGGGATCGACGACGCGCAAATCCAGCGCATGCATCTCGCCAAGAACGCGCATTATGGCGCCCTCACGCGGGGCGGAAAAGCGACGCTGAGGCCGGGCGTCGAAATCCTGATCCGGCGCGGCCATGCGGCGGGATTGAAGCTCGCGATCTGCACGACGACGTCGCGCGCCAATATCGAGGCGCTGATCGAGGCGACGCTGGGGGCCGACGGGCTTGCTTTGTTCGACGTTGTCGTGGGCGCGGAGGATGCGCCGGTGAAGAAGCCGGCGCCCGACGCCTATGTGCTGGCGCTGGAGCGTCTCGGGCTGCCGGCGTCGGCCTGCCTCGCTTTCGAGGATTCAGCGAACGGGCTCGCGGCGGCGCAGGCGGCTGGCATTGCGACGGTGGTGACGCCGGGAATTTACACCGCGCACGAGAGTTTCAAGGGCGCGGCGGTCGTGCTGCCGTCGCTGGAGGGGTTCGACTGGACGAGGCCCCTTTCCTAGCCGTCATTGCGAGGAGCGCGTAGCGCGACGCGGCAATCCATCCTCGCAACTAGAGAAAGAACCGGGGACGGATTGCTTCGTCGCGCTACGCGCTCCTCGCAAAGACGGCTTCCTCCTTACGGCTTCAACCGATAGCCTGTCCGGAAAATCCAGATCAGCAGGCCGAGACACAAGGCGATCACCAGCGTCATGAAGCCGAGGCTCGCCGCGAGGCTCACGTCGCCGCTTCCGTGAAAGCTCCAGCGAAAGCCGCTGACGAGATAGACGACGGGATTGAACAGGCTGACCGTGCGCCAGAATGGCGGCAGCATGTCGATCGAATAGAAGGCCCCGCCGAGAAAGGTGAGCGGCGTGATGACGAGCGCCGGCACGAAATTGAGCTGCTCGAAGGTCTTGGCCCAGATGCCGATGATGAAACCGAACAGGCTGAAGGCGACCGACGTAAGCACCAGAAACAGCGCCATCATCGCGGGATGGTCGATCTGCAGCGGCGTGAAGAAGGCAGCGGTCGACAGGATGATGAGGCCGATAACGATGGATTTCGCCGCTGCTGCGCCGACATAGCCGACGACGATTTCGATCGCCGACAGCGGCGCGGTCAGGATCTCGTAGACGGTGCCGGTGAATTTCGGAAAGTAGATACCGATCGAGGCGTTGGCGATGCTCTGCGTCAGCAGGGACAGCATGATCAGGCCAGGCACGATGAAGGCGCCATAGGCGACGCCGCCGACCTCGCGCATGTGCGAACCGATGGCCGAGCCGAAGACGACGAAATAGAGCGCCGTGGTGAGAACGGGCGTCACCACGCTCTGCAGTAGCGTGCGCCGCGTGCGCGCCATCTCGGCCGCGAAAATCGCGGCGACGCCGCGCAGGTTGAAGCGTGGCGCGCTCATGCCTGGCTCCCTGCATCGGAGCCGACGAGATCGACGAAAATCTGTTCGAGCGAGGATTCGTTCATCGCCATGTCCTTGATATGGACGCCCGCTTCGCCGAGGCGCTGGATGATCTGGGCCGCGCCCTTCTCAGCGTCCTCGGACATGGCGTAGGCGATCCGACGGCCGCCGTCCTCCAGCTCGGCATGCCAGCCCTCGAGCGCGGCCGGCAGCGCGCGCAAGGGTTCGGCGAGCGTGAGCACGAGGCGCCGGTTGCCGAGCTTGCGCATCAACGCCGTTTTCTCCTCGACCAGCACGAGGCGGCCGCCTTTCATGAAGCCGACGCGGTCGGCCATTTCCTCGGCCTCCTCGATGTAATGAGTCGTGAGAATGATGGTGACGCCATTTTCGCGCAAACGTCGAACCAGCCCCCACATGTCGCGCCGCAATTCGACGTCGACGCCGGCCGTCGGCTCGTCGAGGAAGAGGATGTCGGGCTCGTGCGCCAGCGCCTTGGCGATCATCACGCGGCGCTTCATGCCGCCGGAGAGTTCGATGATCTTTGCGTCGCGCTTCTCCCACAGCGCGAGATCGCGCAGCAGGCGTTCGATATGCGCATTGTCTTTTGGTCTGCCAAAAAGGCTACGTGAAAAACTGACCGTGCTCCAGACCGTGGCGAAAATGTCGAGCGCGATTTCCTGCGGCACGAGGCCGATCTTGCGGCGTGTGACGCGGTAGTCGCGAAGAATGTCGGCGCCGTCGACGCGCACATTGCCGCGGCTCATCGAGACGGCGCCACAGACTATGGAAATCAGCGTGGTCTTGCCGGCGCCGTTGGGGCCGAGCAACGCGAAAATCTCGCCGCGCTCGATCTCGAGATCGATGTCGTGCAGCGCCGTGAAGCCGCCGTAGCTCTTGGCCACGCTGGCAATGGAAATGATGGGCAAGCGATGCTCCGCTTCAAAGACAAAGCCGCCGGGGTCGAACCGGCGGCGGGAATAGGGGAGATATGGGGCGCAATCGCCGGAATGACCAGAATGCTTGGCGCGCCCGCCACCCTCCCCACAAGGGGGAGGGACCTGGACTCGGGGCTTACACCAGCACCGGCTGCGCGCGCATGCCGGCGGCGGAAAATATGTGGCGGTAGCGCTCGATCTCGTCCTGCGGCCCCGTCGCCTTCAGCGGATTGTCGGACAGCTTGACCGCCGGACGCCCCGCCGCGCCGATCACCTTGCAGACGAGCGAAATCGCGCGCAGCCGGTCGTCGCCGCCGGGGTCGCAGCCCAGAAAATCGTTGGTCAGGTTCGTGCCCCAGCCATAGCTCGCGCGTACGCGGCCGCGGAAATGGCGTGACGTCTGTTCGATGGAATCGATGTCCATCGCATCGGAGAACACGATCAGTTTCTCGACCGGATCGCGATTGTGCTCCGCCCACCAGCGGATCAGTTCCTCGCCCGCCTCGATCGGGTCCTTGGAATCGGGTCGCGCGCCGGTCCAGTCGGCGACCCAGTCCGGCGCGTCCCGCAGGAATTCCGTGGTGCCGTAGGCGTCGGGCAGGAAGACCAGCAGGTTTCCGGAATAGGTATCGCTCCAGGATTGCAGCACGGAGTAACGAGAGTCGCGAACGCGCTTCTCGTCGTCGCCGGCGAGCGCGGCGTAGACCATAGGCAGTTCATGCGCATTGGTGCCGATCGCTTCCGCGCCGATCTCCATTGCGATATGCACGTTGGACGTGCCGGTGAAAGCGTCGCCGATGCCTTCCTGCAAGGCCTCGCAGCACCAGCGCTGCCAGAGATAGCCGTGGCGCCGGCGCGTTCCGAAATCGCCGACACGCAGCGGGCCTTCCTTCTTCAAGGCGCGCAGCCGCTCGATCTTGGCCCAGAGTTTCGCTTTCGCACGGGCATAGAGCACATCCAGTTCGAAACGCCCCATGCCATGCAGCACTTTTCGCGCCCGCAACTCGTTGATGATGGAGAGCGCCGGGATTTCCCACATGGTCGTGTAGGGCCAGGCGCCGTGGAAGGTGAGTTCGTACTGGCCGTTCCGCTTTTCCAGTTCGTATTCCGGCAGCTGGAAATCGGCCAGCCATTCGATGAAATCCGGCTGGAAGATCTGTTTCACACCGTAGAACGTGTTGCCCGCGAGCCAGATTCGTTCGCGTGGCGAGAAGCGCAGGGTTCGCGCATGGTCGAGCTGCGCGCGCAATTCGCTTTCCGGGATCTCGTCGGCGATG
This sequence comes from Rhodoblastus sp., assembly GCA_020442275.1. GTDB lineage: Bacteria > Pseudomonadota > Alphaproteobacteria > Rhizobiales > Beijerinckiaceae > JAJXWB01. The sequence continues at coordinate 1,980 of JAGRKN010000264.1, read as the reverse complement.
CGCACATTGGCCGTGCGGTTGACGATGCCGAAAGTGACGGGAACGTCGCGATGCTTGCGCCAGATCATCTGGAGCATGAGCAGCTTGTAGAAATCGGTGTCGAGCAGGGTCCGCAGGACTGGATCGAGCCGGAACGAATGATTGTACGTCCGGGTCGCGATGTCGGTGAAACTCATTTGACCGCTATAGACCTCTCGGGCCTGTGTCCGCTCTTTTGTCCATGAGCATAAGCGATAGCGCGGGCAAATCCAAAAGGTCCCCGCAAGTCAGGCACTAGCGCAAATGTTCGTTAAAGGGTCCGTGCCACGCTCGGGGGTTGCGAGGGGACGCTCGTAGAGGGTTCCGCAGACGATGAACAGGCTGTCGACAATAGCGATTTCGCTCGGGGTCGTCCTGGGCTCGATCCTGATTTTCCTGGGACGCACCGGGCGCCTGCCGGCGCCCGATCTGGCGTCGAACTCGGGCGCGCCGGCCGCATCGGTCTGCACCTCCAGCTATTTCGGCAACCAGTGCGTGGCCAGCGACACGCGGGCGATCCTGTCGGCGCGCGGCGACCGCGCCTATAGCGGGCGGGGCTATGAGGCGCCCGTCGCCTTCGTCGGCGTCTGGTCGACGCCTGAACCCGGCAAGGCGGCGATCGTCGGCCTGCGCACCGAGGGGCAGGTGATCTGCGTGACCGGCGACTCTGGCCTCGCGCGTTCCGCGAGCTTCGAACTGAACTATGGCGATCGCGCGGTGCTGTCGGGGATCATCGACCGCCGCGACGGACGGACGGTCTATCTGACGAATTGCGCGTACTGGCGCGGATAGGCCTGTCGCATTCCGCGCACGGCGAGAAGGGACGCGGCAGCGTCGCTGGTAACGCTCACCGCCCGACCAACCCGCGCGCGACAATCATCCGCATGATCTCGTTCGTGCCTTCCAGAATCTGGTGCACGCGCAGGTCGCGCACGATCTTCTCCAGCCCGTAGTCCGCGAGATAGCCGTAGCCGCCGTGCAATTGCAGCGCGCTGTTGGCGATCTCGAATCCGGCGTCTGTGGCGAATTTCTTGGCCATGGCGCACAGCCGTGTCGCGTCCGGCGACTTCTGGTCGAGCGCCGTCGCCGCGCGCCACAGAAACGTGCGCGCGGCTTCGAGATCGATCGCCATATCCGCGAGCTTGAATTGCAGCGCCTGGAATTCGGCGAGCGTCTTGCCGAAGGCCTTGCGTTCGCCCATGTAGATTACGGCCTGGTCGAGCGCGGCCTGCGCGCCGCCGAGCGAACAGGCGGCGATGTTGAGGCGCCCGCCGTCGAGCCCGGCCATCGCGATCTTGAAGCCGATGCCTTCCGGACCGATGCGGTTGGCGACGGGCACGCGGCACTTGTCGAAGATGACCGCGCGCGTCGGCTGCGCGTTCCAGCCCATCTTCTTCTCGTTCACGCCGAACGACAGGCCCTCCGTCCCGCCGGGCACGACGATGGTCGAGACGCCGCGCGCGCCATCGTCGCTGGTGCGCGCCATCACGACATAGAAGTCGTGCGGATTGCCGGCGCCTGAAATGAACTGCTTCTGGCCCGTCAGCACGTAATGGTCGCCATCGCGCTCCGCGCGCGTGCGCAGCGCGGCGGCGTCTGAGCCCGCGCCCGGCTCCGTCAGGCAATAGGAAGCGAGCTTTTCCATCGTGCAGAGATCGGGCAGCCACTTGTGGCGCTGCTCGTCCGAACCGAAATTGTCGATCATCCACGCGCACATGTTGTGGATGGAAATATAGGCGGCGATCGTCGGGCAGCCGGTCGCCAGCGCCTCGAAGATCAGCGCGGCGTCGAGGCGCCCGAGGCCGGAGCCGCCGACGTCGTCCTTGATGTAGACGCCGCCCATGCCGAGCGCGGCAGCTTCGCGCAAAGTGTCGACCGGGAAATGCTTCTTCTCGTCCCATTCGAGCGCATGGGGCGCGAGTTTCTCGCGCGCAAAGTCGAGCGCCATGTCGCGGATCGCGA
>JAGRKN010000263.1 GCA_020442275.1 Rhodoblastus sp. | reverse complement strand
GGATGAGGATGCAGACGCCGCCGAGTCGAAGCGCGAGGAAGGCGACCGAAACCAGCGCGAAGACGTGATAGAGCGGAAGCGCGCAGATCGAGATCAGTTGGCCCTGGATCTTGCCCGAGGCCATGGCCGGCTGCAGCCAGGCCTCGGAGGCCAGCACCGCCGCGAGCAGCGCGCGATGCGTGAGGACCGCCCCCTTGGAAAGGCCGGTCGTGCCGCCGGTATATTGCAGGATCGCGATATCCTCGCGCTGAATGGTCGGCGCGACGAAGGGTTTGCCCGCGCCTTCCGCGAGCGCGGCCTTGAAGGTCGTATGGCCGGGCAGAGACCAGGCCGGCACCATTTTTCGGCGCACGACGAAATTGACGATTGTTCCTTTCACGGCGCCCAGCATGTCGCCCATGCTGGCGACGACGACGTGCTTGACCTGCGTCTTGGGCAAGGCCTGCTGCAGGACGGACGCGAAATTCTCGAGCACGACGATGGCTAGCGCGCCGGAATCTTTCAGCTGATGCTCGAGTTCGCGCGGCGTGTAGAGCGGGTTGACGTTGACGGCAATGAAGCCCGCGCGAATGACGGCGGCGAGCGCGACCGGATATTGCAGCACGTTCGGCAACATGATGGCGACACGGTCGCCCTGCTTGAGGCCTTTGGCTTGCAGCCAGGCCGCGAACTGCCGCGACATGCGGTCGATGTCGCCAAAGGTGATGGCCTTGTCCATGCAGACATAGGCCTTGTCGTTCGCGTGCTTCTTGTAGCTCTCCTCGAACAGCGCCGCGAGCGACTCGTAGCCGCTCACGTCGACGTCGCCCGGAACGCCCGGCGGATAGGAGTTGAGCCAGATCTTGTCCATAACATCCTCCCCGCAGCTCTACGATGGCCGCATTTGGTTCAGTTATAGACCAACGGCGAGGCTTTGTCTCGTCGTCCGGCTCATCACACCGGCGTGAACATCGGCACCTTGTGGCCACCGTTCGAGGGCTGGAAGACGACACGGACGCGCTGGCCGATCGCGAGCCCGTCGAAGTCGCAATCGACGAGATTGCTCATCATCGTCGGACCGGCGTCGAGCTTGACGAAGGCGATGGCATAAGGCGTTTCCGCGCGGCGCATGACGGAGAAGGAATAGATTTCGCCCTCGCCGTTGGTCTCCTGCCAGTCCGTCTCGCCGAAGCAGAAGGGGCAGAGCGCGCGGGGGTAGAAATGCGGCTCGCCGCATGAACGGCACGTCTTCACCAGCAGCTTGCCGGCGTCGGCGGCGTCCCAATAGGCCTGCGTCTCCACATTGGCGACGGGCGCGAGAATCTTGCGTTGCGTCGTCATCATGCGCGCTCCATTACGAGAACGGCCGCGCCGTGGCGCGTGCCGAGCGAACCGCCGGTGCCCGAGGCCACCGCGAGATCGCAATTCTTCACCTGCACGGCGGGGTGCGCCTCGCCGCGCAATTGACGTACGGCCTCCAGCACCTTGGTCAGGCCGCCGCGGTTGGCCGGATGGTTGGAGCAGAGCCCGCCGCCATCGGTGTTGAAGGGCAATTTGCCGATGCCCGAAATCAGATTGCCGTCCGCGACGAACTTGCCGCCGGCGCCCTTCGCGCAAAAGCCGAGATCCTCGATCTGCTTCAACACGGTGATGGTGAAACTGTCGTAGAAGGAGGCGTATTTCATGTCGGCGGGCTTTACGCCGGATTCCTCCCATGCGCGGCGCCCGGCCGCTTCGATACCGGTGTAGGAGAGATCGATCCGCCCGCCGTCGGTGTGCTTGGGGCTTTCGCCGGCGCCGAGAATGTTGACGATCGGCTTCTTCAGTTTCTTGGCGATCTCCGGCCGCGTGACGATGATCGCGCCGCCGCCGTCGGTGATGACGCAGCAGTCGAGCCGGTGCAGCGGCGAGGCCACCATCGGCGAATTCACGACATCCTCCACCGTCACGACATTGCGCAACAGCGCATGGGGATTGTGCTGGGCGTGATGCGAGGCCGCGACCTTGATCCAGGCGAGTTGTTCGCTGGTCGTGCCCCAATCGTGCATGTGGCGCATCGCCACCATGGCGTACATGTTGGCGATGGTGGGCGCATAGGGCTGCTCGAACTGCGCGTCGGGCACGGAGGGCGCCACGACGCGCGGCGCCGTGCCGGTCGCCATGCCTTCCGAACGCGGCTTGCCGGCGAGCGTGATCAGGGCGACGTCGCATTTGCCGGCCGCGATCGCCTGGGCGGCGTGCGAGACATGCAGCAGGTAGGAGGAGCCGCCGACATCGGTGGAATCGACGTGGCGCGGCTTGAGGCCGAGATAGTCGACCATGGAGATCGGGCCCATGCCCGGCGCGTCGCCCGCGCAAAAATAGCCGTCGACGTCGCTCTTCGAGAGGCCTGCGTCTTCCAGCGCGCCTTTCGCGACTTCCGCGTGGAGCTGGGCGAGCGACTTGTCGGGCGCGTGCCGGGTGGGATGTTCGTATATGCCGGCGATACAGGCCGCCTTCTTGATGCTCATTCGGGGTTCCGTTTCTTCCCAGGCGCTAATTTGCATGCGATCTTAAAGGCCAAGAAGCAGCGCCGCCAATGCATGGCGGCGCACAATGGACATGCGGGAGGCGCAGATGGGCAAGGCTCGATCCGGCAGGGCGCTTGGTGGACTGAAGGTACTCGACTTCTCGACGACGATCGCGGGGCCCTACTGCGCGCGCCTGCTTTCGGATCTCGGCGCGGAGGTGATCAAGATCGAAAGCCCGGACGGCGATGTGCTGCGCGCCCGCCCGCCCCTGCGCAACGGGGCGAGTTCCGCCTTCGGCCAGCTCAACGCCGGCAAGAAAAGCGTGTCGATCGACCTGAAGAAGCCGGCCGCCATCGCCGCGGTGCATAAACTCGCCGAACAGGCCGACATCATCGTCGAGAATTTCCGGCCGGGCGTGATGAAGCGACTCGGCCTCGATTACGAGACGCTGTCGAAGGTCAATCCGAAACTCGTCTTCTGCTCAATGTCGGGCTACGGGCAGACGGGGCCCTGGGCCGAACGGCCAGCCTATGCCCCAGTCATCCATGCGGCGTCCGGCTACGACCTCGCCCATCTCGCCTATCAGCAGGGGCGCACGCGACCGGATTTCTGCGGCGTCTTCCATGCCGACGTAGTGAGCGGCGTCTACGCTTATTCCGCGATCACGACCGCGCTCTACCAGCGCGAGAAGACGGGGCGCGGCCAGCATATCGATGTGTCGATGCTCGAAAGCATGCTGAGCCTCACGCTCAACGAATTGCAATGGTCGCAGTTCGATGTCGAGAAGCCCTCGCGGCCGATGTTCGGACCGATGGAGACGAAGAACGGCTATGTGATGGTCGCTGTCGTCACTGAAAAGGCGTTCCGAAATTTCGTCATCGCCGCCGGCCGCCCGGACTTCATCACGGACCCACGCTTCGCCGAATTTTCCAAGCGCCGCGCGAATTGGGACGCGTGCATGAGCGCGCTGGAAGACTGGTCGCGGACGCTGACGCGCGAAGAATGCATCGCCGCGCTGGAAAAGCACGACGTCGCCTGCTCGCCCTATCGCACTGTGGCTGAGGCGCTGGCCGACGAGCAGATCGCGCATCGCGACGCGCTGGCCGACGTGAGCGACGCCGGCGGCTCGTTCAAGGCGCTCAATCCGCCCTTCCGCATGTCGGAAGCGGAAACCCGCGTCGGCAATCACGCGGCCGCGCTCGGCGAACATACCCGCGCGGTGCTGAAGGACGCCGGCCTGTCGCACGACGAGATCAAGGCGATCATGGGATGACGATGACCGTTAGCGCCGCTCTCGCGCGATGAATGCGCTCGCCCTGCTCGCCGCGCTGAGCGGCGCCGTTTCGATCGTCGCCTTTCAGACCGGACCGTGGTTGCTGGCGGCGATCACGAAAGCGACGACGACGATCCTCATCATCGTCCATGCCGCGCGGCGCAACAGCGACGACGCCTATGCACGCGCGATTTCGCTCGGCCTGATCGCCTCGCTCGCCGGCGACGTCTTCCTGCTCTGGCCGAACCAGGGTTTTCTGCCGGGCCTCGTCTCCTTCCTCGTGGCGCATCTTCTTTATCTCTACGCCTTCACGGGCGGCCTGCGGCGCGGCTTCGCGCTTGCGCCGGCGATCGGCTACGCGATCTTCGCAGCCGTCGCGCTCGGCTTTCTGTGGGGCGACGTGCCCGGCGCGCTGCGGCTACCCGTTGTCGTCTATGTCATCGCGCTGGTCGCCATGGCGGCGATGGCGGCGTCAATGGCGCTGCGCAGCGGGGCGCGCGACATCGCGTTCTCGCGCATGGCGGCTCTTGGCGCGGGCCTGTTCGTCCTCTCGGACACGACGCTCGCCTTCAACAAGTTCGCCGGTCCCATTGCCCTCGCCAATGTCGTCGTGCTCACGACCTATTGGCTGGCGCAATGGCTGATCGCCTATTCGGTGCGGCCCGCCGCCCGCTGAGCGGCGCCCTCGAGATCGGCGCAGGCCGCGCGAATGTGACTGATAAACAATTCGTGCGTCGCGGTCGGTCGCCAGCCGCGACGGATGGTGAGGCCGATGCGGCGCGCGCTGCCGGGCGTCGGCACCGGCAGGGGCGCGAGCAGACCGAGCGACTGCTCGGTGACGATCTGGTGCTGCGAGATCAGCGTCAGCCGGTCCGAGCGCAGGAGCGCGCCGCGCACGACGATCAGCGAACTCGTCTCGATCAGGCCGGGCAGTTTTTCGCGGGCGGCGGGTGGAAACATGGATTCGAAATAGTCGCGCGTCGGCGCGCCGGGCGGCGAGATGACCCAGGGGTAGGCCATGAGATCGGCCTCGGCGATCTTCCGACGTGCGAACAGCGGGTGGCCGACGCGCGCGACAATCGCGAGCCGGTCGTCGAACAGGGCGATCTGCTCGATGTCGTCGATCGGCGCGGGATCGCGCAGCGCGCCGATCAGCAGATCGATTTCGCCGTTGCGCAGGCCGTGCAGCATGTCGCGATAGGGGCCGTCGACCACGCGCACGTGGACGTTGGGCCGCTCGTTCATCAACCGATCGATCGCCTCCGGCAACACATGGCTGCGGGCGAGCGGCATGGCGCCGACGACGAGCCGACCGGAATCGCCGCCGGACAATTCGGCGACTTCCGCAAAGCCGTGCTCGATCTCGACGAAGGCGAGGCGCGCCTGCTGCGCCAGATATTGCGCGGGGCGCGTGAGTTCGATGCCGTAGGTCGCGGCCTCGAACAGCGAGAGGCCGGCCAGCCGCTCCAACTCCTTGGCGGCGCGATGCACCGAGGGTTGCGAAAGACCGATGTTGCGCGCCGCCATGCTGAAGTTTCCCGCCGCCGAAACCGCGATCAGCGCGCGCAATTGCGCGACGGTGAACAGCCGGTCGAGCTCTGGCGCGGTGCGGCCGCGCCCGGCCGCACGCGCAATGTCGCGGGCGCCGGCGCGCAGGAAGTCGAGGGCCGTCGTAGCCCGCGCGCAGAAGAGCTTGCCGGCTTGCGTCGCGGCCATGCCCTCCGGCCCGTGCTCGAACAGGGCCGCGCCGACGCGGGCCTCCAGCTTGTCGATGGCTTGCGTGATCGCGGGCTGCGACAGGTGGATGCGCTCGGCCGCTCGGCTGACGCTGCGCGTCTCCGCGACCATGCAGACGGCGCGCAGATGCCGCAGATTCGGTATGTCGGACTTGTCGCTTTCGGCCATTCCGGGGCCTTCCTCCCGCACCCACTATAGCCAGAACTTATGCTGTTGCGGAGAGTTTGAAATGGCCGGCGCTCCGGGCCGCCGGATAATGGCCGGAAACAAGCTTCAATTTGCGGGCACAGCGCCCGAACGGGAAAGGAACGCCATGCCCATCGTCCGCACCAAGATCGACCGCGCCGACCCTGCCGTCATTGCCGGTCTCGCCGAATGCGGCGTCGCCACGGTGCACGAGGCGCAGGGCCGCGTCGGCCTGCTCGCCTCCTACATGCGACCGATCTATCGCGGCGCGAAGATCGCGGCGTCCGCGGTCACCGTCTCCGTGCCGCCTGCCGACAATTGGATGATCCATGTCGCGGTCGAGCAGATGAGACAAGGCGACGTCATGGTGGTCTCGCCCTTCTCGCCGTCCGACGCCGGCTATTTCGGCGATCTGCTGGCGGGCTCCGTCATGGCGCGCGGCGGCGTCGGCCTGATCATCGACGCGGGCGTACGCGACATCGCCGATCTCACCGAGATGAAATTCCCTGTGTGGTCCAAAGCCATTTGCGCGCAAGGGACGGTCAAGGAGACGCTCGGCGACGTGAACATCCCGATCGTCTGCGCCGGCGCGATCATAAATCCCGGCGACATCATGGTGGCCGACGACGACGGCGTGTGCGTGGTCAAGCGCGAGGAAGCCGCCGAGGTTCTCAAGAAGGCGCAGGCGCGTATCGCCAACGAAGGCGAGAAGCGCGAGAAGCTGAACGCCGGCGTTCTCGGTCTCGACCTCTACAAGATGCGCGAGGCGCTCGCCGCCAAGGGACTTAAATATGTCTGAGGGCGTGCGCTGCATGTGGATGCGCGGCGGCACATCCAAGGGCGGGTATTTTCTCAGCGAGGATTTGCCGCGCGACGTTGCTGCGCGCGACGCATTCCTGCTGGGCATGATGGGCTCGCCCGACAAGAGGCAGATCGACGGCATGGGTGGCGCCGATCCGCTGACCTCGAAGATCGCGGTCATCAAGAAATCCGAACGGCCGGGCGTCGACGTCGACTATCTCTTCCTGCAAGCCTTCGTCGACAAGCCGATCATTACGGACGCCCAGAATTGCGGGAACATTCTCGTCGGCGTCGGTCCCTTCGCGATCGAGCGCGGGCTGGTTAAGCCGCAGGGCGAGGAGACGCAGGTCGTCATCTACATGGAAAATACCGGTCAGATCGCGGTCGCCAACGTGCGCACGCCCAACGGCGGCATGCCCACGTACAAGGGAGATCGCGCGATCGACGGCGTGCCGGGCACGGCGAGCCCGATCCCGATCGAGTTCCGCGACACGGCAGGCTCGTCCTGCGGCGCGCTGCTGCCGACCGGCAATGCCTTCGACATCATCGACGGCGTCGCCTGCACGCTGATCGACAATGGCATGCCGGTCGTGGTGATGCGGGCAGCCGACCTCGGCATTTCCGGCACGGAGACGCGCGACGAACTGGACGCGCATACGGAGCTGAAGAAGAAGCTCGAATCCATTCGCCTGCAGGCCGGGCCGATGATGAACCTCGGCGACGTGAAGGACGCCTCGGTGCCGAAAATGACGCTGGTGAGCGCGCCACGCGCTGGCGGCGCGATCTCGACGCGCACTTTCATTCCGCACCGCTGCCACGCCTCGATCGGCGTGCTCGGCGCGGTCAGCGTCGCGTCCGCCTGCATGATCGAGGGTTCGCCGGCGGCCTCGCTCGCGAATATCCCGGCGGGCGATCCGAAGACGCTCGACATCGAGCATCCGACGGGCGCTTCGACCATTCGCGTGAAGGGGTCCGGCCCGAGCGCGACGGCGGCGGTGGTGCTGACGGCGAGGAAGCTGATGGATGGGCTGGTGTTCGGGCCCTAGAGCGCGTCACAACAAGAGACCTCATCCTGAGGAGCGATGCGCAGCATCGCGTCTCGAAGGATGGCCGCGTCAAGAACGCTGGCGTCGCCATCCTTCGAGACGCCGCGCGCTGCGCGGCTCCTCAGGATGAGGATTGCTGGCCCGCGTTCTTTTTCTTCTTCTTGAACTTCGGCTTGCCCTGCTCTGCCCCTTCGGTCGTTGCGGCCTGTTGCGGCGGCCCTGCGCGCTTCTCGAACTTCTTCTTCTTCGGCCGCTCGCGTTCGCCGCCGCCCGCGTCCATGCGCTCCACCCGCACCTGGTCGCCGCCGGGGCGGCGCATGCCGATCAGGAAATTGTGCGCGACGGCTTCCGATACCTCGAACTGCGTCTCGTGATCGTAGATGCGGATCACGCCGATATCCTGCCGCGTGACGCCGCCCTTGCGGCAGAGCATGGGCAGCAGCCATTTGGGATCGGCGTTGCGCTTGCGGCCGACATCCATGCGGAACCAGACCGCGTCCGGCATGGCCCGCGGCCCCTTGGGAACCCGCGC
>JAGRKN010000262.1 GCA_020442275.1 Rhodoblastus sp. | reverse complement strand
TCACGCCGACGCCGCTGCATTCGGACGCGCTGGTGGCCGAACTGGTGGAAGCCCTCGTCGACGTCTGGAAGACGCTGGACCTGCCCTTCGTCGAGCCGAAGGTGGAGGCCAAGAGCGAAACCGACGCGGCCTGCGCCTATCCCGAGTTCCGCAAAGCCGCCGAATAGCACGGTCGCGCGCGCCTTTCTCGCGCAATCGTGCTAGAAGGACGTATGCCCATGGCAGAAAGCCTGACGCAGGATGATTGGCGGATCGTTGGACAGTCGGCCTTGTTCGGCCGGCTGGACGCGGTCGCTGCACGCTCGCTCATCGGAGACGACGCTGTTCTGGCCGTCGCGCGCGGTGACACGATCTGCCGTCAGGACGAGCCTGCCGCCTCCTATTTCATAATTCTGTCCGGCCTCATCAAACTCTTTCGTCGCGCTGCGGACGGATCGATCGCCATTATTTCGATCCACGGTCCCTCGCAGAGCTTCATGGAGGCGGAAGCGCTGACAGGGGCGACCTATTCCACGAGCGCGGAAGCGGTGGTGGACTCCCGTGTCGTGCGGATCGACGCCGCGACATTACGACGGCGCATCAGCGCGGATCCGAAACTGGCGATGGCGCTCTTGGGCTCTGCGTCCATGCATCTGCGCATGCTGCTCGAGCAGATCGAGAAACTGAAAACGATGACGGCGACGGCGCGACTTGCCGACTTCATTCTGCTGCTTGCCGGCCCCAGGGAAGGCCGCGCGGAAATCTCGCTGCCGTACGAGAAGCGCCTCGTCGCCGGCCACCTCGGCATGACGCCGGAAAGCTTCTCGCGCACGCTCGGCCAGTTGCGCCGGCATGGCGTGCATGTCGAGCGTGACAAGGTGACGATCGACGATGTCGACCGATTGCGCGCTTATTGCGAGGCCGACGAATAGAGCCGCGCGTCGAGACCGACGAAATCGCTCAAAATCCGCGCATCCGCGATGGAGACGATTTCGCGCTTCGTCGTCACGCCGACCTTCGTCAGGGCCGCAAGGGCGCGCGAGAAACTTTCCGGCGTCATGCCGAGGCGCGCGGCGATCAGAACCTTTTCGTAGGGCAGCTCGATGCGCCCGTCCTGACTGCTGTCTGCAAGCAGACGCAGGAAAAATTCGCCGACGCGACGCGGCGCGTCGAGCAGCTTCAGTGCGCCGATCTGCTGCGTCAGCTCGCCGGCGCGTCGTCCAATCGAGGCCAGCATGGCGGCGGCGAGATCGGATTCGTGTTCGAGACATTGCACGAAGGAAGCGTGTTCGACTCGCAAGAGACGGCCGGTGCTCGCCGCCTCCGCGATCACGGGATAGTGGCCTCCCAGGAACATGACCGGTTCCGCAAAGCTCTCGCCGCGCGTCAGGACCGTGAAGACGGCCTCTGCGCCGGCCGGGGTCAGACGGTACACCTTCACCCAACCTTCGAGCACGACGAAGAAGGCCTCTGCAGGATCGCCCTGCGTGAAGATGATCTGGCCGCGTTCGACCGCCATCACGCGGCACTTTTCGGCGATCCTGCCGAGCGCCGCCTCGCCGATGTGCTGGAAAAGTGGGCACATGCGCATGGCGCCCCAGTCGGCTTCGTTCGCCTTGCTCATATTCGCCATAGCCTGCCTGTGTATTGGCCCGGTTCGTGCGGACGCCGCGCCTAACTGCCGTGACAGCTTGACGTTCGTCAAGGCGCGACACGGCGCGCGGGTCATTGCTGCGGCATGGCAAGCACAGATCATTCCGCGCAAGATCCGCAGTCGCCCAGTCCGGCGCATCCTCTCGGCGTCCAGATCATGGACGAGGACCACGCGCGGTTGGAGCAAGCGATCGAACAAGCGGCGGAAGCGCCCGAGGCAGAACTGCCGGCCCTTCACGCAGACCTCGCGCGCGAACTCGCGGCGCATTTCGCACGAGAAGAGGATTTGATGCGGGTGCACGACTTTCCGGGCCTGCATTGCCATATGGCCCAGCACAGGCTCATCGTCGAGGAGGCGCGCCGCCCCGTCGCAGGCGGCGGCGCCGAGCTGCGCCGTCACATCGGTGTCCATATCGCGCAGCTCGTGGAATCCCATGTACTCACGCTGGATTCGATCACCGCGGCCTTCATTCGCGGCGAGTTCTCGCCCGCCAATTTCGATAACCTGCGTCTTCCGATCGAGCCGGCCCCGCGATGACCGACTGGCCAGCGCTCGCACGCGCCCTGCATGTGGCGGCGGTCGTGCACTGGATCGGCGGGTTGATGTTCGTCACGTCGGTCGTCCTGCCGTCGCTTGGAAATCTCGCGCCGAAGCAGCGCGCAGCGGGCTTCGCTGAAATCGAGCGGCGGTTCGCCAGACAGGCGCGTATATCTGTCGCAATCGCAGGCGCGACGGGCTTCTATCTCCTGCACGCGTTCGGCCTGTGGAGCGCTCTCGCCGATCCACACATGTGGCGGCTGGCGGCCATGCTCGCGCTCTGGATCGTGTTCGCGATCATGCTTTTCGTCGCGGAGCCCTTGTTCCTGCACGATCTGTTCGATCGTTACGCCGCGACCGATCCCGTCGCCGCACACGCATTGCTGCTGCGCATGCATCGCATGCTGACTATCATCGCCATCATCGTGATAATCGGGACGGTCGCGGGCGCGCATGGCCTCGACTTCTAAATCGGGCTTGCGGAGGCCAGCTTTCGCATCCGCGACATTCGTGCCAATGTCCCGCCCGACGACTGCGTGAGGACAGACGTGCAGGTCGACGGCCACGACATATCCGATTGTTTCGAATGCCCGATGCTCGCCGGCCTGACCGAGGAGCAGAAGCGCGACAAAATTCGTACCGATCCCATGATTGCGCGTTGCCTTGCCGCTCGTCGTGCGGCGGAGGCGAAGATGACGCGTTCGCGGCGCGGCGCCCGACCGCGTTGCAGCCCGCAGATTGACAATGCTCAAGGCGTGGAAAGCCTGGCCGACTGACATTCGTTCCGCCACAAGCGGAGGCGGATATGACAGGTCCGGAAATACCCGTCATGACGGCGCTGCGTTCAGCGAGCCTCTTCTCCAGCTTGCCCGACCCGATCCTCGCACGCATCGCCGCCGCTTCGAGCCTTGAGGCGCGGCGCGCAGGAGCGCCAATCTTCGAACAAGGCGCGTTGGCCGAGGCCTTCTTCATCGTCGCCGACGGTTGGGTAAAGCTGATACGCGCGCGTCCCGACGGCCGGCAGGCGTTGCTCACGACTTTCGCGCGGGGCGAGACATTCGCTGAGGCCGTCGCCATGGTCGGCGGGCGATATCCGGCAAGAGCGGTCGCCGCAACCAGCGTGACGCTTGTCCGCGTCGAGGCGGATGCGCTGCGGCGCGAAATTCGTGATACGCCGGAGATCGGTCTTGCCATGTTCGCCGCCACGGCGCAGCATCTCAATCAACTGGTTCGTCAGATCGAGCAGCTCAAGCTGCAGAGCGGCGACGAGCGTGTCGCCGAATTTCTGCTGGGGCTTGCGGATGGTGAGACAGGCGAAGCGGAATTTACGCTGCCGCTCGACAAGCGCCTGATCGCCGAAAAGCTCGGCCTGGCGCAGGAAACCTTATCGAGGGCCTTCGCGCGTTTGCGCGCGTTCGGCGTCGAGGTCGAAGGCGCGAGCGTTCGTATCAGGGATGTCGCGGGCTTGCAGGCCCGACTCGAACGGCGCGCCTGACATTCCTGATCACAAGATCAGTGGCTCGTGCCCTCGGAAAAGGTGATCTTGTTGTAGACGTTGTACTTGCCGGCAGGCTTGGACATCGGAAGCCGTTTGATCTCAGCGAATGTCGTCGCGTCGTAGACGATGATCGCGCCATCCATGTCCCAGACGCTGACGAGCGCGTGCCGGCCCGAGCGGTCGAACTCGACATGCCCCGTCGTCTTGCCGGGCGCGGGCTGCATCACGCGCACGATCTTCAGCGTTTCCTTGTCGATGATCTGGATCTTGTCCCTGTTCTTCAGCGACAGGAACGAATCCGCCCAGATATAGGGCGAGTTCTCGTGGCTGCGCAGAAAGAAGCCCGGTCCCGCCGTATCGATGGTGGCGAGCGTCTTCCAGTCGGCGGTGTCGATCACGCTGATCTTGCCTTCCTTGAGATGCGGCGTGGCTACGAGCCGGTGTCCGTCGCGCATCCAGGAAATGCCCGAACCCAGATGCGGCATGCCCGGCATCGGAATATTCGCGATCTCGCGCCCCGTATTGAGGTTGACCACGACCGCATGATCGCCTTGGCGGCTGGCGCCGATCAGATTGCGGTAGTCCGGGTCGAAGAAGAAGTCGTCGAGAGGCTCGCTCGCTTCGATCCGTCGCAGCGCGAACAATCCCTGCGATGAGGCAAGCGCCTCCACCATGCCCTTTTCGTAGCTGTGGACGAATCCTCCAAACACGGGCTCGCCATTCGGATTCGTGGCGATTTCCCAGATTTCCGGCACATCCTTCAGCGCCGCGATGAAACTGTCGCGCTGCGGCGCCTGATAGACGGCGGAAACGCGCGAAGACTGTCCCTTGCGATCCGCAACGTCGAAAATCTTTTCGACAGATAGATCGCTGGCATTCAGAATGACGAGCGTGTTGGGCAGGTAATTGGCGACCGCGAGATGTTTCGCGTCCTTGGATAGCGCGATGTTGCGGGTATTCACGCCGGCGCGCACTTCCGCGACCGTCCTCAATGTCCACAGATCGAACTTGCTGACCCAGCCGTCGCGCGAGCCGAAAAAGACATAGCGGCCGTCGCGCGTGAACTTCGGTCCGCCGTGCAGCGCGAAGCGGCTGGCGAAGCGATGGATCGGCGTGAACGTGTCGCCGTCGAGAATGCTGACGTGATGATCGCCGCTCTCGACGACCACGAACAGATTGAGCGGATCGGCCTTGAACGTAGGCTTGTCGACGACCGGCGCGGGCGTGAGCACGCGGCTCGCCGAGATTTCCTTGACGCCCCAGATCGGCGTCGTCGCGGGTTTCGTGTAGACCAGCGCGGCCAGCGCCTTGATCGACGCATCGTCCAGCTCGCCGCCGAAGGCCGGCATCTGCGTCGCCGCACGGCCGCTGCGGATGACCTTTTCCGCGCCCGCGACCCCGAGCCGGCCGAGATTGTCGGGCAGCAGGGCTGGGCCGATGGCGCCGAGCCGATCGCCGCCATGGCAGGCGGCGCATTTGGCGTGATAAAGCGCGATCGCATCCGTCTGCGCGATTGCGGGCGCGATACCGGCGAGAAACGCGACGCCTGCGAGGCTAGAGAGCCACGGCCTCATGCTTGTGTCCCCTGTAAGGCGTGGTTTCGACCCGCGGCGCGGGCGCGACGCCGATCTCCGCGTCGCCGAGATAGCAGGCCGGATCTTCCGCGAAGGCGTCGCCGGTCATGCGCAGCGCTCGAACGCGCGTGTTGCCGCCGCAGATGTCGAAATAAGCGCAGGCGCCGCAGCGCCCGGATATCGTGCGAGGACGCGCCTTAAGCCCCGCCATGATCGGATCGCTCGTGTCGGACCAGATCTCGCCGAACGGCCGCTTGCGCACGTTGCCGACGGAATAGTGCCACCACATCGTATCGGGATGGACGTCGCCGACATTGTCGATATTGGCGACATTGACGCCCGATGCATTGCCGCCCCATTGCGCAAGCTTGGCGCGCAGATGGTCCGCCTTGTCAGGAAAACGTTCGCGCGCCCAGAAATAGAGAAAGACCGCGTCCGCGTCGTTGTTGCCCGTCACGAATTCGCGATCCTCGCCGCGCTCCAGCGCCTCCCATGCCCGATCGAACAGCATGGTCACGGCGTTGCGAGTGATGTTCCAGGTCGCGTCGTCGCCGCGGTTCTTGTTGCCGCGCCCGGCGTAGACGAGATGCGAGAGATAGAACTTGTCGATCCCCTCGGCGACCGCGAGATCAATCAGATCGGACAGTTGATGATGATTGTCCTGCGTCATGGTGAAGCGCAGGCCCGTCTTCACGCCGCGCCGTCCACATTCGCGCAGGCCCGCGAGCGCTGCGTCGAATGCGCCTTCGCGCCCGCGAAACCGGTCGTGCGTCGCGCCGAGCCCGTCGAGGCTGACGCCGACATAATCGTAGCCGATATCGGCGATGCGCCCGGCGAGTTCGGCGTCGATCAGCGTGCCGTTGGAGGACAGGGCCGTATAGAAGCCGAGATCGACCGCGCGCTTCGAAATGTCGAATATGTCCGGGCGCAACAGCGGCTCGCCGCCGGACAGGATCAGGACGGGAGAACGCGCGGCCTTGATGTCGTCCATCACGCGGAAGACCTCGGCTGTCGTCAGCTCGCCGGGAAAATCGACATCCGCGGAGATGGAATAGCAATGCTTGCACTTCAGATTGCAGCGCCGCACGAGATTCCAGATGACGACGGGGCCCGGCAGGTCGCGATGCGGTCCGACTGGCGTCGGTGCGCGCAATTCGCGCAGGAATTGCGTCAGTCGGAACATGATGCCTCCTCCCGGGCGCGACGCGCGAGCCGCATGCCGGTCTTCTTGAGGATCTCGGTCGAGAACAATATGTCGGACGACCGACATGCCGCACCCAGCAGTTCGAGGATGCGCGCGCGCTTATCCAGCACTTCCGCGCGCGTGCGACCATGAGCCATCGCAAACAGATTGTAAGGCCAGTCCGGCAGATGACGCGGACGGCGGTAGCAATGCGTAACGAAGTCGAGCACGCCGACGATTTCTCCTAACGCGTCGACTTTGTCGTCATCGACGTCCCATACGGTCATGCCGTTGCAAGTCAGCCCGAGCTTGTAGTGATTCGGCGCGAACCCGATCCGGCGCACGACGCCACGATCGAGCATGGCTTGCAGACGCGCGAGAACCTCCACCTCGCTCGCGCCGACGTGCTCGGCGATCGCCTTGTAGGGCTCGGGCACGATCGGCAGGCCGGCCTGCGTCGCCTCCAGGATCGCGCGGTCGAGCGCATCGAGGGATCGTTCGCGGCCGCTCATGCCGAAACCCTCATGTCGAGGAAGTATTCGCGTTCTTTCGGAAACAGCAGAACCGCGAGGCCCGTCGCGGTCTCGATGCGACGGGCGACGCCCGCTATCTCGTCTCGATCTTCGACCGCCAGAACGAACCACATGTTGAGCCGGTGCTCGCGGCGGTAATTGTGCGCGACTTCCGGTTGCGCATTGACGAGATCGACGGCCGTCGCCCACTTGTCCTGCGGCACGGACATCGCGCACAGGCAGAAGCCGCCGCCAAAATTCTCGGCATTCAGGAAGGGACCAAAGCGCGTGACAACGCCGCTCGCGCGCAGGCGTGCGACGCGCGAAATCAGATCGTTCTCGTCGATTCCCAATTCCCGCGCCTTGATCGCGAATGGGCGCGACGCCAACGGGAAGCCGTCCTGCAGGGTGTTGACGATGCGGCGGTCGGTCTCGTCGATCATGGCGGCCTCACGCAGCTGACAATCGCGCGCCGCGCTGTCGGAAGCAGCGCTGCGAGAAAAGGACGTCGCGGCTGCAAACCTCCGGCGCCAGAGCCGCAAGCTGTTCGACATGCGCAAGCGCGGCCGCGCGTTCGCGCCCGTGAATCATGGTGAAGAGATTGTACGGCCAGCCGGCGCGTCGCGGGCGCTCGTAGCACAGCGTGACGAAATCATGCGCCGCGAACGAGCGGGCGATCCGGTCCAGAGCGTCATCGGGAATGTCCCAGACCACCATGGCGTTTGCAGCATAACCGAAATGGCGATGACGCAGAACGATCCCGAAGCGCGACACGACGCCGGATTCGATCAATGCCGACAGGCGCACGAGAACGTCCGTTTCACTCCAGCCGACACGGCGCGCAACCTGTTGAAACGGACGGTCGACGAGCTCGAGACCGT
>JAGRKN010000261.1:976-2956 GCA_020442275.1 Rhodoblastus sp. | reverse complement strand
TCCACGAAACCGGCAGCAGGCCAAAGGCGTTGTCCGCGAAGGGGAGGTACCTGAGATCGCCGACCACTCCGGGAGCATTGGAGTGGCGCTGGGCTATTCTTACCAGAGGCTCTGACAGGTCGAGGCCGACAACATTGAAGCCTGCGGTATGCAGCCACTTGAGATCGCGCCCAGCACCGCATCCGAGGTCGATGATCGGCGCGCCGACCGGAAGCGTGGCTATGAACGGGATTAGCCACCGTTCCATTGATTGTGACAATGTTGCTTCCGCGTACTGAGCGGCGTGTTGATCGTAGAAAGCTTTTGTGTCGGTTAGCTGCTGGTCATAGACGCGCATTGGAATGTGCCAAACTATGGTTGATGCGAGAGATCGTGGATCGGTCGTTGGCGTCCTGCCTTGTTTCATACCGTATGCAGAGGCCGCGGATGGAGTGGACTTTCCCGGGGTCGAATTGCCCTGTGGAAATGTAGCGCATGTTCCTGATTTGTTCTAGTCGCCGGCAAGATGCGTCGAGCACTACGCGACCCCGGGGATGATGAATTCATGGCGCTCGGGAAAAAACGCGTTCCTGGCATCCTCAGTGGCTACTGAGCGGAATTTTTCGCGATGGGCATTGAGCCATTCGGATCCGCGCCAGCGCTGCCGCATTTGGTTCGTCTTTTCGTAGGCCTCGTCAGCGATTGTTTGCAGTGACTGGTCATCGAACGTTCGGCGGGAGACGAGGATTTCGTCAAAGAGTAGCTGTAGGGCTTGATCGACGGCGTGCTGGCGCTGGCTGTCGGTGAGATCGTGAAAGAGCTTCATATCGCTTTTCGTGCTTGTTGCGGTCCCGCAGGCGGCTCATTCGAATAGACCAGCGCGATATTCCGCCCAATGAACGGATTGGCAGATCGTTACGAGCGTGGTTCTCGTGGTGCCTGCCTGGGTTGCGTTTCGCGGCAGCGTGTCGAGTGCCGCCTTCAGTGCGATGACGTCGTCGAGTAGAAAGCGCGCGTGACGGAGCCTTGCTTCGGCGGCGCTTAGAAGGCTTAACAGGTATTGCGCGCGCCAGTCGATACCTTTGCCGTCGGGCACGCCATCGAATTGCGCTGTCTCTCGTATTCCCTATGCGTTTTGCTGACGCAATTCATTGGCTGGAATCGTATTGATGTCGCCTATTCTGTTTTGGCCTCGTATTGCGGGGTGATCGCAAGTCTTCGTTCGGCCAAATAAAAAAGGCGGCGATCAGAGCTTGATCGTCGCCTTTTTTAGGGATGTTTCCGAAACGCCTTAGAAATCAACGGTGCGGGCGCACTTCAATTCCTGTTGCGGGCGAAATTCATGTACTTACGGGCGAACTTCCATGTCCGTCTCATCAACATGCCGACTTCCGTCCCTCAGCTACACCCCGTCGTGCTGCCGCACGTATCGCACTTCAAACACGTCCCGTTGCGCACGAGCGTGAAATTCGCGCATTCCGGGCAGGCCTCGCCGACATAGCCCTTCATCCGCGCTTCCGCGCGCTTTTCGGCCATCAGGTCGGCTTCGGTGGGCTGCGCCCAGCCGAGGCGATCGAGGTCGTGGGCGACTTCGGCGACTTCATGCGAAAGCGTTCCGACGTCCTGCGGCTTCAGCGCGGTTGCGCCATCGGTCGCGAGCATGGTGGGCGCATGCGCCGTATGCGCGCCGGCGCCGCCGGCCACCACCATCAGGCGGTCGGTCTTGGAGCGCACCAGACCGCGCGAAACAAAGGTCGGCGCGGACTTGCCGCTTTCCGGCGCCTTGCCCTCGTCCTCGCCCTTGCCCATGGCCGCGTAGCCGATGTCCTCGGGCGAGACATGCGCGAGGTCGTGGCGCTGCAGGTAGGAGATGGCGAGTTCGCGGAAGACGTAGTCGAGGATCGACGTCGCGTTCTTGATCGCATCGTTGCCCTGCACGAAGCCCGCCGGTTCGAAGCGGGTGAAGGTGAAGGCGTCGACATATTCTTCCAGCGGCACGCC
>JAGRKN010000261.1:0-908 GCA_020442275.1 Rhodoblastus sp. | reverse complement strand
GCATGTCGATGAAGATCTCGCCGATCCGCCCGTCCTGATATTCGCCGGTGCGCAGGTAGACCTTGTGGCCGCCCACGACCGCCTTCTGCGTATAGCCCTTGCGGCGATCCGGCAGTTTTTCGCGCTCGCGCATCACCTGCACGCGCTCGATCACGCGCTCCACGATCTTTTCCGCCACCGCCGCGGCGCGCGCGGGGGCGTTGGAGGCGATGATGTCGGCGATCGCGTCCTCGGCCTCGTCGGCGTCGTCCTCGATCAGCTGCGCGTTGAGCGGCTGCGAGAGCTTCGAACCGTCGCGGTAGAGGGCGTTGGCCTTCAGCGCGAGGCGCCAGGAGAGCATGTAGCTTTCCTTGCAATCCTCGACCGTCGCATCGTTCGGCATGTTGATCGTCTTGGAGATCGCGCCGGTGATGAAGGGCTGCGCCGCCGCCATCATGCGGATGTGGCTCTCGACCGAGAGATAGCGCTTGCCGATGCGCCCGCAGGGGTTCGCGCAATCGAACACCGGCAGATGCTCGGCCTTCAAGAAGGGCGCGCCTTCTAGAGTCATCGCGCCGCAGACGTGGGTGTTGGCGGCCTCGATCTCCGGCTTGGTGAAGCCGAGGAAAGACAGGAGTTCAAACGAGGGATCGTCGAGCTTTTCCGCCGGCACTTTCAGCGTGTCGCGCAGGAAATCCGCGCCGAGCGACCACTTGTTGAAGACGAACTTGATGTCGAAGGCCGAGGCCAGCGAATCCTCGATCGTCTTGATCTTCTCATCCGTGAATCCTCTCGCGCGAAGACTCGAATGATTGATCGCGGGCGCGTTGGCGAGGCTCGCGTGGCCGACCGCATAGGCCTCGATCTCGCCGATCTCGGCCGGGCTGTAGCCGAGCGTGCGCAAGGCTTCCGGCACGGCGCGGTTGATG
>JAGRKN010000260.1:4603-6376 GCA_020442275.1 Rhodoblastus sp. | reverse complement strand
ATGTCGTCGGCGCCCGGCACGCCCATCACATAGGTGCAGCCGGCGACGCCGAGCAGCGTCAGCAGATTGTCCATGTCGTCCTGGTCGGCCTCGGCATGGTTGGTGTAGCAGACGTCCACGCCCATCGGCAGGCCCATCAGCTTGCCGCAGAAATGATCCTCCAGCCCCGCGCGAACAATCTCCTTGCCGTCGTAGAGATATTCGGGACCGATGAAGCCGACGACCGTGTTGACGAGCAGCGGCCTGTAGCGCCGCGCCACCGCATAGGCGCGCGCTTCCATCGTCTGCTGGTCGACGCCATGATGCGCATTGGCGGACAGCGCCGAACCCTGCCCCGTCTCGAAATACATGACGTTCTGCCCGAGCGTCCCGCGCTTCAGATCTCGCGCGGCATCGCAGGCTTCATCCAGCAGCGCGAGCGACACGCCGAAGGATTCATTCGCCGCTTGCGAGCCGGCGATCGACTGGAAAACGAGATCGACCGGCGCGCCACGCTCCATCGCCTGCATCATCGTCGTGACATGCGCGAGCACGCAGGTCTGCGTGGGGATGTCGTAGGTCTGCCGCAACTCGTCGAGCCGTTCGAGCAGCAGGATTGCCTGCCTCACGCTGTCGGTCGCGGGATTGATGCCGATGACCGCGTCGCCCGCGCCCAGCAGCAGGCCGTCGATCACGCTGGCCGCGATGCCCTTGAGATCATCGGTCGGATGGTTCGGCTGCAATCGCACCGACAGCCTGCCCGGCAATCCAATCGTATTGCGGAATTTCGTGACGACCGAAATTTTTCGCGCGACCAGGATGAGATCCTGATTGCGCATGAGCTTGGAGACAGCCGCCGCCATTTCCGGCGTGACGCCCGGCGCGAGCGCGGCAAGGGTTTCGCCAGTTGCGACGTCGGACAGCAGCCAGTCGCGAAATTCGCCGACCGTCATCGAAGATACGGCCGCGAAGGCCGCCGGGTCGTGGCTTTTAAAAATAAGGCGCGAGACTTCGTCGGTCTCGGCGGGCACGATCTCTTCGCCCAGAAACCGCTTCAGCGGCACATCCGCCAGCGCCATCCGCGCCGCCACGCGCTCGGCGTCGGTTTCGGCGGCAAGCCGAGCCAGCCTGTCGCCCGAGCGCGCGGGCGAGGCTTTGGCCAGCAGCGTGCGCAGGTCGGGGAAGGCGTAGGATGTTCCTGCGGCAGTTGCGGCGTAGGGCATCTCGCGAGACTAGCATCCCCGTCATTGCGAGCGAAGCGAAGCAATCCAGCGCCGAACCGCAGCTCTGGATTGCTTCGTCGTTTCACTCCTCGCAATGACGGCAGGAGGTAGTGGCTTACTTACTGCTCCACGTAGAGCTTCCCGCCGCCAGCCATGAACTCGGCAGACTTCGCCGCCATGCCCTCGGCCGCCTCGATCTGCTCTTTCGTCAGGCCAAGCGCGCGCTTTTCGTTCTCGCCCATCGCCTGCACTTCGGCGCGCAGGTCCTGCGTGATCTTCATCGAGCAGAATTTCGGCCCGCACATCGAGCAGAAATGCGCGACCTTGTGCACGTCCTTCGGCAGCGTCTCGTCGTGGAAGGCGCGCGCCGTGTCCGGGTCCAGGCCGAGATTGAACTGGTCCTCCCACCGGAAATCGAATCTCGCGCGCGAAATGGCGTCATCGCGCAGATGCGCGGCCGGATGGCCCTTGGCGAGGTCCGCGGCATGGGCCGCGATTCGATAGGTGATGACGCCGGTCTTCACGTCGTCGCGGTTGGGCAGGCCAAGATGCTCCTTCGGCGTGACGTAGC
>JAGRKN010000260.1:0-4562 GCA_020442275.1 Rhodoblastus sp. | reverse complement strand
GCGCCGATGCCGGACGTGATGTGGTCGTAGCCCGGCGCAATGTCGGTCGTCAGCGGTCCAAGCGTATAGAACGGCGCCTCGCCGCATTCCTTCAGCTGCTTGTCCATGTTGATCTTGATCTTGTGCATGGCGACATGGCCAGGCCCTTCGATCATCACCTGGCAGCCCTTGTCCCACGCGACCTTGGTCAGCTCGCCCAGCGTCTCCAGCTCCGCGAATTGCGCGCGGTCGTTGGCGTCCGCGCCAGAACCCGGCCGCAGGCCGTCGCCGAGTGAGAACGACACGTCGTATTTGCGCATGATGTCGCAGATGTCGCCGAAGCGCTCGTAGAGGAAGCTCTCCTTGTGATGCGACAGGCACCAGCGCGCCATGATCGACCCGCCGCGCGAAACGATGCCGGTCACGCGATTGGCGGTCAGCGGCACATAGGCGAGGCGCACGCCGGCATGGATGGTGAAATAATCGACGCCCTGCTCGGCCTGCTCGATCAGCGTGTCCTTGAAAACTTCCCAGTCGAGCTTGGTCGCGTCGCCGTTGACCTTTTCCAGCGCCTGGTAGATCGGCACCGTGCCGATCGGCACGGGAGAGTTGCGCAGGATCCAGTCGCGGATGTTGTGGATGTTGCGGCCGGTCGACAGGTCCATCACCGTGTCCGCTCCCCAGCGGATCGACCACACCATTTTCTCGACTTCTTCCGCGACCGAGGAGGTGACGGCGGAATTGCCGATGTTGGCGTTGACCTTCACCAGGAAGTTGCGGCCAATGATCTGCGGTTCGAGCTCGGGATGGTTGATGTTGGAGGGAATGATCGCGCGGCCCCGCGCGATTTCCGAACGCACGAATTCCGGCGTCACGAATTCCGGAATGCTAGCGCCGAAGCTTTCGCCGTCGGCGACGGTCGCAGCCGCATTCTCGACCGCCTTTTCGCGCGCGAGATTCTCGCGATGCGCGACATAGACCATCTCTTCGGTGATGAGGCCGGCGCGCGCGAATTCATATTGCGTGACCGGGCCTGCGCCCGCGCCACGACGCGGCAGGCGGTTGGCCGGGCACGGCGGCACCAGCGCATCGGCCGAAACATTGCCGTTGTCCTCGGGCTTGAGCGCGCGGCCCTCGTAAGTCTCGAGGTTGGCGCGGGTCGCGAGCCACGTCCGGGCCGGCGGCAGGCCGGCGGCGAGGTCGGGCGTGAACGAGGAATCCGTATACGGGCCGGAGGGATCGTAGACGCGCACCGGCGGCTCGCCGCTCTCCTTCGACAGCGCGATCTCGCGGAACGGCACGCGAATGCCCGGCGCGACTTCGGCGTAGACCTTGCGGGAGCCCTGAATCGGGCCGGTGGTGACGGTTTCCGGGCGCAACGGACGCTTGGCGTGCACGTTCATCGGCTGTTCCTCCAGTGAAGGGGATGCCGATGCGGGGAAGAAGGCGGGATTGTCCCGGTCAGCCTTCCCTGCGCCGGCATTACCCGGATCAGGTTCTATGGGTCTCATCTCAGCCACCGGAAAACGGATTTTGCCGGCAGCACCCCATGGCGTTGGTGGAAACATAGACTTGCCACCGGTTCGCTTCAAGCGTAGCCCGGCGCCAGCTTTCCAGAGGGCCCATGCACGATCACGCGCACGATCACGATCATTCCGGCCATGGACACGCGCACGGACATTCCCACGCGCCCGCCGATTTCGGCCGCGCCTTTCTGATCGGCATCGCGCTCAACACGGGTTTCGTCGCCATCGAGGCGCTCTACGGGGTGCTGGCCAATTCCATGGCGCTGCTCGCCGACGCCGGCCACAATCTCAGTGACGTGCTCGGCCTCGCCGTCGCCTGGCTCGCCCACAGCCTCGGCAAACGCCCGCCGAGCGAGCGCTTTACCTATGGCCTGCGCGGCTCCTCAATTCTGGCGGCCCTTTTCAACGCGGTCTTGCTGCTCGTCACGGTCGGCGGTCTGGGTTGGGAGGCGATCCAGCGGTTGGGCCGACCGGAGCCCGTGGCGTCCGGGACCATGATGGTCGTGGCGGCCATCGGCATCGCCGTAAACGCCGGCACGGCCCTGCTTTTCGCTTCAGGCCGCAAGAGCGATCTCAACATCCGCGGCGCCTACCTGCACATGGCCGCCGACGCCGCCGTGTCGGTCGGCGTCGTTTTAGCCGCATTGGTCATCCGCTACACGGACTGGCTTTGGCTGGACCCTGTCGCGAGCCTGCTGATCAACGCGGTCATCGTCTGGGGCGCCTGGGGCCTGTTGCGCGAGGGAACGCGCATGTCGCTCGCCGCCGTCCCACAGCACATCGATCCCCTCGCCGTGCGCGCATTTCTCGCTGCCCGGCCGGGCGTCAAAAGCCTGCACGACCTGCACATCTGGCCGATGAGCACGACGGAGGTCGCGCTCACCGGCCATCTCGTGATCCCGGACGGCCACCCCGGCGACGCCTTTCTTCACGAGACTGCACAGGAGCTGAACGCGCGCTTCGGCGTGCAGCACGCCACTCTCCAGATCGAGATCGATCCGGACGTCGTCTGCCCGCTGGAGTCGGACGCTGTGGTTTGAGCACACCCACCTGACAAAAGGGGCTTTTCCCGAAAGCCATATGATGTTTATGTCGGACAATTCAAAATTCGGGAGGAACGGATGACGGCGACCCCATTCAATGCTTCGCGCCCCAAGACCAGTCTGGCCGAGATCGAGGCCAGCGTCGGCAAGGAGGTCGGCCTCTCCAGATGGTTCACGATCGATCAGGCGCTGATCACCGCTTTCGGCAAGCTGACCCAGGACGAATATTTCATCCACATGGACCCGGTCCGCGCCGCCAAGGAGACGCCGTTCGGCGGCTCGATCGCGCACGGCTTCCTTACGCTCTCCATGCTGTCGGCCATGGCCTACGACGCCCTGCCGGAGGTCGAAGGCCGCACGATGGGCATGAACTACGGCTTCGACAAGATCCGCTTTCTCTCCCCCGTGCCGGCAGGTTCGAAAGTGCGGGCGCATTTCGTGATTTCCGCGGTCGAGAAGAAATCGCCGCAGCAGGTCGTCGTGCGCTACGCGGTCTCTGTCGAGATCGAGGGCAAGCCGAAGCCGGCGCTCGCCGCCGAATGGCTTACTGTCGCTTTCTTCGGCTAGAATTGCCGCACACAAGCAGGACCAAGTGAAATGACCATTTCCTTCAAGGATCGCGTCGCCATCGTCACCGGCGCCGGAAATGGCCTCGGCCGCTCGCATGCGCTGGCGCTTGCCGCGCGCGGCGCCAAGGTCGTGATCAACGATTTCGGCGGCGCGCGCGACGGCTCGGGCGGCTCGTCGGAAGCCGCCGACAAGGTCGTCGCCGAGATCAAGGCCGCCGGCGGCGAGGCCATGGCCGCGCCTTGCAGCGTGACCGACGAGAAGGGCGTCGCCGACATGGTGCGCGCGGCCATGGAGAAGTGGGGCCGCATCGACATTCTCATCAACAACGCGGGCATCCTGCGCGACAAGACCTTCTCCAAGATGGAGATCGCCGATTTCCGGCTCGTGCTCGACGTGCATCTGATGGGCTCGGTCATCTGCACCAAGGCGGTGTGGGACGTCATGCGCGCGCAGAACTACGGCCGCATCGTGCTCACTGCGTCGTCGTCGGGCATCTACGGCAATTTCGGGCAGGCCAACTATGGCGCGGCCAAGATGGCCATGGTCGGCCTGATGAACGTGCTCTGCCAGGAAGGCGCGAAGAACAACATTCACGTCAACACGCTGGCGCCGACGGCGGCAACCCGCATGACGGAAGAACTCCTGCCGAAGCAGGCGCTCGACCTCATGCGCCCGGAACTGATCACGCCCGGCGTGCTCTATCTCGTCAGCGAGGAAGGCCCGACCCGCTACATCATGGGCGCCGGCGCTGGCGCTTTCGCCCGCACGATCATCTACGAGACCGACGGCCTCTATATCGACGATCCGACGCCGGAGAAGGTCGCGGCGCATTTCGCCGAGATCGGCGATCCCGCCAAGCAGGAGGCGTTGCAGAACGCCTTCCAGCAGACCAACAAATATGTCGGCAAGGCCGCGGCCGCGAAGGGCGTGGCTCTTTCGAAAGGCTGAACGCCGTCATTGCGAGCGAAGCGAAGCAATCCAGGGCGACTACACGGCTCTGGATTGCTTCGTCGCTACAGATGAAACCGCGTTGCGGTTTCACCGGAGCTGCTCGCAATGACGAGGAGAATTGCGAAATGTCCCTCGACGTCAAAACCCTCGACGAACCCCGCCTCGCCGCCTGGCTCGAAAAGAACCTCGACGGCTTCAAGGGCCCGCTGAAAGCGACCAAGTTCGGCGATGGCCAGTCGAACCCGACCTTCCTGATCGAATCGGCGAGCGGCGCCTATGTGCTGCGCCGCAAGCCGCCGGGCGTGCTGCTGAAATCCGCGCATGCCGTCGATCGCGAATTCCGCGTGCAGAAGGCGCTGGCCGACACCGGCGTGCCGGTCGCGAAAATGTATCTGCTCTGCGAGGACGACAGCGTCATCGGCACGGCCTTCTACATCATGCAGCGCCTCGTCGGCCGCATCTTCTGGAAGCCCGACCTGCCGGAAGTTTCCCG
>JAGRKN010000259.1:2773-4748 GCA_020442275.1 Rhodoblastus sp. | reverse complement strand
GGTCCTTCGCGCGCTGCACGGCCGGAAGGCGGGGATCCGGATGCGCGGTCAGGAAGCGCGCGATGCGCCAGGCGAAGGTCGCCTTGCCGACGCCCTGCCGCCCGCCGATCAGCCAGGCGTGCGGCAGCCGGTCGGCCTTGTAGGCTTCGAGGAAGGCGCGCTCGGCCGCCGCGTGGCCGAACAGCGTCTTGTTCCTGCGGGGCGCCAATGCGCCCTCCAGCACATCGCTTTCGGGCGGCGCCTCGTCGCGCTTGCGGGCGCTCATTGTTCGCCCCGCTTCAACTCGGCCGGAAAGGCGGCGCGCGTCAGCGCCCAGATTTCGTCGGCGATCTCGTGCTCGGCTCGCGCCGCGTCCACGACCCGCACCCGCCCCGGCTCTTGTCTGGCGATATCGAGAAAGGCCGTGCGCAACGCCGTGTGAAAGGCGAGTTGCTCGCCCTCGAACCTGTCGGCGGCGTCCCCGCCCGCCCGCGCCCGCGCCCGCGCGAGGCCTGCCTCGGGATCGAGATCGAGCAGGATTGTGAGATCGGGTTTCATCGGGCCGACGACGACGCGTTCGAGCGCGGCGATCAGCTCCGGCTTCGCCTTGCCCGCCGCGCCCTGATAGGCGCGCGTGGAATCCGCGAACCGGTCGCAGATCACCCAGGCGCCGCCGGCGAGCGCCGGGCGGATCAGCGTGTCGATATGATCGATCCGCGCCGCGCCGAACAGGACAGCCTCGCCAAAGGCGCCGAGCCCCGCGGCCTTCCCGGACAGGAGCGCCCTGCGCAAGACCTCGGCGCGCGGCGAGCCGCCCGGCTCGCGCGTCGCCACGACGCGCACACCCGCTTCCTCGAGC
This sequence comes from Rhodoblastus sp., assembly GCA_020442275.1. Classification (GTDB taxonomy): domain Bacteria; phylum Pseudomonadota; class Alphaproteobacteria; order Rhizobiales; family Beijerinckiaceae; genus JAJXWB01. The sequence goes on along the minus strand of JAGRKN010000259.1, from coordinate 3,910 downwards.
CGCGACGCCAGGCGCCGCATCTGCGTCGACTTGCCCGCGCCCTCCCCGCCTTCGAACGTGACGAAGCGGCCGGGCGCGTTCCGCGCGACTGCGGCGGCTTGCATGTCGCTCACGGGCGCATTCATTTCTTGAAGACGTATTTGCGCATCAACTGGCCGGCATATTCCAGCCCCGCATCGAAGGCGCGGCGCTGCAGTGAGCCGACGGCCACGTCTTCCGTGGCCTCGAGCGGAATGTCGAGCGCCAGCGCCTGCCCGCGCATCACCTTCAGGCGGGCAACGACCGCGCCCTTCTTGATCGGCGGCATCAGCGGACCGTCATAGACGATCTTTCCCAGCAGGCGCTCGCTCGACCCGCGCGGAATGAAGACCTTGACCTTCTGCGCCGAGGCGACCGGCAGGTCATGCGGATTGCCGCCATAGACCGAGACCGTTCCGATCGTCTCGCCGGCGTCGAACAGGCTCTTGCCTTCGAGCGAGCGGAACCCCCAGAGCAACAGCTTGCGCGCGTCCTCCGCGCGTTCGCTCGCGGTCTTGCAGCCGTTGAGCGAAACGATCAGCCGCTGGTCGTTCTCGACCGCCGAGCCGACGATGGCGAAGCCGCTGTCGTCGATATTGCCGGTCTTCAGCCCGTCCGCGCCTATGTTCATCAAGAGCAGCGGATTGCGGTTCTGCTGCGTGATCTTGTTCCAGGTGAAGCTCTTCTCCGCAAAATATTTGTAATATTCGGGATAGGTGCGGATGAGATGCGCCGACAATTGCGCCATCTCGCGCACGGTCGTCTTTTGCTTGGGATCGCTGCGCCCCCAGGGATTGGAGAAGGACGAGCGCCGCAGTCCGAGTTCGCGCGCGCGACGGGTCATCATGCCGCCGAAAGCGTCTTCGCTGCCGGCGACGCCTTCGGCGATCGCGATCGCCGCGTCATTGCCGGAATCGATCACCAGACCACGGATCAGATCCTCGATGCGCACCTGCGAGTGCAACGCGGCGAACATGGTCGAGCCCTTGGACGGCGCCCCGCCCTCGCGCCAGGCGTGTTCGGAAATCTCGAATGTCTGGTCGAGGGTCGCCTTGCCCTCCTTCAGCATGCGGAACAGCACTTCCGCCGTCATGATCTTGGCGGTCGAGGCCGGCGAGG
>JAGRKN010000259.1:361-2715 GCA_020442275.1 Rhodoblastus sp. | reverse complement strand
TCCATCAGCGCCGCCTGCCGACAGGCGATATTGATTGTCGATGTCTGGGCGAAAGCCGCCGAAGAGGCGACGAGACCGATCGCCGTCGCGGCGCGCAGCAGGAATGCCGAAAAAACCAAGATCGCAACGCCTTCCGCTCGCGCCGTCCGAACGCACGAACGGCGCAACTCCCCCATAGCCTGCCAGAGGCGACAGAAGATTAGCGACGATCGTCGCGCAGCGGAAGCCTTTGGAAGATCAGCGTTCCGCGATCGCGCGGGCGGCCGCGCGAGAACGCGGGGCCGACGAGACGCCGGCCAGGGCGACAGCGCGACGGCCCGCGATCGGCGTGCCGGCGCCTGGGATCGTGCCAAGATCGAACGGGCGCGCGGGCGGCAGCGGCGCGGCGGCAAGCGCCGGGGCCGTCTGCGAAGCCTCTGGCGCGTCGCCATCGGCGTCATTCGCGGCGACGGTCGGCTCGCTCCGCAGGGCGGCGAGACGCGGCCGTTCCGGCGCACGGTCGGCGACCATGGTCGGCAGGCCGGTCGGAACGCCGTCGATCGTCGCCGGCGAACCGTCGGTGCGCAGCGACGCCAGCAGCATACGGTCGCTGGAGCCGCGGATCGGCGCCTTGCTGAGATATTCGACACGAACCTTGGCCGTGCCGAACCGCTTGAATTCCAGAGCCTCGGCGACGCGCTGCGATACGTCCATCACGCGGCCGCCGTGATACGGACCGCGATCGTTGACGCGCACGACGATCGAATGCGCGTTGCGCAAATTGGTGACGCGCGCGTAGCTCGGCAGGGGCATGGTCGGATGCGCGGCGGTGATCGAGCCACGATCAAAGACTTCGCCATTGGCGGTCTTGCGTCCGTGGAAATCGGCCCCGTACCAGGAGGCGGTGCCCACCTGCGCGACGCGCCGCTCGGACGGATAATAGGTCTTTCCGGCAATCTTGTAAGGACGCCCGATGAGGTACTTGCCGCCGCCCTTGGGAACCGCCTCCCCGTCCGCGACGACGCGCGGCGACGCCGATACGCCGTATTTGGGATCGATCCCACCGCCGCCGGCCGAGGAATAGCGCTGGTTGTTCTGGGCGCAACCGGCAAGAGCGGCCGCGCAGGCCGCGACGAAAAGCACACGCGCGCCGGGCATGGCGGCGGAAATGTCAGAACGCATGGAGAAGCACGCTGTACGCAGAAACGAAACCGATCGCTTGCTGTTCGTCACGGCGCTGCCCTGTCCCTTGGATGCGCCCGCGAACTGCAGACGCGAGCACGTTCTACCTATTTGTTTAATCGACCCTTAAACGAACGCGCCATCGAGGTCGAGGCGGCGAACGCGAGGGAGCGAGCGGTCTCGACAAGAACCGTTTCGAATGGGACGAAATTGCGGCGCAGGCGCCAAGTCGCCATGAAGACGCTCATCTATCACTCGAAATAAATATGATATCATTATGTTATATTTCATATAATATCCAATGTCGCGAAATTGTCGCAGGCCTCGGAAATTGCTACAACCCGACCGCAAGGCCCGAGAGACGAGCCGCGACCGATCCGCCGGCTACGGCGCAACGACAGCGCCTGCGCGCCCATGCCGCAGCGCCCGCTTTCAAGAATCCCCGCGCCCTGTCATAAGCGGCGACGCTGGAAGGGTGGCCGAGTGGTTTAAGGCAGCGGTCTTGAAAACCGCCGTGGGCGCAAGTTCACCGTGGGTTCGAATCCCACCCCTTCCGCCAAAACGCTTCATAAGCACCTGTTTTTATGAGTTTTCCTGAATTGGCTTGAAGCGATCCCGAGCTGTTTCCCTAGCCAAAAGTTATGCCTAGATGACGCTTCCTGTTCCGTAAGGGGCTGCGGTCAGGTGAAAAAATCTTGAGCCTCTGGCCAAGCGCGGCGGTTATCGTCGCTGCGCAGGCCGGCATCGCTCCGACGCCGCCTGACTTCAGCGACGAGACGCACAAGCGATTTCGCGGGAAGCTGGCCGAGCTGGTCGCGCTGGCCGCCGCCGGCGACGTCGCCGGGCTGAAGGCGTATCCGATCAATCCAATTTCAATCAGCCGGAAAGCACTCGATCGATATCGGAGCCTGTGCTTGGCCGCACTCGGGGCTCGATCAACTCTGAAATAGCGCCTGCGGATTGCAGATTCCGAAACAGTAGTGGATTGGCTTGTTCTTTCCGTTGACGCGGTTCATTCGAAAAACAATGGTTCCGATGCTGTCACGGAGTTCTGGAACCGACATGGAGTTGACCCGGTTTGGTGGACACCTTTGAGTTCAACTTCTGAGGTGTCCCATGCAGCGTTACCGAGCCGCTTATCCGCCGGAGTTCCGGCGACAGATGGTCGAACTGGTCCGATCCGGACGCACGCC
>JAGRKN010000259.1:0-272 GCA_020442275.1 Rhodoblastus sp. | reverse complement strand
AAGCGCGCCGACGGTGCGACCAGCGCCGAGCGGGAAGAGCTGACCCGCCTGCGGCGTGAGAACCATCGCCTGCGTCAGGAGCGCGACATCCTGGCAAAGGCGGCGGCCTGGTTCGCGCGGGAGAGCAAGGCGACCCCGAACGGGTTTTCCGGTTCATGAGCGCGCACCAGGCCATGTATCCCATTCGCACGATGGCGCGGGTCCTGAAGATCTCGGGCTCCGGTGGCCTGCTGCCAGTTTCGTGGACACCGAGAAAAGGTGTTTCATTACGC
>JAGRKN010000258.1:7405-8033 GCA_020442275.1 Rhodoblastus sp. | reverse complement strand
ACGAGGTCGCGCAGCGGCCATTGCAGGAAGGCCGCCGCCCAGAAAAGCGTCACGAGCGCCAGCGCGATCAGGACGCGCGACGTTGTGTTTTCGTCTGCCTGCGCCGACGGAACGTTCGACGCCGTTGCGCGCAGGCGCACGCCGATGCGCCCCGCAAACCAAGCCCCTCTCAACGCTTTACCCTCCCGGCGCGCCTTCTGCGAAGCGTCGCCGAAAGCGTTCATAGCCGAACATTTGACGTTTGTCGCGTGGGACCGCGCCGCTCACGCCGCACTCGCCTTGAAACGCAAAGCCGAGTAAACCGGCGCCATGACCACACGGCCCCGCTTCATGATTTCCACCGCCATTCCCTACGCGAATGGCGCGCCGCACATCGGCCACGCCTACGAGCGCATCGCCACCGACGCCATCGCCCGCTTCAAGCGGCTCGACGGCCACGATGTCCTATTCATCACCGGCATGGATGAATACGGGCTGAAGGTTCAGCAGACCGCCGCCCGCGAGGGCGTGACGCCGCAGGAATTCGTCGACAAGGTCGCCGCCGATTTTGCCACGCTGGGCGATCTCCTGAATGCGCCAACCGATGATTTCGTGCGCACCACCCAGCCGCGCCACGCCGCCGCCGTGA
>JAGRKN010000258.1:1601-7361 GCA_020442275.1 Rhodoblastus sp. | reverse complement strand
TCTCGAAATACGAGGGCTGGTACTCGGTTCGCGACGAGGCCTATTTCGACGAGGGCGAGCTGACGACCAATGCCGACGGCAAGAAATTCGCGCCGACCGGCAGCCCCGTGGAATGGATGGAGGAGGAGAACTACCTCTTCAAACTCTCGGCCTATGCCGAAAAGCTGCTCGCCCATTACGAGGCGAACCCGGATTTCATCACGCCGGAAACCTATCGAAACGAGATCGTCGCCTTCGTGAAGCGCGGGCTCGACGATCTCTCGGTGTCGCGCACCAATTTCAACTGGGGCGTTCCGGTGCCGGGCGACCCGAAACACGTGATGTATGTGTGGGTCGATGCGCTGACCAACTACATCACCGCCACGGGCTTTCCCGACCCGCAGGCGCCTCGCGCAAAATTCTGGCCGTGCGACGCGCATGTGATTGGCAAGGACATCACGCGTTTCCATGCGATCTACTGGCCGGCCTTCCTGATGTCGGCGGGCATCGAATTGCCGAAACAGGTCGTGGTGCACGGCTTCCTGTTCAATCGCGGGGAGAAGATGTCGAAGTCGGTCGGCAACGTCATCGGCCCGGCCGATCTCGTGCGCGACTACGGCCTCGACCAGATGCGCTATTTCCTGCTGCGCGAAGTGCCGTTCGGGCAGGACGGCTCCTATTCGCACGAGGCGATCGTCTCGCGCACCAACGCCGATCTCGCCAACGACCTCGGCAATCTCGCGCAGCGTTCGCTGTCGATGATATCAAAGAATTGCGAGGGCAGGGCGCCGGCGTGGGGAGAGCTGACGGATGCCGATCGCGCCATTCTGGACGCCGCTTATGCATTGCCGGAAAAGTGCCGGGCGGCGATGCAGAGCTTTGCGATCCACACGACGCTGGCGGAAACCTTCAAGGTTGTGGCCGACGCCAATCGCTATTTCGCGAGCGAAGAGCCGTGGACCAAGCGCAAGACGGATTTTGCCCGCATGGCGACCGTGCTCGGCGTGACGGCGGAGGTTCTGCGCGTCGTCGCGATCATGGCGCAGCCGGCCATGCCCGGCGCGATGGGCAAGCTGCTCGACGTGCTGGCGCAGCCGAGTGAAGCGCGCGACTTCGCGCATGCGACAGCGCAGCACAGGCTGGGGGAGGGGACGCCCCTGCCCGCGCCGGCGCCGATCTTTCCGCGATACGTGGACCAGGACGAGAAGAAAGCGTGACCATCCCCGTCGGATTCCAGCCGATGGCCTTCGCCAGGGAAGGCCTGATCGGCCTGCTCGGACCCTATCACTGGCGGCTGGACGGCGACGCCTATGTCTACGGCTTCCAGTCGGACGAGCGACACGGCAATCCCAACGGCGTCATCCACGGCGGCGCGCTGACGGCCTTCGCGGATACGCTGACCGGGCATCTGATCGAGCATGCCTGTGGTCGCAAGTGCGCGACGATCGCCCTCGACAGTCGCTTCGTCGCCGCCGGCAAGGTCGGCGCCTGGGTCGAAGGGCGGGCGCGGCTGCGCAAGCTGACCAAGACGCTGGCTTTTCTCGATGTCGATCTCGAGGCGGAGGGCGAGCTGATCATGACCGCGCAATGCGTCTACCGGGTGTTCAGCCTTGATGCAGGGCACGGGCGAGGGTGAATGGTTCTGGATTGAATATTCAATTTGTGCTACACGAATATTCACGGAGCCGCCATGTCACTCTACATCCGCGACCATGCCGTAGACGAACTCGCCGCCCGCTTGCAGGAAGCCACGGGGGCCAAGACGAAGACCGAGGCTGTTCGACGCGCGCTCGAACACGAGCTTCAGCGCGTCAATGCGCAGAAATCCTTCGCCGAACGAAATGCCCGGGCGTTCGCCCTGGCGGACAAGATCGGCCAGCCGAATCCGGATTTCGATCAGAAGCGGTACATGGACGAAATGTGGGGCGAATGATGTTGATCGACGCCTCGGTCATCATCGCCATCCTCAATCGGGAGCCCGACGCTTCGCTGTACGAGGCTCTGATCGACGAAAGGCAAGGGACGCTTCGCGTTTCTCCCCTGACCGTCTACGAGGCGACGCTAGGGTTGGCGCGCGCGCGGAGTGGCGCCGGCCGAAACTCGACTTCGGCCGGCGTCGAGTTTGCGCGCGCCGCGGTTCGCGCCTTCGTCGAGGACAACAATATTCGGGAAGTCGGCATCACGCCCGAAATCGGCGATCATGCCATTGACGCCGCCGCCCGCTACGGAAAGGCGGTCGGCCATCCCGCCGATCTCAATTTCGGCGATTGTTTCGCATATGCCTGCGCAAAGGCGCTCGGCGTCCCATTGCTCTATAAGGGCGACGACTTTTCGAAAACCGATCTGGCGCGCTGACTCTTTCATGCTCATCGACACCCATTGCCATCTCGATTTCCCCGACTTCGCGCCCGAACGCGACGCCATCGTTTCTCGGGCGCATGAAGCCGGAGTGGGGCGGATGATCACCATCTCGACCCATGTCGAGCGCTTCGCGACCTATGCCTCGATCGCGGACGCCTATGACAACGTGTTCTGCACGGTCGGCACGCATCCCCATCATGCGCACGATACGCCCGAGGCTAGCGCGGAGGAGCTGGTGGCGTTGGCGCGGCATCCGAAATGCGTCGGGATCGGCGAGGCGGGTCTCGACTATCATTACGACCGCGCGCCGCGCGACATCGCGCAGCGCGTGTTTCGCACGCATATCGACGCGGCGCGGCAAAGCGGCCTGCCGCTGGTGATCCACACACGCGACGCCGACGCCGATACGGGCGCCATCCTGGAAGACGAAATGGGGAAGGGGGCTTTCAAAGCCCTGCTCCATTGCTTCACCGCCTCGCGAGAGCTGGCGGAGCGCGCGCTGGCGCTCGGGCTCTACATTTCCTTCTCGGGCGTGGTGACCTTCAAGAACTCGCAAGAGCTGCGCGACATAGCCGCCGCTGCGCCGCTCGACCGCATTCTCGTCGAAACCGACGCGCCATTCCTTGCGCCCGTGCCGTTCCGGGGCAAGCGCAATGAGCCTGCCTTTGTCGCCAAGACGGCAGCCGTCGTGGCCGAGGCGCGCGGCATGGGCGCGGCCGAGCTTGCCGCAGCGACAACGGCCAATGCGCTGCGGCTGTTCTCGAAAATGCCGCCGCTCGCCGCATGAGCTACAGCGCGACCATTCTAGGCTGCGGCTCGTCCGCCGGCGTGCCGCGCGTCGCCCAGGGCTGGGGCGCGTGCGATCCCTCGAACCCCAGGAACCGCCGCCGGCGCTGCGCGCTGCTTTTGTCGCGCGAGGGCGTCGCGGGCTCGACCGAAATCGTGGTCGATCTCGGGCCCGACATCCGCGAGCAGTTGCTCGACGCTCGCGTCATGCACATCGACGCGATCCTTTTGACGCACGCTCATGCCGACCATATCCACGGGATCGACGACGTCAGGCCCTATGTGATCGAGCATGGCCGTCTGCTGCCGGTCTTCATGGACGGTGCGACCTCCGCAGGCGTGCGTGAAAAGTTCGGCTATATTTTTCGAACGCCCGAGGGCAGCCAATATCCGCCACTGTTGCGCGAGCACCGGCTCACGCCGGGCCAGATGGTGGTTCTGGACGGACCGGGCGGACCAGTCGGCGCGCTGCCGATCCTGTTCCGGCACGGCGATATCGACGCTCTGGGCTTTCGGTTCGGCAATCTCGCCTATACGCCCGATGTCAGCGACATTCCTCCAGAATCAGCGAAGTTGCTCGAAGGGCTCGATGTCTGGATCATCGACGCCTTGCGGTACCGCCGCCATCCGAGCCACTTCACGGTCGCAGAGGCGCTGGCCTGGATCGAACGGCTCAAGCCGCGCCGCGCCATCCTCACCAATCTCCACACCGATCTGGATTACGCGACGCTCGAGCGCGAATTGCCTCCGAACGTGAGTCCAGCCTTCGACGGGCTGCGGATCGAACTCTAGCGCCAGGCGAAAACACGGCGGGCGCGATCTGCGCGATTTGATTCGTTCGGCCTTCATCGCCGGCGTTCTTGCGCGCCGAAACATCTGCTGGGTAAGTTCCATAATATTGATTATGCGAATTATGTATCAGAAAGCGACAGAGGAACAATGGGCTCTCTTCCCGAGCCCGATGGCGAATTCATTGGAGGAATGACGCTGCTGGCGCCGTTCCGTGGCGCGCGGATGTTCCTTCAGCGCGGGCGGCCAAGAAAATTTTCAAGGCTCAGTAGCCAACTCTTTATTTTGGCGCTAAAACGTGGTTTGCGCGGGCTTGTAGCATTCGAAAGATATGTCGCGGAAAGGCGGAGGCCGGTTCCTGCCGGGCAGTTGAAAGGCTGACGACGGGGGTTTGTGCGCAGGTGTGGCGGTTCCCAGAGGAACCCGTGCGGCAAAGGGAAAGCCGCACGCAAGTGGCGAAACGAGCGATAAGGCATGAGCAAAGGTAGAGATTTCCGTCCCCCGCGCAAGCGCGGTTTCGATGACGACGGTCCGAGCTACGACTACAACCCCCGCCAGAGCAGACCGCCGCGGTCGCCATTCGGCAGCCCGCCCGGCGGCGGCTTCCCGGACATGGGAGCGCCTTCCATGGCCCCTTCAAGCCCCCCAATCGACGCTACGGTGAAGTGGTTCAAGTCCGACAAGGGCTTCGGCTTCGTCGAACTCGGCAATGGCACGGGCGACGCCTTCCTTCACATCGGCGCGGTCCAGCAGGCCGGATATGACAGCCTGCCGCCCGGCGCGAAGCTAAAGGTCAACGTCCAGACTGGCCAGAAGGGCCAGCAGGTCACTCGTATCCTCGAGGCCGATCTGTCGACCGCGCAGGCCGAGCGCCCGCCGCGCACAGGCGGTTTCGGCGGCGGTGGCGGCGGCTACGGCGACAGCCCGCGTCCCCCGCGCCGCGCCGCGCCGGACCCGTCCACCGCGGTCTCGGTTTCTGGCAAGGTCAAGTGGTTCGACGAGACCAAGGGCTTCGGCTTCGTCCAGTCGAATGACGGCGGCAAGGACGTGTTCGTCCATATTTCCGTGCTGAGTTCCTCGGGCGTGCAGCGCCTCGTCGAAGGCCAGCCGGTCAATATGCAGGTCGTCGACACGCCCAAGGGCCGCGAGGCGATCTCGATCCAGGCGTAAGCCCGGATCGGGCAGGGCCTCCCTGCCCCCGTTTTCAAGCCGGCGCCGCAAGCGCCGGCTTTTCTTTTTGGCTCGGAGTCTCATGGAAAAATCGCGCGACATTTCCCGCCTCATCGAGATCATGGCGTCGCTGCGCACGCCCGAAACGGGCTGTCCCTGGGACCTCGAGCAGAGTTTTGCGACGATCGCGCCCTATACGATCGAGGAGGCGTTCGAGGTCGCCGACGCCATCGCCCATGGCGATCGGGAGGACTTGCGGGAGGAGCTCGGCGATCTCTTGTTGCAGGTCGTGTTTCACGCCCGCATGGCGGAGGAAGACGGCTCCTTCGATTTCGGCGGCGTGGTGGAAGCCATCACGGACAAGTTGATCCGCCGCCACCCCCATGTCTTCGGCGACACGAAGGATTTGACGCCCGAGGAGGTCACCGCGCTCTGGGGGAAGATCAAGGCCGAGGAGAAGCGGGAAAAGGCGTCGCGAAACCCGCAGGCGGGCGCCCTGCCCGCCGCCGGCCGAACGCTTGCGAAAGTAAAATCCGGACGTCCCGCTCTTTCGCGCGCTCTAGACCTTCAAAAGGCCGCCAGCGAAGTCGGGTTCGACTGGAACGACATCCGGGCCGTGCTCGACAAGATCGTCGAGGAATCGCGGGAAGTGAGCGAAGCCGTGGCCTCGGGCGA
>JAGRKN010000258.1:0-1533 GCA_020442275.1 Rhodoblastus sp. | reverse complement strand
GAGACGGCCTTGCGCGGGGCGAACGCCAAATTCGAACGCCGCTTCGCCTATGTCGAGGACGGGCTCTTCGCACGAGGCAAGACGCCTGCCGAGGCCTCGCTCGCGGAAATGGACGCTCTCTGGAACGAGGCGAAGTCGAAGGGCGGCTGAGCAGGCCTAGCGCAGGCCGCCGAATTGCAGCGCGCCGAAGGGCGCGATGCTGCGCCGGACAGTCGGCGCTTCGGTCGCGGCAGCCGCAAAGCCGAGCGTGGGGCTCGTGGCCCCGGCAGACGCGAGAGTTGTCTCGGTCTGCGTATCGGCGCTGGCCTGCGCGTTTCCATCGGACACCGGCTTGTCTGCCTTTTTCTGCTCTGGCGCAGATTTCGGGACGCTCGTTCGCCCTGCCCGCTCCGCCTGGACAGGCGTCGCCTTCCGCGCCTTCGTGTCGACGGCCGCATGGGCGGTTGGGGACGGCGCATGACGCGCTATGCCCATTTTCTGGGCCGAAGCCTTGGAGATGCACTTGCCCTTGGAGACCTGAAGAAACTGGCCCGACGGGCAGGTTTTGGCCGCTGCGGGCGTGGTCGTGAGCGCGGCGAGGCCGCAAGCTGCAAGGCAGAGAAATACGGGTCGAATATTGGACCGCATGTCGGGGGCTCCCCTTTTGACTGAACTCGGACCAGGGGCGGCGCGATGCGTTGCGCGCCGGTTGCGATAGGAGGGGGGCTTATTGACTGAAATATGGCCGGCCCGGCGGCCATTCCGGGGCGCCGGGAAAAACGGCCTCAGTGGGCGCTTGCGTCCGGGAACCGCCGCAGCACGCGCTCCACGCGCTCAGGGCCGACGCGTATGTCGATTGACAGCGAACCGTCCCTGCCCGCCTTGCGCGTCAGAACCTCGCCGTTCTCGTAGAGCCAAGCGAGCCCTGCTCCGTCGGCGGCCGGCACCTTGACGCGCAACAGGCGCCGCTCGGTCGCCATGCGGCTTTCGATCGCCGCGAGCAGCGTATCGATCCCCTCGCCCGTGATCGCAGAGACAAGCACGGGCCGCGCCTCGGCCGGCCGGCTCATCGTCGCCTGCAACAAGCCGGCGCGGCGTTCTTCGCTCAGGAGGTCGGCTTTGTTCCAGATCTCGATGAGGCGGCGATGGTCATGCGGCTCGACGCCGAGATCGGCGAGGATGCGCTCGACGTCGGCGCTCTGCGCCTCGGTATCTTCGTGGCTGACGTCGCGGACATGAAGGACCACGTCGGCCTCGATGACTTCCTCGAGTGTCGCGCGAAAAGCCGAGACCAGCATGGTCGGCAGGTCCGAGATGAAACCCACGGTATCGGACAGGATGATGCGCGCGCCGTGCGGCAGCTTTACCGCGCGCAGAGTCGGATCGAGGGTCGCGAACAGCAGGTCCTTGGCGAAGACCTCCGACTGGGTGAGACGGTTGAACAGCGTCGACTTTCCGGCGTTGGTGTAGCCGACGAGCGCCACCACCGGATAAGGCGCGTCCTGCCGCTTCTTGCGGTGCAGGCCGCGCGTGCGCTTGACCTGTTCGAGATCC
>JAGRKN010000257.1:1652-6460 GCA_020442275.1 Rhodoblastus sp. | reverse complement strand
TCAGGATGAGGACCCGGGTTGAGGGGACGCTTTCTGCATGAGGGGCGTCGGAACGAATACAGGGAGAGGACCATGGCCAAGGAATTGACCCATTTCATCGGCGGCAAGCACGTCAAGGGGACGTCGGGCCGTTTCACCGACGCCTATCAGCCGATGACCGGCGAAGTGATTTCGCGCGTGCCGCTCGCCTCCAAGGCGGAGGTTCGCGCCGCCGTCGAGAACGCTCTTGCCGCGCAGCCCGCCTGGGCCTCCACCAACCCGCAGCGTCGCGCCCGCGTGCTGATGAAGTTCCTCGAACTCGTCGCGCGCGACATGGAGCCGCTCGCCGAGCTGCTCGCCCGCGAGCACGGCAAGACCATTCCCGACGCCAAGGGCGACATCCAGCGCGGCGTCGAAGTCATCGAATTCGCCTGCGGCGTGCCGCATCTGATGAAGGGCGAATATACCGACAGCGCCGGCCCCGGCATCGACATCTATTCGATGCGCCAGCCGCTCGGCGTGGTCGCCGGCATTACGCCGTTCAACTTCCCGGCGATGATCCCGATGTGGAAATTCGGCCCGGCCATTGCCTGCGGCAACGCCTTCATCCTGAAACCCTCCGAGCGCGATGTCGGCGTGCCGATGCGCCTTGCCGAACTCATGATCGAGGCGGGCCTGCCGGNNNCGGCGACAAGGAAGCCGTCGACGCCATTCTCGACGACCGCGACGTCAAGGCGGTCGGCTTCGTCGGCTCCACGCCGATCGCCGAATACGTGTACACGCGCGGTTGCGCGGCCGGTAAGCGCGTGCAGTGCTTCGGCGGCGCCAAGAACCACATGGTCATCATGCCCGACGCCGATCTCGACCAGGCCGTCGATGCGCTGATCGGCGCCGGCTTCGGCTCGGCCGGCGAGCGCTGCATGGCGATCTCCGCCGCCGTCCCGGTCGGGAAGGGCACGGCCGACGCCCTGATGGAGCGCCTGATTCCGCGCGTGGAAGCGTTGAAGGTCGGCCCCTCGACCGATCTCGCCGCCGACTACGGCCCGCTGGTGACGGCCGAAGCGCTGCAGCGCGTGAAGAACTATGTCGACATTGGCGTGAAGGAAGGCGCCAAGCTCGTCGTCGACGGCCGCGACTTCAAGATGCAGGGCTACGAAAACGGCTACTACATGGGCGGCTGTCTGTTCGACGACGTGACCAAGGACATGCGCATCTACAAGGAAGAGATCTTTGGGCCCGTGCTCTCGGTCGTGCGCGCCAAGGGCTACGAGGAGGCGCTGCAGCTCGTCAATGATCACGAATACGGCAACGGCGTCGCGATCTTCACCCGCGACGGCGACGCCGCCCGCGATTTCGCGGCGCGCTGCCAGATCGGCATGGTGGGCGTGAACGTGCCGATCCCGGTGCCGATCGCCTATTACACGTTCGGCGGCTGGAAGCGCTCGGGCTTCGGCGACCTCAACCAGCACGGCCCGGATTCGATCCGCTTCTACACCAAGACCAAGACTGTCACTTCGCGTTGGCCGTCGGGCGTCAAGGACGGGGCGAGCTTCGTCATTCCGACCATGAATTGATCGCCGACGATGAACTGATCGCTTGCGATTGCATGATCGCGTTGCGTTGACGCGATCTCGCCAGAACATCCGCCCGATGCGATGCTGCGGCGTCGCATCGGGCATTTCATGAACGGCTCACTTTCCGATTTCAGGAGCGCGGCCGCGTGAGCGCCTCCGAACCCTCCCGCACGGTGCTCGTCGCGCGCATCGGCGTGGCGCAACTGATCGGATACGGCGGCACCTATTACCTGCCGGCGATCCTTGCTGCGCCAATTGGGCGCGACCTCGGTCTGTCGCCCAACTGGACTTTTGCGGGTCTCTCGCTCGCGCTGGTCGTTTCGAGTTTCATCGGGCCGTCGGTCGGTCGCTATGTCGACCGGGGCGGCGGGCGCCGGGCGCTGGTCGCCTCCAATTTCGCCTTCGCGACAGGCCTTGCGATTTTGGGCGTCGCGAATGGCCTCGCGATGACGATCGCGGCCTGGCTGTTCATCGGGCTCGGCTGCGGGCTCGGCTATTACGAGACGGCCTTCGCCGCGCTGACGCGGCTCTATGGCGTCTCGGCGCGACGCCTCATCTCCGGCGTCACCTTGATCGCTGGCTTCACCTCGACCGTGTCCTGGCCACTGATGGCGTGGCTCGAGACGCATGCGGGCTGGCGGGGCACGTGCTTCTTCTGGGTCGCCGCCAATCTCCTGATCGCGCTGCCGCTCAACCTCACGCTGCCGGCGCCGGGCGCCGTCGCCGAGCCCGACGTCGCGTCTGGCGCGCGAAACGATCGTTCGCCCGCGCTCGACGCGGGATCGGAACGACGGGCGATGACGGCGATCGCGCTGATGTTCACGGCCACCGCCATCGTCAGTTCCGGCCTCTCGGCGATCATGCCGAACCTGCTCGCGCATTTCGGCGTATCGCACACGACGGCGATCCTCGCTTCGGCCCTGATCGGGCCAGCGCAGGTGGTCGGGCGACTCGCGGAAATGGGATGGCTGACGCGCTATCACCCGCTCGTGTCGGCGCGGCTCGCGACAATGTTTCTGCCGATCGGAACGGGCGCCTTCGTGCTCGGCGGCGCGGCTTTCGCCATACCCTTCACGATGCTCTATGGGCTCGGCAACGGCATATTGACGATCGCGCGCGGTTCGCTGCCGCTCGCGATCTTCGGTCCTGCAGGCTACGGACGGCGCGTCGGCCTTCTCTCCGCGCCCTCGCGAATGGCCGCCGCCGCGGCGCCGGTCGCGGTCGGCATGCTGTTCGACGCCTCTCCTACGACCGGTCTTTTCGCGATGGTGGCCTGCAACCTGATCGGTTTCGCCGCGCTCTTCATCATCTCGACGCGAGCGCGGGACTGATCAGCCGCGTCCCGCGACCTGATGATAGACCCACAGCACCACGACCGAGCCGACAACGGCGACGATCAGGCTGTAGATATTCAGGCCGGTGACGCCAGCGGCGCCGAAGAAATTGAAGATGAAACCGCCGACAACGGCGCCGATCACGCCGAGCGCGACATCGAGCAGAAAGCCTTGCCCGCTCTTGTTGACGATCTTCGAGCCGATGAAGCCGGCGATCAGGCCGAGGATGACCCATGCGATGACGGACATGCGCGTTCTCCCACTCGGCCGGCGCCAGACTTGCCCCGGCTCATGGCGAAATGTCGTGACCCTTTTTCCAAAACGCAAGTGACCTTCGAAAGGTTGCGCCGCAATCCGCGTCGTCGCAAGGACTTGTCTTGGACATGTTCCGACACGACATTGTTCATCGCGGACGGCTGGGCCGCGGGATTGCCCTGGCCAGATCTTTGGTTTTCCGCGTCGCATCCGCCGAAGGCTTCTGCGGCGTTCAATCAGCGAGGGAGAGCAAAATGGGTTTCTTCGACAACGCCATACAGGACGCCGTGCCCGGCGGCAGCCTCGCCAAGCCGATCGCCATCGCCATCGGCGCGCTTCTGCTCAAGAACATGCTGACCCGCAAGTCGGAGCCTGAACCCGCTCCGGCGCCTTCGCCCTCCCTGCCGCCGCTCGGCGACGACGGCGGCGGTTTGCTCGGCGGCCTGGGCGATCTCGTCTCGAAATTCGAGCGGGCCGGCCAGGGCGGTACGATCGGCTCGTGGATCGGCTCCGGCCAGAATCAGCCGATCCAGCCCGGGCAGCTCGGCTCGACGCTCGGCCAGACGACGATCAGCGATCTCGCCCGCCAGGCGGGCGTCAGCGAGCAGGATCTGCTCAACGGCCTCGCTCAGGCGCTGCCGGGCGTGATCGACAAGCTCACGCCGCGCGGCCGCCTGCCCACGGCCGAGGAACTGACCGCGCGCTGACATTTCGAACGCGCGCGCATCGTCCGGCGGCTTCTGCCGCCGGATTTTCTTGTTTGCGTGAAAGTTTCAGGCGGCCTTGCTGGCCTGCGGCTGAGCCTGCGTCGGCGCCAGCAAGCCTGCCGCCGTCAGCACCAGCGCCTTCGTATAATCCTTGGCCAGCGCCGGCGATCGGCGGAACCGCGCGATGATCACCTCCGCGATCTCGTCGATCACGGCCTCGTCGGCCTCCGCGATGAGGTCGGCGTTCAGGCCCGCGCCGCGGGTCATGATCGCCAGGTCGCGGCGGCTCGCGACGGCGCCGTGCGGAAGATTGGAGAGGGCGCAACGCCAGGCGCGCCAGTGAAGGTCCGCGAGCGTCTTGCCGGCGCCCGATTCGCGCGCTGCCGCGCCCCAGACCGTGCTCAGACGATCACGGGCAAGCGGTTCAGCCCAAAGCAGAATATCGGCGGCTAGCCTTGCATTGTCGAAGCGCACGGTGGGGGCCCGTCGGGTTCAAATCAATAATGTCGAATGAGCCTTGATAGCACAGGTTCTTCCGGCTTTCCGCCGGGTGAGAAAATTTTTGTCGGGGATTTCGGGGATAACGAAAAAGCCGCCGCGCAATGCGCGACGGCTTCACAATTCGCAAAGCGGCCTTCGCTTATTCCGCGGCGATGCGGACGATCGGAGCGGCGCTCTTCACCTCTTCGTCCACGTGCGGTTCGAACTTCACGAAGTTCTCGCGGAACATGGCGACCAGCTTCTTGGCGGTTTCGACGAACTCCGCCTTGGACTGCCAGGTCTTGATCGGGTCGAGGATGTGCGGCTCGACGCCCGGCACCGAGGTCGGCACGGCAAGGCCGAAATAGGGATCGGTGCGGAAATGCTCGCGCGACAGCGAGCCGTCGAGCGCGGCGCGCAGCAGGCGGCGGGTGACGCGGATCGGCATGCGGCGGCCGACGCCGTACTTGCCGCCGGTC
>JAGRKN010000257.1:0-1641 GCA_020442275.1 Rhodoblastus sp. | reverse complement strand
CCAGCCAGCAGTCGACGTGATGACGGGCGATCAGGTCGCGCAGCAGGTTGCCGTAAACCGAAGGGTGACGCGGCATGAACGGCGCGCCGAAGCAGGTCGAGAAAGTCGCCTGCGGCTCCGTCACGCCCTTTTCCGTACCGGCGACCTTGGCGGTGTAGCCCGACAGGAAGTGGTACATGGCCTGGCTCGGGTCGAGCTTGGCGATCGGCGGCAGCACGCCGAAGGCGTCGCAGGTCAGCATCACGATGTTCTTCGGATGCGGCGCGCGGCCGATCAGCGAGGCGTTCGGGATGAAGTCGAGCGGATAGGCGATGCGCGTGTTCTCGGTCTTCGAATCATCGTCGAAATCCGGAACGCGGGTAACGGGATCGAGAACCACGTTCTCCATCACCGTGCCGAACATCTTCGTCGTGGCGAAGATTTCGGGTTCGGCCTCTTCCGACAGCTTGATCGCCTTGGCGTAGCAGCCGCCCTCGAAGTTGAAGACGCCGTCCTTCGACCAGCCGTGCTCGTCGTCGCCGAGCAGCGTGCGCTCGGGATCGGCCGACAGCGTGGTCTTGCCGGTGCCCGACAGGCCGAAGAAGACCGCCGAATCCTGCTTGTCGCCAACATTGGCGGAGCAGTGCATCGGCATGACGTTATGCGCGGGCAGAACGTAGTTGAGATAGGTGAAGACGGACTTCTTCATTTCGCCGGCGTAGCTCGTGCCGCCGATGA
This sequence comes from Rhodoblastus sp., assembly GCA_020442275.1. Taxonomy (GTDB): domain Bacteria; phylum Pseudomonadota; class Alphaproteobacteria; order Rhizobiales; family Beijerinckiaceae; genus JAJXWB01. The sequence continues at coordinate 924 of JAGRKN010000257.1, read as the reverse complement.
GAACGATCTTGCGGGAGAAGTCGATGGCGATGACCGTCTCCGAGCGGCATCCGTGGCGCTTGGGATCGGCGCGGAACGAAGGCAGGTCGACGATGGTCAGCTCCGGCGCGAACGAAGCGAGTTCGCTGCGGTCGGGGCGAATGAGCATGGTGCGGATGAACAGCGAATGCCAGGCGTATTCGGTGAAGACGCGCGTCTTCACGCGGAAGGTCGTGTCGGCGCCGCCGTAGAGATCCTGCGCGAACAGTTCCTTGCCCTTGGCGTGTTCGATGAAGTCGGCGAGCAGCGTGTCGAAGTTCTCCTTCGACATCTTGCCGTTGTTTTCCCACCACACGCTGTCGGCGGTCAGTGCGTCGTCGACGACGAACTTGTCTTTCGGCGAGCGGCCGGTGTGCTGGCCGGTCTCGGCGACGAGCGCGCCGCCCTTCGCCAGGATCGCCTCGCGGCGCTGCATCGCTTCCTCGTAGAGGAACGGCGCTTCGAAATTGTAGGCGACCTGCTTGAGGTCCTTGAAGCCGAATTTGTCCGCGCCATAAGCGGGATTGAAATCGCCCAGCTGTGTCATGCGTTTCTCCCGATCGGTCGGGGCCGCTTTTCTCTAGTCGCGGTCCGGACGCATCGTGTCACAAAGGTGAAAGTGGCGCGACGTTTAGTGCGCGCGCGTCCCAAGGGCAAGACGCCAGGGGCGCAATTAGGTCGACAATATCAACAGCCCGTTACGAATCCGCAGATGTTTTCTCGCTCGCGGCGCGCGATTGCTTCGCTAAAGCGACTAGAATTTCACGCAAGGCGCCCGCTGTTGCAATGCGGGATGGAAAGACGATTCGCGAAGTCCTGTCGCCGGCTGCGAGATCGAGTCCTTCCGGATCGAGTCCGGTAGCATGCCAGCGCGCATCCGACTGACCATCCAGTTTCGCGGCATAG
>JAGRKN010000256.1:16544-17952 GCA_020442275.1 Rhodoblastus sp. | reverse complement strand
GACGTGATGGGTGATCGAGCAGTTTTTGCAGAGGATAGGCGGGGTTGTATTGCCGACATGCACCATCACGAAATCTTGGATGTTCGTCTTCTCGCCGATGACGATCTCGTGCATTTCCGCGCGCATGACGACATAGGGCCAGATCGAGACGTCCTTCTGCAGCGTGACCTTGCCGTAGATGTAGGCGGTCTCGTGGACGAAGGCGGGCTCGTTCATCTTCACGTGCTTGCCGATATGCGCCATGGGCGTTTCTTCCTCCATTCTGGTCGCGCGATTTAAGACGAGCGGGCGCGCGGGTTCAAACTGCAATGTCGCGCTTGCGGCGCCGCCAGATTGCACGGCTTCTCCTTGCGCTCCTGCATCGCCATATTCGCCGCAACGCGCGGGCGAGGGAGCCCGCTGGAGCATCCAGACATGAGAAAGATCGTCAGCGTCACGCCGCCGCCGTCAGGCCATTGGGTCGGCGACGGCTTCCCCGTCCGCTCCCTGTTCTCGCCCGACAGCCATGGCGACGCGGTGAGCCCCTTCCTGCTGCTCGACTATGGCGGGCCTGTCGAATTCGAGCCGACGAACAAGCAGCGCGGCGTGGGCGTGCATCCGCATCGCGGCTTCGAGACCGTCACCATCGTCTACGACGGCGCAGTCGCGCATCGCGATTCCACTGGCGCCGGCGGCGAGATCGGGCCGGGCGATGTGCAGTGGATGACGGCCGCCTCCGGCATATTGCACGAGGAGTTTCACGCGCCGGCCTTCGCCAAATCCGGCGGGCGGTTCGAGATGGCGCAGCTCTGGGTGAACCTGCCGGCCAGGCACAAGATGGCGGCGCCCGGCTACCAGAGCATTCTGGCCAGCGATATTCCGACCGCCGCCTTGCCGGACGACGCGGGCAGCGTGCGCGTGATCGCCGGCGCCTATGAGGGGCATACGGGCCCTGCCCGCACCTTCACGCCGATCGACGTGTGGGACGTGCAGCTGAAGGCGGGAAAAAGCGCGCGGCTGAGCCTGCCCGAGGGGCACACGCTCAATCTCGCGGTGTTGTCCGGTCCCGTGACGATCAACGGCGACGTCACGGCCGACAAGGCGCAATTCGTCACCTTCTCGCGCGAGGGCTGCGACGTGCTGCTGGAGGCGCAGGGCGACGCCAAGATCCTGCTGCTGTCGGGCGCGCCGATCGAGGAGCCGGTCGCCGCCTACGGGCCATTCGTGATGAACACGGAGGCCGAAATCCGGCAGGCCTTCGCGGATTTTCGCGCGGGACGGTTCGGCGCCATCGCCTAAGCGACGCGGCGCCTGTAGGCTCGGGTCTTCCCACGGAGACGGGTAGCCCCATGCCTGCCGGCGCCGATACGCATCCTTTCGAACGCAGCCATTCGATCGTCATCGCGGCGCAGCCCGAGGCCGTGTTCGA
>JAGRKN010000256.1:13692-16478 GCA_020442275.1 Rhodoblastus sp. | reverse complement strand
GCTACGGCGACACGTTCCACGAATATTGGAGCACGCGCTCCGGTCCTGTCGAACTCGACTGGCTGGTGATCGCCTGCAATCAGCCGCGCCTGTGGAACGGGCTGACGGGAACGGAATTCACCGGGCCGATCATCGTCGAATATCGCTGCGACGATGTGCCGGGCGGCGTGAAATTCACGCGCACGCTGCGCAATCCCGCGCGGCCCAAGCCGCCGACGCCAGACATGCTCGCGCGCATCGACGCCGAGGCCGAGGCCGCGCTCGCGGCGATCAAGCGAAACGTCGAGGCGATGTAGGGACGCGCTCTCCTCGCGGGTAGGAAGCGGCCTTGGCGCCGGCGGCAAATCCATGCGATACGCGCGGCCCCTTCCCGATCCCTTCACCCCCAAGACCCATGTCGCGCGCGCTCGGCTTCGATTTCGGCACCACAAATTCCGTGCTTGCGCTCAGCGACGGCGCCGTCGCGCGCCCGCTCGCCTTCACGTTCGACAACCACAAGGCCGAGGCCCTGCGCACGGCGCTCGCCTTCTGGAAGGAGGCCGGCAAGAAACGCCCGCAAAGCGAGATCGGGCCGTGGGCCGTGCGGCGCTATCTGGAGCACCCCGAAGACAGCCGTTTCATGCAATCGCTGAAGACATTCGCGGCGAGCCCCCTGTTCAACGGCGCCTATGTCTATGCGCAGCGCTACCGCTTCGAAGACCTGCTCGAGGAATTTTTCACGCGCCTGCGGGCGCACGCTGGCGACGCGCTGCCGACGACGAAGCGGCTCGTGATCGGGCGGCCCGTCGAATATGCCGGCGCGACGCCCGATCCCGCCCTCGCCGCGCAGCGCTATCGCGCGGCGCTGGAACAATTCGGATTCGACGAAATCCTGTTCGTCTACGAACCGGTGGCGGCCGCGTTCCATTTCGCGCGCAACCTGAAGAAGAGCGCGACCGTGCTGGTCGCCGATTTCGGCGGCGGCACAACGGACTTTTCCATCCTGCGCTTCGATGTCGACGCGCACGGCTTCAGCGCGACGCCGCTCGCGCATGGCGGCGTCGGCATCGCCGGCGACAGTTTCGATTTCCACATCATCGACAAGGTCGTCCTGCCGCATCTCGGCAAGGGCGGCAAATATCAGGGCATGGGCAAGACGCTCGACCTGCCAGTCGGCGTGTTCATGAGTTTCGCGCGCTGGAACATGCTCTCGGTGCTCAAATCTTCCGACGAATTCCGCGACCTCAAGAACATGCTGAAGGTCTGCCTCGAGCCCGAGAAGATCGAGCGCATGATCGAGCTGGTCGAGGAAGACCAGGGCTATCCGCTCTACAAGGCGGTGTCGGAGGCGAAAATTCGCCTGTCGAAGGCCGAGGAAACCGAATTCGCCTTCGCGCCGCTCGGCCGCGATTTTCGCGTGACGATTTCGCGCGCGAATTTCGAAAGTTGGATTGCAGGCGACCTCGCCCGCATCGAGGCGGCGCTCAACGACACGTTGGCGGCCGCGGGCCTTGGCGAAAAGAAGATCGACCGCGTCTTCCTGACGGGCGGCACGTCCTTCACGCCCGCCGTGCGCGAAATTTTCGAACGGCGTTTCGGCGCACGAAAGATCGAGACCGGCGATGAACTCCTGTCGATCGCCAGCGGTCTCGCGCTTATAGGCGAACGCGAGGACGCCGCGCTCTGGGCGACCGGCGACTGACACGGCCCCAGGCTTGCAACGGCGCTGTCCAAGGGGCGGGCGCGTCGCAAAGCGGCGCGGTCCTGCTCTGGATTGGGACAGGAGACCCACGTGTCGAAATTCGCCATCGGCCTCGCGCAGCCCGGTTCGGCCCGAAACGGGACCGCGTCAGGCGTGCGCCTCGGCGCGCGCACGCAACTCCAGCCACGCATCAACGCCAACGTCCGGCGCGGCTTTTCCTTCCGGCGCGGCTATTTCACGGTCCTGGGCCTGCTCACGCTGATCGCGGTCACTTCGATGAGCGTCGCCATCTGGCGGCTGTTTCATTTCGCGCGCTGAAGCGTGACCTGAGCGCGCAGGGGCGCTTGCTCCGGGCGGCGAATCCGCCTAGACATGTTCATGGTCCGTTCTCGCTCATCCTTCGTCTGCCAGAATTGCGGCGCCGTCAGCAATCGCTGGCAGGGCAAGTGTGAGGCCTGCGGCGAGTGGAACACGATCGTCGAGGAACAGGCGGCCGCCGGAATCGGCGCGGCGACGGCGGGCAAGGGCACGAAGGGGCGGCCGTTCAAGCTGGAGGGTCTTGACGGCGAGAGCGCGGAAGCGCCGCGCATCGTCTCCGGCATCCGTGAATTCGATCGCGTAACCGGCGGCGGCTTCGTGCCGGGCTCGGTCCTGTTGATCGGCGGCGAGCCGGGCATCGGCAAGTCCACGCTGCTGATCCAGACCTGCGCGGTTCTTGCGCGCAGGAAGAAGCGCGTCGTCTATATTTCCGGCGAGGAAGCGACCGCCCAGGTGCGTATGCGCGCCGCGCGGCTCGGGCTTGCAGACGCCGCCGTGCAGCTCGCCGCCGAGACGCATGTGGAAGACATTCTCGCCACGCTGATGCAGGGCGAGCGCCCTGCCCTCGTCGTCATCGATTCCATCCAGACCATGTTCACCGACGCCGTCGATTCCGCGCCCGGCACGGTCACGCAGGTGCGCGGCGCAGCGCAGGCCCTGATCCGCTTCGCCAAGACGACGGGCTGCTGCGTCGTCCTCGTCGGCCATGTCACCAAGGATGGGCAGGTCGCGGGGCCTCGCGTGGTCGAGCACATGGTGGATGCCGTGCTCTCGTTCGAGGGCGACG